>DASXVB010000105.1:0-65971 GCA_036504475.1 Methanosarcina sp.
CCGGACCCGCTTTTTCCAAGAATCCCAACTATTTCCCCTTCGTTAATACTTAAATTTACATTTTTCAGGGCCTTATGACCGTCAAAATCTACGGTCAAGTTTTTGACTTCAATAAATACTGGCATGGATTTTCCTCCGCAATTATGAGCTGCAAAACTTTCTGGTGACTCTTGCCTGCCTGAGCATATCGCTCAAGAGTGAAAAGCAATTACTACAAGTGAGTAATATATTAATAGAAACAAGTTTCACACGTTTGGGCAACAACTATAAGATTAAAGATTACATAAACGTAACGCATTATTTTTTCACTGTTAACATTTGAAGTAACATTTAAAGTCAAGTTCATCTGGCGAATTTGCCTAATCAGTATTTAAATTTCATGCTGTTATACCGACTTTTTAAAGATTTGCCTTATTATATTGACCCATCAGTTATATTGACTCGTTTATATAATAATTCCCTTTACATATTGATTACAACGCTTTTACCACGTCTACAACTTTTATTATATTGTCAACTATCACGTCTGCAGCTTCTCTGAGTTTTTCGGGTCTTTTGTCACCCTGTTGAGTTGTCATTATTCCTATGTCTGCTGCCCTGAACGCCAGTATATCATTAATTCCATCTCCTACCATGACTACTTTGTCATATTTTCTTTTTAGTTCAAGCACTATTTTTTCCTTTATTAGAGTATTTGAAAAAGCAAAGACTCTTTCCTGGGGAATATTTACGTACTCAGCCAATTGCATAAGAGCAAGTAAACTGTCCCCAGAAGCTATATAAGTGTCCACTTTCATGGCATGGAGGGTCTGAACAGTTTGTAATGTAGTACTAAATACATGTCCACCTGTGCTCAGTACATAAGGTACGTTTCTGGCCTCAGAGTCAACTATCAATCCTGCTGCAAGGTAAAAAACATTAGGACAGCGAGCTGCAACCGCTTCCAGCACATCGTGTATATCACCCATTTTGGGGGCTGTTCCCCTTATAATTTCGCATGCAATCTCAGGGGTAAAATCTCCTTTTGAACAGCTTATACCTATTGAAACTCTGTACTCTCTTATAAACTCAAACAAAGGCATATCTTTTCTTGAGCGCAGAATCGTATCACTTTCGGCATTTAGAACTACAAGCCCACATCCATTCTTTTGAGCGACAATAGCAGTGCTCTCGATGTTCTCAAGGATATTCCCGGTGCTGGCTTCCTTTGCAACTCTGTACATATGTAGGAGGGTTCCGGCGCTGTCAAAGACCACTGCAATTCTTTTGGACATACCAAGTGATTAAGCTGTAAGATAAAAAATGTTTGCGAAAAATCCGAAAATACAATAAAAATCTCATAAAAATAAAATGTGTGAAGAAAAGATAACTTCACATGATTGAAGCCCCTGAGAGCAGTACACCAACAAAAAACCCCAGGATTACTCCTGAGTTCAAAAAGGGAAGTCCTGCCTGCGGTTTTCCCTTCATTACCAAGATTGAAAGTGCTGCATGTCCTACAAGGGTGCCTAAGATAGCCCCAATGACTGGATAGGAGATTCCGTTACTTTTTATAAAAACGTTTGCTGAGACTACTAGCAGAGTAGGCATAACAGCGTCTCCAAGGCCCATGAAAAAAGCTTCATGCTTTTCTCCCTGTTTAAATTTTTCCTGTAAGAAGGAATAGTTTGAATGTTTTGGAACCACAAACAGGATTGGGAGCTTCAGATCCATTATTCCCTCGGCCATAGATACCATATGCTTTGTTTTGTATACTGAGATAGCATCGTATATTGCAAGAAGCAGCAGGAGTACTATTACTGGGATAACTGAAAGGGAAATTCCTATCAGGGCACTGACACCGGCCGCAATACAAACTCCCACGATGTCAACTATGTACCATTCAGGATATTTATAGAGTAGCGCGGTTATTCCTATAGATAACACAACTGAAGCGATGGCTTCAAATCCTGAAAGGAATGGAATGAGGGTTAACAAAGCGAAGAATATGTAATATAGAGTGCTTACTATGGCGAGGTAAATAAAGGAGCTAATTACCCATTTCATGTTATTCTTTAGTGCGATTAGTACAAAAAGGGTAAAAACCAGGATCATTACGATATAATATATGGAATTGGACACCTGGGTCGGGTCTTCAAAAGTCTGCATGCCATTAACTTCCATAGGTGTGGACAAAAAAAGTGCAAGAATCTGCACTATCAGGATTAATCCTCCCATGAAAAAAATAGGAATATAATCTTTAATTGATCGTTCGCTGGAACTCAAGTGCTAAACTCCTTAGTTCTTAAAAGTATGCCTTTTCTATTCCTTTATATATTTACTGTACTTAATTTCTGATATCTTGACTGTCTATCCTCTGAACTGTTTATATAATAATTTTACCTAGAGAATACCTCTTTTCTTGTTTATTTCAAAGTAGGAAATTTTCCCGCAAAATAGTTTTTATATGAGCTCATCCCAAAACCAAGTTTTTCTTAAATCAATAAAAGTTTCAGAATTATTTTCCATGATCAGAAACTCATTGATTATTCCTAATTCGAGATTCAGATAAGCGGTTATGAGTTATGAGATAATCTCATATATTCCGGAGATACGGGCTTCTTTAAAGAAGTGATAATAAAAAGTAACGGGATAGGAACATCCATAAATAGTGTGCGAAAAAAAATATATAATACATCTGTTTAAAAAATAAACAAAAATAGAAAAATGGAAAAAATAGAAAAGCGGTAAATACTTTAACTGAAGTAACTCTGCTTGACAATTTCGAAACATATGTATTAAAGAATGTTTTTGTATGTGAAAATTTCACAGGTATGTTAGAGGTATACGATGGAGACTAGAGATACAATATTTCTTGTTGTGATGGTTCTGTCATCTTTCCTTCTATCCTTTGAATGGCTTAGAAGGTTTGAATACAACGCCACTAATCCCCTAATCATTCTCTCGGTTATGGTCCTGATTGGAACGCTGGCTGTTATGATAATCTCTGTTAACAATAAACTCCAAGAGTTAGAAGCTAAAATGGAATCGAAGGACCGAACCCTCAAAGTCAATATGGAAAGCACCGAAACAAAAATTGAAGAAAGGATGAATGAACTCTCAAGCAAAGTTGATAATGCAATTTATGAGTTCAACCGCAGAAAATATCATTAAATTATATATAATTCTTTTTTTATAAAGGGGAAATTTCAATATACAATATTAAGAAAAAGTGAGCGCCCCCTATTGATTGATGTTATTCCCAAAAAAACCCTTAATCCATCTCTATCTTTTTCCCCGTGCTTTTGTGGAAATTATAGCAAACTTGCTCCGATTATGAAAACGCAAGCATTCGCAGCACTGGAAACTAAATCCTCGAAACACCAACCTTGTAATGACGGACGACCGAAAAAAGTATGATTTGATTATTCAAATTTTACTAACAATTAAATATAATATTTTATTTGGGGGTATTTAATTGTTTAACAGTATGCACTTTATACTTCACGAGTCTTTTACATAGTATGTCTAATTAAAAAAATGGCTTAAACATTTTTAAAACAGACTTCTCAAGTATGATTTAATTTAGAGTATAAATTTATTGTCATTATCTTTAATTTAATCGGAACATATGTTTATTGTTAAGTCTAATTCATATATCTTCAAAGCATTTCGGATGCAGGCTCCACGATTTAGTAAAGTATATATATTGGTTCTTCTGTACTACAGAGGAATATCTGAGATTCCAACCATTACAAGAATATGGACCAGATATTAGGTATCGCAAGTTATTATTACCTAGAGTTAGTATTATTTGATATTTGATTACTTGTGTAAGCAGGTAAAGAAGGAAAGCTGATATGCACCTTAGTCTGGAACCGATTGGCATTATTACAAAGGTTGCAAATAAGTCGGAAATTTTGATTTATTCTGATTTTGAACAGGTCATAAGAAATATTGCTTCCAAAATAGGGGAAGGGGCTGAAAAAGGACAAAAACTGCTAGTCATCCATAAAAGCAATAACAAAAAACAGACGGATGGCCACCAGGTTCAGGTCACAAAGGCAATCTTACTTGAAAGAAAAGGCAATTTGTTGACAATATCCAAAATAGAAGCAAACGAAGATTCAGTAATTGATGTTCGACTTGACCTTAACTCCTGATTTTCGGAAGTGTCTATAGAGGCATATAAAGCATTATAAATTCTCGTCTCTTTTTCTTTCCTTAATGAATAGTCTAATTGGCCTTCAGGAATGATTAATAAGGTTAAACTATGTAAGTGATTAAATTATATTAATGGGTAGAAACTCTCTGAATTGGATTGGAGATCCATAAATCGGACTAAAATTCTATAACGATATTATCTTACCTTTTCTTTTTCTCCTTGCTTGTAAATATCTTTCAACAATACATATCCTTCAGGAATTTCAGGACAAGCTGTGAATAAACAGTAAATATAAGGCTTTAGCACCTATAAAACGTATTAATCAGTAAACAAACGATTGCTGTAAAGCGTCTTTGATATTCACTTGCGGTAAAGTATTTTTGGTATTTACCTATTAATAAAACATCTTTGAGATTCACTTTCTGCATAACAGTTGAAGAATTAAAAAGTAAGAAAAAAGTTATGAAAGCTTTAACGCTTTCAGAAAAATTTCAGATATTCGAGGGAAAATATGGGCACAGATATAGGAGATCTGCTCCAGAAAAGAAAAGTTGAGCTTTCGGACCTTACAAACCAGGTAGTTGCAGTTGATGCGTTTAACACGCTGCACCAGTTTTTGAGCATTATTCGTCAGCGGGATGGAAGTCCTCTGATCGATTCTACAGGGAGAGTAACCTCTCATCTTTCAGGCCTACTTTATCGGACAGCGAGCCTTGTTGAAGCCGGGATCAAACCTCTTTTTGTTTTTGATGGCAAGCCTCCTGATCTCAAATCAGAAACCCTGGACCGAAGGAAAGAGATAAGGGAATCTTCACGGGAAAAATGGGAGAATGCAAAAGCTGTAGGGGATCTTGAATCGGCTTATAAGTACGCTCAAGCTTCCTCGAAGATAAGCCAGGAAATCATTGAAGATTCTAAATATCTTCTCGAAACTATGGGGATTCCTTTTGTCCAGGCTCCCTGTGAAGGGGAAGCACAGGCGGCACATATGGTTCTTAAAAAAGATGCAAATTGCGTCGCGTCTCAGGACTATGATTCGTTCCTTTTCGGAGCTCCGATTGTTGTTCGGAACCTAGCTGTAACAGGAAAACGCAAGCTTCCAGGAAAGAACATTTATGTTGACGTCGAACCCGAAAAAATCGAGCTGGACGAGACTCTCGAAGCTCTGAAAATTACCAGGGAACAGCTCATAGATATCGCTATCTGTGTGGGCACGGATTATAATAAAGGTCTAGAAAAAGTAGGCCCTAAAACTGCCTTAAAACTAATTAAAAAGCACAGGGATATTTATACCGTACTCCGCGAAAAGGGATCAGAGATCGAAGCCCTGGACCAAATAAGAGAAATTTTTCTTCACCCTGAAGTAACAGACAACTACGAAATAAAATGGGGGAAACCTGACTCCGAAAAACTCCTTGAATTTCTCTGCGAGGGCCACGACTTCTCAGTTGATAGGGTGGAAAAAGCTGCAGAACGCCTTAAAGCCGCCTCAGGAACCAGACAGAAAACTCTTGACCAATGGTTTTAAGGAATTTTTGTTCAAAATTTTTATATTAAATTCGTTCTTTATATGATTTATTAAAAAATTTTCATTCAAGGGAGTCTGAGACTGACAAGAACAGACCTGAAATTTTCCCAGAAAGATAGCTCATATCCTCATACTCACGGAGCTGTAGATCCAGAACTTCTCTCTATATCCAGGGGACTTTATGCAGTCAAATGGTCATTCGTCGGACTGATGGCTACAGCTCTTATTCAAATTCTTATTGTCTTTGCTTCAGGAAGTGTCGCCCTTCTCGCTGATACAATCCATAATTTTGGGGATGCCGCAACCGCAGTCCCCCTTGGTTTCGCCTTTATTCTTTCCCAGAAAAAGCCTAACAAGCGTTTCACTTACGGCTACGGCAGAGTAGAGGATATTGCAGGTCTGATTATAGTCTTGTTAATCTTTTTGAGTGCAGCTTTTGCGGCCTATGAATCAATTTTTAGGTTTTTCTTCCCACAGCCAGTGGAGTTTCTTGGAGGTGTAATTGCAGCTTCAATCATCGGATTTTTAGGAAACGAGCTGGTTGCAAAGTTCCGGATAAAAATAGGAACAGAAATAGGGAGCGCAGCTCTTGTGGCTGACGGTTACCATGCACGAGCAGATGGTTTTACAAGCCTTGCTGTGCTTTTCGGGGCGCTTGGGATCTGGATGGGTTATCCACTTGCAGACCCTCTGATTGGACTTTTTATTACTGTTGCCATTCTCAGAATAGTCCAACATGCAGGCAAATCCTTGTTTTCCCGCATGCTTGACGCTGTGGAACCAGAAGTTGTTGACGAAATCTATCAAATAGTCAACAAAATAGAAAAAGTAAAGGATGTGACTGAAGTAAGGGTTCGCTGGTTAGGACACAGGCTATATGCGGAAGTAAATATTGCAGTAGATCCTCTGATTTCAGTTGAAGAGGGGCATGCAATTGCTGTGGAGGTGCAGCATAGAATAACGCATGGACTTAGTTATTTTTCAAATGTAGTTGTACATGTGGATCCATTCGGATCAGCCGGGGAATCATTTCACAGGCTGCCCGAACATGAACACGACAATCTCCCGTTTCACTCTCACTGAATCTGTAAAGCTCTCAAACTCTGGAGATTTCTGCACCGTTGTTTTTCGCCTTGGTAAGCATTACCGTCCCACCAACGGATTCATCAAGCATTTTCTGGACTTCTGCCTGAAGCTGCCTGCCTTCCGATTTGTTGTCTACGAAAGAATATACTACAGGCCCAAAAGAACTCACTCCGGCTCCGTAGCTTTGGCTACGCATGAAAGAAGATATACTTTTTACAAAGTCAGGCCAGATAAGGTTCTCCCTTTTGTTAAATCCAACAGTCTGGACATGATTTACTGCAGCCCCGAAACTTTCTATATCTTCTTCTATTACGGCAGGCATCATCTGCATTAAGACCACATGGCAAATTTCCCTGACTTCTTCTACAGGGAGGGGGCAAAATTTCTTGAAGGTGTCGATTTCTTCCTGATCATGCATTCCTTTTTCATTGGGAATTGCTACTACCATGTCCCATTGAGGAAAATCCTCTCTGAAGAGCACAGGCCCAGGAGGAACTCGACTGGCAGCCGATGGCATAAAACCACCTTTATCTTTGAATCTGTGCCCACCGTCAACTATAAATCCGCCTTTCTCAAATGCAGCTACTCCTATACCAGAAGTTCCTCCTCTTTTTACTGAAAGTGCAAGTTCTCTAACGCTCTTCCCAATATCATACAGTTCATTCACAGCTGCCGCCGCAGCCAGGGAAGATTGAGTCCCTGATCCGAAACCTACATGGGCTGGATACAGTTCTTGTACGTTAATCCTGATCCCTTTTCCTTCAGGAAGCAAGGGTTCTGCAGCTTTTTTCATTCGATCGGCAAAACCCTGCAGACCTTCGATACTAATTTCATCGGCTTCTTCGGCAGTAATCCTGATATTGGGAGAGGAAAGGGTTAGTCCTGCTCCTCCATCAACTCTTCCGACTTCCGCATTCATATCAATAAGAGTCATATGAATTCGGCAAGGAGTGGTTATTTTGATCATTCCTGTAAAACTCCAAAAATAAACTTAAAGTTTTATAACTTCCTAAGTTCTGCGCTCTTATATCGTAGCTGCTGATATTTAATCTTTTAAAAATGATTTTTCATTAAGCCTTAAAGTTTCATGAAAAATGAAACAAAAAATAAAAAAGAGAATCAAAAAAAGTAATAGTTAAGAGGAAATTGAGGTATCTAAAGTTTCAAATAGTGTATCTACCTCTTTAATTACTTTTTGTAATAAGTGATTCGCCAGTCATTTCTTCAGGCTTCGGAATCTTGAGAAGTTCCAGAAGGGCTGGTGCAAGATCACACAGTTTTCCGTTCTTAAGAGCCTTTACCTCACCATTCCCTACATAAATGCATTTTACTGGATTTGAAGTATGTGCAGTATGCGGTTCTCCTGTTTCCAGGTTTTCCATCTGTTCAGCGTTTCCGTGGTCTGCAGTTATAATTGCTGTGCCCCCAACTTCTTTCAAAGCCATTGCAATCCTGCCCACGCAGTTATCTACGGTCTCTACTGCCTTTACTGCAGCTTCAAATATCCCGGTATGTCCTACCATATCCATGTTTGCGAAATTAAGTATTATCACGTCGTATTTTCCGGACTTGATTCTTCGGATCACTTCATCCGTAACCTCATATGCGCTCATTTCCGGTTTAAGGTCATAGGTAGCAACTTTTGGAGAGGGAATAAGGCAACGGTCTTCTCCTTCATAGCATTTCTCATGCCCTCCGTTCAGGAAAAAAGTAACATGGGCATACTTTTCGGTTTCGGCAATTCTAAGCTGAGTTAGTCCATGATCGCTCAAGACTTCTCCAAGCACATTTTTCAGTTTTTCAGGAGGGAAAGCTATAGGTAAATCCAGGGTTTCATCGTACTGTGCCATACAAACATAGTAAACTTTTGGGTGTTTTTCCCTAGGAAAACTTTCAAAATCTTTGTTCACAAAAGCCCAGGTAAGCTGCCGTGCTCTATCAGGCCTGAAATTGAAGAAGATTACAGAGTCGTTGTCCTTTATTACTGTCTCAGGATTTCCTTCGGAGTCTGTTATCACAGTAGGTTTTACGAACTCGTCAGTTTCTCCCCTCTCATAGGCTTCAGAAACCGCAGTCTCTGCATCAGGAGCTTTGTAAGGCGCAACTCCCATAGTCAAGGCATCATAGGCAAGTTTTGTCCTGTCCCATCGCTTATCTCTATCCATCGCATAATAACGCCCTGATACGGTCGCGATCTTAGCGCTCCCGTTATCCTTACAAAAATCATCAAGTTCCTTTATGTCTTTGAGAGCGGCTTTAGGGGGCACGTCTCTACCGTCCAAAAAGACATGTATATAAACTTTTTTTAGCCCTTTTTCGTGTGCAAGTTTAATGAGGGCATAAATATGAGTCATATAGCTATGAACGCCTCCGTAAGAAACAAGCCCCATGAGATGTAGGCTTGAATTATTGACCTTGGAGTTTGAAATCGCGTTCAAAAAAGCAGGATTTTCAAAGAAATCTCCGTTCCTGATGGAAAGGTTTATTCGGGTAAGATCCTGGTACACAATTCTCCCTGCTCCTATATTCAGGTGCCCTACTTCAGAGTTTCCCATCTGGCCTTCTGGAAGGCCTACAGCCTCTCCTGACGCTTCTAAAAAACAGCAGGGAGATTTTTCCATTAGGCTATCAAGGTTTGGAGTACTGGCTGCCAGGATAGCGTTTCCTTCTTTAGCTTCCCTGTAGCCCCAACCATCAAGAATGATCAGCATAAGAGATTTTTTTGCCTGAGTCATATGAAGCAAATTCCACACATGTTCATAAATACCTTATTATGAAAATTCTTAACAGCTCTTACAGAATTTATATAATACATTTATATTTTAATGAAAATATATATACTGTCCTTAATTATAAGTATTAACAATTACATATCTCCAAAGTGTGAAAAATGGACCTTAAAAACAATTGATAATCTTAATGCAATTTTTATTGGAACTTATGCTAAATTTCCGGGTAACGGGAAGGAGGATTTAATTTTATGAGTCAAAATATTAAAGACGTCATGAATATTCGTGATATAAAAATAACGGATTTATCCGCAAACCCTGCTCCTCTGGGTTTGATGGGCTTCGGAATGACGACTGTGCTTTTAAATATACATAACGCAGGCTTCTATCCGATGAACGCAATGATCCTTTCGATGGGCATCTTTTACGGTGGGCTTGCTCAGGTCATTGCTGGACTCGAGGAATGGAAAAAGGGAAATACATTTGGAGCCACAGCCTTTACATCATACGGGTTTTTCTGGCTTAGTCTGGTAGGAATTGTTCTGCTACCTAAAGTAGGGGATAATTTTGTAGGGCTAGCTGCAGCCTCATTCCCATTTGCGGCATACCTTTTTATGTGGGGAGTCTTTACCCTTTTTATGTTCATAGCTACATTGAAAGGCTCAAGGGCTCTTTCAGTCGTCTTCCTGACTCTTGCAATTCTGTTCTTCCTGCTGGCAATAGGAAATTATCTGGGCCCCGAGGGAGCAGGTGCCGGAATTCTAAAAATAGCTGGCTATGAAGGAATCTTTACAGGACTCTCAGCAATATACACAGCTCTTGGTCAGGTAATAAACGAAGCATATGGAAGGAAAATAGTTCCTTTATAATTTGTAGTCCATTCCTCTTGAGCTTTATCGCCATGTATTTTAATTATTTGAGATTCATTTATCTGGATTTCCAGTGAAATCTTTATTTCATTTTTTTATAAGCTATTTTGTAAGTTTTTCTTTTTCTCCCAAGGCGTTAAGATTTTTATAGAGGTTTATTTTCTTAGACAAATAGATTAGAAAGAGAATAACCATAGTTAAATTTATATCTTTGAACTTTCCACTCCCTTCCTTAATCGAGATATAAAAGATTATACTCCAGATAAATCCCTAGGCAATTAGATAGCTGAGGTTATAATCAGAACAGTAACTATTGCCACAGAGGCAACTTACAGCTTATGTATGTAGAGTTACGATAAACGCAAAAAGGCATTCAACCCATTTATAGACGTCAGGGCAAATGGATAATTGGTCAACAGTGACATAATAAAATTTTCGATTGTCTTATAGAGACAGATTGCAACGATTACAGCTCCTAAATCTATCCCTGTACTTTGAGGGTTAGTTGGGTTAAGCCTTTGTTACAAATGTAATTATCCCGACAAAATTTGTGGGTTTAGAATTGGTTCTGTGCGATCACAATTTAGATAATTATTTAAGGAGTTTCCGGATATTACTTAATAAATTTACTTTAAATTAATTGATTTCGACGCCCGCAAGTATTCAGATTTCTGATCTGACTTATATTAATGTTGTTTTATGAGATAATTACCGCATAATATCCTTTAAAATAATGTTAGTTTATTCATCTAGTATTAGTTCATTTTTTGAAAACATAGTTAATTGAACATACTTTATGCACATCATAAAATCTTATACTAAGTAAATAATATTTAAAAGTCGTTCAGTATTATTTTTATGGGTTACAATGAATTTTTTGGAAGTTTTGAACGATTTCTCAGGTACAAACAAAAGAACACACAAGAATTTAGGCAAAAGAATGCTACACTCGAACTCTTAAAAAGTTCCGTTTTAGTTGCGTTTTCAGGCGCATTAAGAATTCATATTGCTTTCCTTCTGCTTCAAATCCATTCAAGTATATTTACCTGCATTGCAGGAGGACTCGTAATCTACAGTGTATATACACTCGATAGGGCTCTTGGTTCCGAAGAGGATGTTATAAACCGGAAGGAACTAAGTGGTTCAAGAAAAGAAATAGGGCTTGCAGCCTCTATGCTTACCTTTGTTATAGGAAGCTATGTACTGACAAAAGAAGGAATGATTGCACTTGCATTCTTACCTTTCATTACCGGCTTTCTTTATAGTAAAGGTATTAAAATAGGAAGATTTACTTTGAAACTCAAAGGTGGACTTGGAGTCAAAAATTTTGTTGTGGGTCTTACTTGGGGTGCTTTCATTTCAGGGCTTGCAGGCAGCACCTGTAAAAGCATTGTTTCTATAATTCTAGTTTTCACATTCTTTGGAGTCAAACTTTTTGTCAATTCTACTATATATGATTTCAAAGATGTAAAAGGAGACACACGCGCAGGGATCAAAACCCTTCCTGTAAGCCTTGGGGCACAAAATACACGTAATTTCCTTCTGGGATTGCACCTGCTCTCTCACCTGATACTCGGTATTGCTCTAATTAATGGAGTTCTTTCTTTTGAACCTTTCATCATTCTCTACAGCTTCATATGTGGGTTAATCTGCATCAAGAACTATACAAAGAGTAATGACGAAGAGTCTCATTTCCAAAAGTTAGAAAGAACCATTCTTGTGGATGGAGAATCAACATCTATTGTTGGATTGAGGACGATTGTAGGTGCCCTCCTTGCATAAAGTACGACCTGCATGATTTAATGTTAAGGTGCAAAAGCAATAAAATAGAAAAATTATTAGAATATTGAGTTTATTCAATCGGATTTGCCGGGATGAAAACTTAAACCCCAATTTTCCAATCCAATTGTAAGATTTCTGAAAAGAAATCTTCAATAAGCTTTATAGATTAGTTATTTTAACCGAATTTTCTTTATAATACTTAAAAAGATCCTCTCCCCATTTGATTGAGGCTGAATCAAGGCCTATTAAGTCATTTCGAGGATCATAGGTTCCATTTTTGAAAAAAAGCGAAAGGGAAAAGAAACGATCTGTTACCATAAATGCTATTTTTGCGTTGTCATATACATGGAAACTCGTATGTTTGAATTTAAGGAATTCTTCAATTTCAGTACTATACTCACTCTTTAGTTTAAAAAATACATTGGGTGTAGCAATTATGGAACTCGGAATACTACTGCGAGCTAATTCTAGGAACATTGAGGGATGGCCTGGAAGAAAAATAGATGAAAAACCCATACATTGTGTAGAAGACAGTAGATTCTCCAGAAATGCCTTATGAGTATCGTAAATGTGCTCGTGTTCATCTCTTATGACTCTGCACTCTTTAAGCTCCTGAATTCTGTTTAGCAATACTTCAGGAATTGCAGAAAGGTCATGATCTCTCCAGAAATCCTCATTTGTTTCTATAGCCGTTAAAGTATCCAAGAAAGGCTTATAATGTATAGCTGAAACTTTTCCAAGAGATGTCAGCCAATACATTCCGTCCTGCCTGGTAATCAAGTTTGCGGCTTCCATTTCTTTGAGACGAGGCAGGATCTCAGGGGACTTTACATCAAAATAATCTTTGATATCAGAAAGAGTTCTTGGACTATCCTGAAGTAAAAATAAAATATCCTTCCTTTTGTCAGAAAAAGTGAGAATGCTTAAAAGTCCACTGGATTTCACTTATATCAACCCACTAACCCATTGTTACGCGTATGTTAGAGCTAATTAGAATTTAACGTCCTTAATCAAGTTCTTTGCTTTGGATTACAATAAATAAAATTTAAGTTTTATACTTCTTTTATTTTTGATAATGATTGAAGGAAGCAGTTATATCCAGAGGATATATCATTGCTAGAATGATATACGAATTCAATATATATTATCTTTTTCAAAAGTTTACATAATTAACAATAATTTTTGTTTATGTTTAAGATAATACGTATCGGTCTTCCAAAAAGGGGATATGTCTTTTTAAATAATATAACAATTAATCAAAAAAAATACATATGTCAATGATATCAGATTATTTTACTAATATAAAGCCCAGAATTGACTCTAGGAAAGAATTTCGTGATCTGAATAATCTTACATACCTACATACCGAGCTTACTTAAAATATTAAAAAATAGAGATTTTTTGTGAAGTTGAAATCATCTGTTTTCTTGATAACCAAAGCTGATTGCATATGAGCGCAAAGCTTCTTGAACTTAAACCTGAAAATAAAAGTTTTCCCTGCCCTAGAACAGCAGGGTTGTTTGAGTTACAATTTCAATCTAGTTGTATTATCTATACCCAAAAAGTTTATTAATGGAGAAAGTGACGCATGCCTGTAAAGATCATGGCAACTCCTAGCCGATTTGCAGCAGCAATGACCTCACCATCTCGAATTGATCCGCCTGGAGAGACTATGTAGTGGATATTATTCTCTGCAGCATAAATTATACTATCATCGAAGGGGAAGAAAGCATCCGAAACCATTACGCATTCTGACATAACTTTCTGGCAATAAGCTTCAAAGGAGATTTCAGGGTGTTCTCGTTCGTAAATTACCTTGAGATTTTCAACAGCTTTTGTGGCTGCAAGTTTGCGAATTGAATCAACCCTATTTGGCTGTCCTGCACCCATGGCAAGAACCATAAAGAATCCTGGTTCGTATTCATGAGCAAGAATCACTGCGTTGGATTTAGTTGACTTACAAGCTTTCAGACAGAATTCTGAGATAGAGCGTTTCTCTTCAGGATACGGAATGTCTGTTACAGACTCCCACTTTTCGTAAAGACCGATATCGCGAGTTTGCTTTAGCATGCCTCCGATTACATACTTATATGTGTAATCTGTTCCGAAAGCCTCTCTAAGCTCAGGCAGTCTAAGGAGTCTAAGGTTTTCACTTTTATTTTTCAGGTATTCAAGTGCATCGGGCTTGAAGTCAGGAGCAAGAATAATCTCCACAAATTTCCCATTCAGAAAAGTTGCAGCCTCAAGGTCGAAAACCTCATTGGTGCAGATTATGCTTCCGTAAGCTGAAATTGGATCCCCATCCCAGGCCGCCTGGAGAGCCTGCAGAAGCGTACTTCCGGTAGCAAGCCCGCATGGATTATTGTGTTTTACAATTGCCACTGCAGGAGAAGCATTTCCGAGTTCTTTCACCGTCTGAAGGGCGTTGTCGGCATCCACGTAATTGTTATAGGAAAGTTCTTTTCCATGCAGTTGAATGGCTTTTGCCAGAGTAGGACCTTCTATTTGGGAATCCTTATAAAAATAGGCTCTTTGATGCCAATTTTCTCCATAGCGGAGTTTTATGCCGTCGGTAAAATTCAGGCGAAGTACATTTTCTCCGAGCAGGGTTTTGCTCAGGTAAGTGTCAATGGCTGCATCATAATCTGCAGTATGTCTGAAAGCCTTAACTGCAAGGGCAGCCCTAGTTGAATCCGAAACTACCCCCGTTGAACGAAGTTCTTTTAGTACATGCCCGTAGTCTGATGGATCGGAAAGCACTGTAACCGAACGGTAATTTTTAGCTGCCGAACGAAGAAGAGTGGGACCTCCGATATCGATATTCTCAATGGCTTCTCCGAGTTCAACACCTTGTTTTGAGACAGTTACCTCAAAGGGGTAGAGGTTTACAGCCACCAGATCAATGAGCGAGATATCCTCTTTCGCAGCCTCAGCCATCTGTTCCGTGCTCTCTCGCAGGCATAAGAGCCCACCATGAATTCTTGGGTGAAGAGTTTTGACCCTTCCTCCCATCATCTCCGGACAACCAGTGACTTCCGAGACATCGGTAACTTCTATACCAGCTTCACGAAGAATTTTCGCTGTTCCACCTGTTGAAATAATCTTCACGCCAAGTAATTCAAGCCCGCGTGCGAATTCCGCAATTCCTGTTTTGTCTGAGACGCTGAGCAATGCCCTCTTTACCAAAAAATCACCAATATATTTGCTTTAAAAATTCTTAGCTATAAAACTTATGGTCTACACATTATTATATCAAAAAGGAGCATTTTTTCTGGATAAACCGGACTTATATTTCACAAACCTAGTATTTTCCGTCAAGGTGCTGCCAGAACTCTTCTGAGAATATAGTTCTTTAAGGTTTTGGTACTTTTTATGCATAATTCTCTGACATTAAACCATTCTTTGCTTATTCTCTTGAACCAGATTCAGGTAAAATACTTATTCTCTTGAACCAGAACCCAGGTGAAATACTTATTCTCTGAAACCAAAATGGATAAAATTGCATGTAAAATATACTTTAAAATATTTTTTTGATTTGTTTTAGAAAATAGTCTCAGAGGGTTGGGGAGTTCAATGGAAAGGAAATATGATATTATAATTATCGGATCGGGTACCGCGGGCAGAACCTTTGCGGGTAAAGTTGCACATTCAGGATTAAAAATCGCCATTATTGACTCAAAGGAGTATGGGGGCACCTGTCCTCTAAGGGGATGTGATCCGAAAGAAGTGCTTACTGATCTAGCTGAGGTCGTTGACTCGAACAATCGGCTAATAGGAAAAGGAGTAGGAATGAACACTCCTTTAAAGCTCGACTGGCCTTCACTTATCGAATTTAAAAGAGCATTTACGGAAGGATATTCCAGTAAAACAGAAAAGCATCTAGTTGAGATGGGAATTGATACATATAACGGAAGAGCTCATTTTGAAAATCAAAATACAATCGTTGTTGGAGAGGACAAACTTAAAGGGGAGTACATTTTCCTGGCTACAGGTGCAAAGCCCAGAAAACTCAATATTCCTGGTGAAGAGTATATCACCACAAGTGAGAAGCTAATGGAAACAAAAAAACTTCCTGAGAGAATCATTTTCATTGGAGGCGGTTATATATCCATTGAGTTCGCTCATGTAGTGCGAAGAACTGGAGCTGAAGTAACAATCCTGCAGAGAAGTGAAAGGGTTCTGGGAACTTTTGATTCGGATATGGTAAATATGCTTGTAAAGGCCTCCGAAGCGGCAGGAATAAAAATTCTTACAAATAAACCGATAATTTCGGTAGAGAAAGAAAACGATGGCTTTCTTGTTAAAGTCCAATGTAAATCTGAAACCGGAACCGAAACTCAGAGCTTCCGCGCAGATATGGTAGTGCATGGAGCAGGTCGTATAGCAGATATAGAGGATTTACATCTCGAAAAAGCCGGGGTCAAGACTGAAAGGGGAGCTATTGTAGTTGATAAGTACATGAAAACCTCGAATCCCCGAATTTATGCAGGTGGGGACTGCGCATTGGAGGGTGTACAGCTTACTCCTGTAGCAAGTCTTCAGGGAAAAGTTGCTGCAACTAATATCCTTGAGGGCAATAGTGTCGAGGCGGACTATACAGGCATTCCAAGTGCAGTTTTTACTATTCCTGTCCTAGCCTCCGTAGGAATCAATGCCGCAAAAGACAGTGATAAATATAAAGTAATTTTTCAGGACAGAAGCAATTGGAATACAACCCGGAGAGTAGGAATAGAGTTTGCGGCTTCAAAAGTAATTATCGACGAAGCAAACGACCGTATAATGGGAGCTCATATTCTAGGTCCAAACTCCGGAGAAGCTATCAATATCTTTGCTACGGTAATGCGGCTCGGGCTCAAAGCATCGGACATAAAAAAGCTTGTATTTTCATATCCTACTACATGTTCGGATATTTCTTATATGTTATAACCTGCAGATAGGACAGAGGCACTACCTTGCATTGCCCAAGAAAATATGGTTTCTGAGAACATATAGTATTGACTGACATTTGAAAGCAAACTCGAAGATTGGAGTTCTCATG
Source organism: Methanosarcina sp. (assembly GCA_036504475.1). Taxonomy (GTDB): domain Archaea; phylum Halobacteriota; class Methanosarcinia; order Methanosarcinales; family Methanosarcinaceae; genus Methanosarcina. The sequence goes on from DASXVB010000105.1 coordinate 17,177, forward strand.
CCTGAAAGAAAGCTAATAAAACCTGATACACAGGATTTTGTTTCTGAGTATAACATCCCTGATAATACACACAATTTCGATCGGATCTGGACTCTTTTGAAGGAAGAATATCCTGATGTAAAGCCCTCTCTTAATTACAGCAATCCGCTCGAACTACTTGTGGCAACCGTTCTTTCAGCTCAGTCTACCGATGTTCAGATTAATAAAGTGACTGAAAAACTGTTCGAAAAATACAAGACTGCAGAAGATTATGCCGGTGCAGACCTCAGGGAACTTGAGAATGATCTCTACTCTTCAGGCTTTTACAAAACCAAGGCAAAGAACATCAAAACTGCTGCGCAGATAATTGTTAAGAAATACAATGGAGAAATCCCAAAAACTATGGAAGAGCTGACTAGTTTGCCAGGTATCGGAAGAAAAACCGCTAATATAGTACTTTCCAGAGCTTTCGGGATAGTAGAAGGAATTGCGGTAGATACTCATGTAAAAAGGGTTTCAAGAAGATTGGGGCTTACGAAGAATTTCGATCCTGATAAAATTGAACAGGATCTCATCTCGCTTGCGCAAAAAGAAGACCTCGATTCTCTTTCAATGACCCTGATTTATCATGGAAGAAAAATCTGCCAGGCAAAAAAGCCAAAATGCCCGGTCTGCGTTGTGAACCAGCTCTGTCCTTCGAGTTTAATATTTATGAATCAATAATCTGTGAGCCACTATTGAGGAATCAGGCCTTCTTTTTAAATATTTTACCAAATCCAAAACTTATTGCCAGCACTGCAAGCGTCCCAACTGCTATAGCTGCTACTTCACCGCCCTTCCCCAGGCCTTTGATTGAATAATCAGCCATTGGAGCATTGACAGCAGGTTTATTTTCGTCTAAATTGGACAGCTTTGATTTTTCAACCACATGCGAAGCTGCACTTTCCAGCCCATCAGGGTCAGGAGATGCAAGGAAGGGCGCTAAAACCGCAAGCAAAAGTGCAATTGCGATTCCTACATAAAGGAATTTCATATTTGAGTTTCTACTCACGCGTGAACCTCCTTTTTAGATTTATCTGATCTAGCAGTGAAACTGTCATCAAGGAGATCGGGGCGAGATTTAGCAATTGCTGTAATTGCAATTGAGGTGAGAAGCCCTTCTCCTATGAAACCGATGATAAGGTGATAAGTTCCCATTGTTATGAGCCCCGGAACCAGGGGGAAGGTACCAGCAAGCCACATCTCAACCGCGCAAACTATTGCTGAGATAAAAAGTCCGATCCAAGCGCCTCCGAAAGCTGCAATATTTGCACTCAGATTTTTGTGAAGGAAACTGTAAATGTAATATCCGACAAATCCCGACACAACCCCCATGTTAAGGATGTTTGCGCCCATTGTGGTAATTCCTCCATCACCAAAGGCAAAACCCTGTACCAGCAGAACCAGAGTCAACACAAGCACTCCTGCCCATGGGCTCCCAAAAATTATAGCAACAAGGACTGCCCCAACCATGTGTCCACTTGTCCCCATTCCGATTGGAATATTCATGGCCTGAATTGCAAAAATTCCAGCTGCAAGGGCAGCAAGAATTGGTATTTTCATCTCATCAAGCTCGTTTTTTGCCCATTTCATTGACATTATAATAAATGGAAGGACGATGACCCAGTAAATTATTGCCTGGTCAAGTGGTATGAACGAATCAGGTATATGCATTCATTTTTCCTCTTCTTATCCCTGTTTCTTATTTTCTGTCAATTCAAATATTCTTATGTACATTGGAATATTCCTAAAATGAGGAACAAAAATTATCTTAAAATGAAGCCTGAAATGCCTGAAAATTGTGTTTCAGGGAGAGACTAACGTTTCAAAGTCTCTTATGAAACTTTGATAACTAATTTGACTATATATCTTTGATAATACCAGATTGTCCAGTATTACATAAATACATTTTGATATTACTTTATTTGACAATTTTTCGTTTTAATCAAATTGAGTAGCTCTGTATTTATACACACGTCAAATTATGTGTCCTACATTAGTGATATTATATATGATTGAGTGCTCAACAATATTTATTTGGTGTTAAATTGTGTAATCAGTGATTGATTTTTTCATAAGTGGAATTTATAGTTCTTGGTTTTTAAAGCCACTTAAAGAAGTCAGAATAAGGTAAAAGGGATTTAAAAATTAGATATCTTCATCGCTTATAGTGTAAACTTAGACGAAAATATGTATACATGCTATACTTCCTGTACTGAGGAGCAAAAAAAGTACATCTTGGGTTCGAATTTTTGCCTTATAATATGCTTTATCATGCCCACTTCCATAGCCTCTGCAAAGCATACTAATATAAGTTTTTTCTCCTTGTTCATAGGAGCGTACGAAAATTGCGCTGATACTGTGCCCTATTTGTTTAAGAATCCACTTTCTTGGTACTTCTCGGCTCCATATATTGAAGAGGCGAGTCTCTTGTGCAACTCTTATTCGCTTCAGCACAGCCCAGAAAAGAAAAAGATAGCGTACCATCATACTGAGGAGCAGGGTAAACTCCCTAGGGATACCTATCCTGTCTGCAGCTGCAACCATATCCTTGAGCCGCGTGGTAGAAGAAAGCAGGATTACGGCTGTTATGCATACCAAATACTTCGCAAGCAGCGTACTCCCAAAGGCAAGTCCCTGGTAGGTAATGCTGAGCCCAAAAGGCAGGTCAAGCGGGTATGGAGTATAATTTTCTATAAAGGAAGGTCTAAGGAATGGCTGGATAAGAGCAATTGCAATTCCAAATGGTAAGATTGCAAGGATACGAAGAATAAAATATTTTAAGTCTAATCCCGCAACAAGCACAAGTAGAATTAAATAAATTTCGATAGCAAGAAGGCGAGCCAGATTTTTTTCATGTACTCTTGGCAGGCTCACCACATAAATAATGATTGCAAGTGCAAAGAGCAATTTTACCCTGGGGTCAAGCCTGTGTATTGGACTGTTTTTATATGACTCACGTTCAATATCCGTAAGGGTTACCATTAAAAGTTCTCCTGTGAAGAAGATTTTTCTCTGGCTTTCACTTCACTGCCTTCTGATCTATAGAGCCGACAACCCTCAGAATTTCATCTCTGGCTGCTTCGGCTGTTATCTGTATGTTTACATCGAGCCCTTTTTGCTGGAGCATTTCGAATACTTCAGCCACTCTTGGAAGTCTAAGGTGAGCTTTCCTCAAGAGTTCGGGATCGCTAAAGATCTCGTCCGGACTCCCATCGGCTTCGAGTCTTCCATGATGAAGAACAAAAACCCTTTCAGCAAAATAAGGAACAACATCCACATCATGGGTGGAAAGAAGTAAGGTGATTCCAAGTTCTCTATTCATCTTCATAATTAGCTCAAGAACGCGAGCAGAACTAAGAGGATCAAGACCGGCTGTTGGCTCATCAAGAACTATAACTTCAGGGCGCATGGCAAGGATGCCTGCAATTGCCACAAGTTTCTTCTGTCCTCCACTCAAATGATGCGGGGCTCTTTCCTCGAATCCTGTGAGTCCAACCATCTCAAGGGCTTCTTTAACTCTCATTTCGACTTCGTTTCTGGACAAACCCATATTAATCGGCCCAAAAGCGATATCCTCTTCAACACTCGGAGAAAGCACCTGGTCATCAGGATCCTGGAAGACGATTCCTACGGTTTCTCTGCAGGCCCGAACATTTTTTTTAGTCACTTTTTCCCCTTTTAACAGGACTTCTCCCGAAAGAGGGCGTAGGATTCCATTAAGATGCTTGAACAAAGTAGATTTTCCTGCTCCATTAGCCCCAAGCACTGCAACTCTCTCCCCTTTGAACACTCTGAGGTTGATTTTATCCAGGGCATTTGAATCAAGGTGAGGATATCTATGGCAGAGGTCTCTGACCTCCAGTATGGGAATACCGCTTCTCTCAGAGATCTGGCCCGATTTCTCAAAACCCATTCCGGATTTCTGGCTCCCCCTGCTGGCTATTTCTTTCGGGAAAGTTGCTGCTTCTTCGGAGTTATGTGGGGAATTCGAAATGCTCATACTGAAAACGTCCTGTATGAAAATCACATATAACGACTGCAAACTAACTTTTTTCAAAATAGTGTTACTACTAATGAAGTTATCTTTTTTATGTGTTATGGTTTGTACTTTTCTGTTTATGAAGTTTGGAAGAGATAAATATACAAATCTTCCCAACCTATTTTTTTCGATGCAACGCGTTGTTCTCCATGTGGACATGGACTATTTTTATGCAGCCATTGAAGAACGGGAAAAACCTGAACTTAAGGGAAAAGCCGTTGTGGTCTGCATGCTCTCTGGAAGAAGCGGACTAAGTGGGGCTGTAAGTACCTGCAATTATACTGCGCGAGAGTCCGGGATCAGAGCAGGCATGTCCTGTTCGAAGGCAAAAAAACTGAACTCTGAAGCTGTTTTTCTGCCTGTTCGAAAAAATTTCTATACTTCAGTCTCGGATCGGGTTATGGAAATTCTCAGGAGTTATGCGGATGCCAGAGAAACCGGAGATGCGTTTGAACAGATCAGCATAGATGAAGCGTTCCTGGAAATTACCGAGAAAACAGGTGGGGATCTTAAGCTAGGCTTTGAGATCGGAAACCAGATCAAGGAAGAAATAAAGGAAAAGGAGAAGCTAACCTGTTCCGTAGGGATAGGCACAAATAAGCTTATCGCCAAAATGGCTTCTTCTGCCCATAAACCCGACGGAATTACAATTATAAGTCCGGACAAACTCGAGAGCTTTCTTTGGCCCCTTAAAGTGTCCAAACTCTGGGGTATCGGGAATGTAACCGCAGGAAAACTACAGGAAATGGGTATAGTTACAATAAAAGACCTTGCTGAACACGATGTCATCGACCTGATATCTAACTTTGGAAAAAGCAAGGGAATATGGCTTAAACAAGCTGCGACAGGAATCGATGATTCTTCAGTAAAAGAAAGAAACGGCTCAGAACAGATAGGGAGAATCGCAACCCTGCCTGAGGACACCCTTGATATTAACCTTATTTCTCAGTTACTTGACAGGCTAGCAGTGGATGTAATCTCAAAACTTGATTCAAGGGAGCTGTCCTTCAAGACCTTAACCGTTACGGTAATAAATTCAAAGTTCAGGATGTATACAAAAAGCCGTACATTAAACCACCCAACCTATTCAAAGGAAGCCCTTCTCGAAGCGACTCATGAAATTCTGGACGAGTTCCTTTTGGAAAGCAGAACTGAGTTCAGGCGTGTAGGGGTAAGGGTAGGAGAACTCCAGAAAAGGATGGGGCAGAAAAGCCTTTTTGACTATTGAGTTTGCCTCTTTTTAATTTTTACATTTACCTCTATCTGGTTCTCATTTTTTATTTCTGCAAAGTACTTACGTTCTAACTCGCAGCATCTGTAAAAGTTTAAATAAATTTAACAAGCGGACAGACTTCAATACATTCCCCACAGTGAACACAATTTTCTTTAATTCTTACTTTCTTTTCTTTCATTTCAACCGCATTATGATCACAGTGGCCCACGCAAACTCCGCATCCCTGACAAAGCAAAGCTCTTCTTACCGAGAACTCAACGACTCTCATAAGCTTTTTTAGAGCTTTTTCGTTATCGCTTCTCCCGTTAACATTTCCCGAGGCAAAAACCTGTGCTCTGGATTCTCCAACAGCGACCGAGGCAGCACCTTCTATAAATGAAACCTTTCCAATGGGGGAAAGCATTCCGCTTCCTTCGAGAGTTTCTAGATCGATTGCCTGCCCAAAACTGCCGTCCGCAGACATTCCTCCTGCCTTGCAGGGCCTATACCCGGTTGTCACTTCAAAATGGAGTTCATTTGGAGCCTCCTGAGAAGGGAGAAGAGAAATTCCTTTTTTCTTAGCGAGTTCCTGAAGAATCCGAGGATATCGCTTGTAGCGCCATAAGCCATACTTTACCCATTCTGGGGAGAGTCCAGTTTTTTCGGCGTAGGTCAGGAGATGGGAGTTGAGCTTTTTTGCGAGCTCAGGATGGCTTTCTTCGAGCTGGAAGAAGTCGGCAAGAGAGGAAGATGGACATAGCCAGCATCCCATCCTGTCATATCCTTTTTCATAAGCCGGATTATAGGGAGCTTTTGTCCTGAAAAGGTAAAGCCAGATATGAAGAGCTGTCCATTCCTGAATAGGGGATGCACCTACCTGATTTCCCACCCAGGGATTTTTCCAGACTTTCTTACTGATTGAACGGGCATGAGATTCATACTGGCGCTGCCCTATGAAACTCAAACATCCACCTTCGTAGTTTTCATCAATTAACCTAGTGATCGGGCCGAGTTTGCAAATTTTACAGCACCAGCGCGTATCCAGAGTAGGAGGCCCAAAAACATTTATAGAATCCCAGAAAGCTTCTCCTGCACTTGCAGTTCTGAGTGTTTTTCCGTAGTGCTCAACAACCTGTTTGACATTCTCAAGGGTTTCTGGAAACTCAAGCCCTGTATCTGCAAACATGATCTCGTAATCGTCAAGACTCTCATCAACTAGCTGGAGCACAGCAAGGCTATCCTTTCCCCCGGAATATGATACACTTACTTTCAGATTCATGCTCCCTACTACATTTTTGATGAAGGCGTGGGATCTTTCTATCATGCCGTCCAAGATTTTTTCGTTGGCTTTTACAGCATCTTCCCAGCTCTGCCCTGCTAAATTTGTTTTTTGAGGCTCTGGCTCTCCGCTCCAGCGCGGTTTTACTGCATGTCCGCGGTTTTCCTCACACATTTCCGTTCCTGTCATTCGGGCTCGCCCACAGCAGATTACATCTCCTGCAGGGTTCAGCACAACTACTTCGTCTTCTTTTTTGATTTCAGGATCGGCATCAAGAACCCCGGGCGCCAGAACACTTGCTCCTTTTTCCAGGATAAAAGGTACAACTCCCTGCTCGATAATAACCCATTTTTTCAGGGCTTTTCTATCTCTGCCCTGGAAAAGCCTTCTTGCCCCTTCGAGCCTGGGAAGCAGAACCCATTCACAGCGCTCAATCTCAAATCTAAGAGATGCGATCACTTCCCCATCAATTATAATCTCGTCCATACGGTCTTCATACGGAGCTTTGTTTAACACTACAAGGTGTCCTTCAGGTATAAGGGGCGCATTGAACTGTTCTTCCGAAACCGAGTTTATACGTTTTATATCATAATCAAAAGCAGGACGGATATCCCCTGGAGGGGTGACTTCAACTTTTTTTGTACTTTTGCCGCATCCGCACCGTTTTCCCAGTACAGGCACATTACAGGCCTCGCACCAGTGCAGAAGCATTTTACCAAGATATGCTGGTTTGGACATGTCACGCAGATTGAGAGAGGTCCACCTTTAAAAGGCTTTGTTTCAAGCTTTTTAAAAAAAAGCTTGAGCAAAAATTCTTTTAAAAAATTTTTACGGTATTTATAAATTGCAAAAAATATGAGTTATCGGGGGAATATCATGGTAGTCATAAAAGAAATTGATTCAGCCGGATTCGGAAAAACTCTTTGATAGTTCACGGGACAATGGGCCTCATTTTCGGATTTTTCACAACAATTGCCGCTTTTATGGGATTTTCGATGCCGAAAAAATTTGGAATTTTTCCTTGATTTTCGGGAAATAGGCCGCACTCAGTCTATATATATTTATTGAGTGTCTGAATACTTCATAGGGCGTATCGTGGCTGGCTTATATAATAATGTAATAGGTTCGAAAAAAGGGCTTAAGGTGGAAACTCTGAGATAGAAGTATGGCCCTTATATAAAAGTTAAAACCCGAAGCTTTGTATCTCAGTAATTTGTTTTTTACCTCTGATCCTTCCCTTTTTATATATTCCTTATTTTTAAACTAAAACCTTTTTCTTTATTCCTACTCAGAAGAACTTCGACATAAGGGAAGAATCTGAAATGCAGTGTTCTGAAAAATTGCATTCCTTGCAGAATTTCTCTTCTTTTTTCTCAGGCATGAATCCGGCTTTAATTTTCTCCACTTCCCTGCAGATTTTGAGAACCTCTCGCCGATCCGAGCTTCGAATAACTACCCTTCTGAGCAGGCCGAAACTTACATATTCCACAAAAGCAAAGGGAACCTCTTTACCACTTTCAGCTTCAAGAAGAAGGACAAAAGCTGCAGCATGTATCCTGTCAGAAGCCCACACTCCCTGTTCAGGGCAGCTTCCTGGCTTTAAGATTGACGGAACCTGAGCGCCTTCAAAGCAAACAAGTTTTGACGGAATACCTTTAAGGTTTAGTCTTTCCGAGGAAAGAAATGGTTCAGTCTTAACAGGCGTGAGTGCCGCAAGCATAGATTCTTTCCCGTACTCTTCAAGTGCCCCCACAAGGTTGGCTGTAATTTCAGGAATTTTAGCTCTTGCCCGCGCTTCTCCGTCCTCAAAAATCTCCTTTTTAACACCGACGAGTTCTCGCGGAAACAAGAGTGGAAGGTCTATACATACCTTATCGAGGGAAACTTCAAGCTCTTTATGGAGGTTATCGGCATTTAACGAACACTCCTTCACAATTCCAGGGTAATTGAGGGAAAGCTCTTTCAAGATTATTCTTTCGAGCCTGGGGGCAGTTACTTTGGAAAATAATTCAAACCCATGGCTGACAAAGTATACCCTCCTAGGGCAGTTGATATATAGAACAAGATCTGAGACATTTATCTCCTTATTGAGCGAATCAGCTGACATCAGATAATAATTCTTTTACAAATGTTATAAATTTTTGTGATAGTTTTCACAATAAGTTGAACATAAGTCATGCGACAATTGCCGAACTCGTATTCGTTACATATATATGGTAATGATTCATCTTAGATTACGTGAGTCATGACATCTAATGAATCCTCAGAAAATCTGCGCAACCGTCTGGCGGAGAAAATGGCTGGAGATATAACTCTCTCAGAAAAACCGGGAGAATCACTCAAAAAATGGAGATCGAATTTTGAGATATCCCAGACCGATCTTGCAAATTATCTTAAAGTTTCTCCCTCTGTAATCAGTGACTATGAAAGTGGAAGGCGAAAATCCCCAGGAACATTAATCATAAAAAAAATTGTTGAGTCACTTATTGAAATTGATATGGATAGGGGAAGCAAAAAAATTCACGCTTACGAGTCAATACTTACCTTAGAAAGCGGTACGAAATCTATCTACTCAACATACGAGTATACGTTCCCAATACAGCTTGCGAAGCTGGTCAACCTTATAGAGGGAGAAATTGTCTACAAAGGAGTTGAAAAGCCTCTTTATGGTTTCTCTGTCATTGACAGTCAGAAAGCAATCCTGGAACTTTCTTCCCATGAGTTTCAGAAGCTTTACGGCTGGAGTACAGACAGGGCAATGGTCTTTACAAAGGTTAGTACCGGAAAATCCCCTATGGTAGCTATCCGGGTTACCAACCTTAAGCCCGGCGCTGTAGTACTTCACGGGCTTCGAAAAGAAGAGGTTGAACCTGTTGCAATCAAAATGGCAGAAGTCGACCGCATCCCCCTAGTTGCAACTACGATGAACCTTGACAATGTTGTCCAGTTACTGAAAAAATACAGTCAATATTATGCTAGGGAATGAACTCCCTAAACACTTATGCCCTGAAAAACTCAAAACAGGTGGAAATAATGACGATTGGAATCGTATCTTACGGTGCTTATGTCCCCCGATACCGTATAAAAATTGAAGAAATCGCCCGTGTCTGGGGTGATAATGCAGAGGCTCTTAAAAATGGTCTTATGGTATATGAAAAATCTGTGCCTGATATAGATGAAGACGCAGCAACTATAGCTGTGGAAGCAGCAAGATATGCAATGGCAAGAAGTGGAATCGATCCAGCACGGATTGGGGCCGTATACACTGGTTCAGAGAGCCATCCTTATGCCGTTAAGCCGACAAGCACAATTGTCGCCCAGGCTATAGGAGCTACACCCCATATGACAGCAGCAGACTTTGAATTCGCATGTAAGGCAGGGACAGCTGCAGTTCAGGCCTGTATGGGATTGGTAGGTTCAGGGATGATCGACCTTGGCATGGCTATAGGAGCAGATGTTGCCCAGGGAGCCCCAGGTGATGCCCTTGAATATACTGCAGCTGCAGGTGGAGTTGCCTGTCTCATCGGAAGAAAGGAATCCGAGCTTGCCGCAATAATTGAAGACACTTATTCCTTTACAACTGACACCCCTGACTTCTGGAGAAGGGAAGGAAGGCCATACCCTGAACACGGAGGCCGTTTTACAGGAGATCCAGGCTATTTCAAGCACGTAACGAACGGCGCAAACGGTCTTCTGGAGAAACTTGGGACAAAGCCTGGAGATTATGATTATGCGGTTTTCCACCAGCCAAATGGAAAGTTCCCGAGTAAAGCTGCAAAAACCCTGGGTTTCACCAAGGCACAGATTGCTCCAGGACTTGTAGTTCCAAAAATAGGGAACACTTATTCAGGTTCCTGTCTTATGGGAATTGCTGCTACCCTGGATCAGGCAAAACCGGGGGATAGGATTTTTGCGACTGCCTTTGGATCAGGTGCAGGGTCTGATGCTTTTAGTATAACAGTTACAGACCGGATTGAAGAAATCCGAAACAGAGCTCCAAAGGTTTCCGAACTGATTAAAGACCCTATATATATTGACTACGCAAGGTATGCCAAGCATAAAGGCAAGATTCGCCTGGCCTGAAAACGGAGTGAGCATAATGAGAGATGTAGCAATTATCGGAGTAAAAAATACTAAGTTTGGAGAACTATGGGAGCGTTCTCTAAGGGATATAGTTGTAGAAGCTGGGATAGGAGCAATCCAGGACGCAGGTGTTAGTGGGAAAGATATCAGTGCTCTTTATGTAGGAAATATGAGTGGAGGCCGCTTTATTGAGCAGGAACATATAGGAGCTCTTATTGCAGATTATTCGGGACTTTCCAAGAACCTGCATGTTCCCGCGACACGAGTAGAAGCTGCCTGTGCATCAGGTGGACTTGCCCTACGTCAGGCTATTATGTCTGTAGCTTCTGGTTATAGCGATATCGTAGTTGCAGCCGGAGCCGAAAAAATGACTGATGTTGGATCTGAAGAAGCATCTTCAGCTCTTGCAGCAGCGGCTGATCGTGAATGGGAAGGTATGGCAGGAGCTACTTTTCCCGGACTTTATGCAATGATTGCAAGGCTGCATATGCACAGGTATGGAACGACCAGTGAACAGCTTGCCGAAGTTGCCGTAAAGAATCACAAAAATGGTTCTCTTAACCCTATTGCTCAGTATAAAAACAGGATTACTGTAGATGATGTATTGAACTCTATAATGGTAGCCGATCCTTTGCATATTTATGATTGTTCTCCAATAACGGATGGAGCTTCAGCTGTTGTGCTTGCTCCTGCAGATGTCGCCCACAAATATACGGACACTCCTATATATATTAAGGCAACTGCTCAGGCAAGTGATACGATTGCGCTTCATGACCGACGGGATATAACAACCCTCGATGCAACCGTAATGGCTGCAAAGCGTGCATACTCCATGGCAAAATTAGGGCCTGAAGATATCAATGTTGTGGAAGTACACGACTGTTTTACTATTGCTGAGATTTGCGCTATTGAAGACCTTGGGTTTGCAGAAAAAGGAAAAGGAGGAATTGTCACCGCAAATGGAGAAACTGCCATCGGAGGCAGGATCCCAGTTAATACATCCGGCGGTCTCAAAGCCTGTGGACATCCAGTTGGGGCTACAGGTATAAAACAGGCCGTTGAGATCACAACCCAGCTACGCGGAGAAGCCGGAAAGCGACAGGTAGACGGTGCAGAGTATGGAATGACCCATAATGTAGGAGGGTCAGGAGCAACGGCAGTTATTCATATTTTCTCGAGGGAGAGGTGAGAATCCTATGTCTTCCGTTCCACGATTTTGGAGAAGTTTAGGTAGCAGGTATAACCTTGAAGGAACCCGCTGTAAAGAATGCGGAGAGTATTACTATCCTCCACGCAATTTTTGCGTAAACTGCAGGCGGGGAGGTCATATTGAACCTTACAATTTCAAAGGTGCTGGGGAAATTATATCCTATACGATAATCCATACAGCTGCTGAAGGTTTTGAAGGCCAGACACCTTATACCCTTGCGATAATCCAACTAGATGAAGGGCCCAGCCTGACATCTCAGGTAATAGGCGACCCTGAAAAAATCCATATTGGAATGAGGGTAAGATCTGTATTCCGGAAACTTGGGGAAGATGGTGAACGTGGTATGATTTACTATGGCACTAAATTTGTCCCTGCAGATTCAGAATAAGTCCGGATTTTTCCGGATTCTTTTTTTTAGATTACTTAAGTGAGCTTTTAACAAGGCAAATATCTAGCCACAAATATCTAGTTCAATATTTAGCTAATTTTAACCTGATTAAACTGGAGATGTCTAAAAACTATGATTGAAATAGAGATCAAGGTCAAAGCAGACCATTCAAAAGCCCACTCTATTCTCAAGAAAATAGGGGCATTAAAAATGGGAGTTGAAAACCAGTCAGATGTTTATTTTGCAGCTCCTTACAGGGATTTTGCGAAAACCGACGAGGCGCTTAGAATCCGTTCCCTTGATGGCAGCGCTGTGCTGACCTACAAAGGTCCTAAACTCGACGGCATATCCAAAACCCGGGAAGAATTAGAAACTCCTGTAGACGAGGCTACTACAATACAAATCTTGCATGCTCTTGGTTTCTCCGAAGCCGGAGTAGTCCGCAAAAAGAGAGAAATTTTCAGCGCAGGAGATATTACTGTTTGTCTTGATGCCGTAGAAAACCTTGGAGAATTCCTTGAAGTCGAAATCGTGGCTGAAAACGAAAAAGAGCTCGAACCTTCAAGGGCAAAGTTATTTGAATTGCTAAAACAGTTTGGCGCCGGGGAAAAAGACTCTATCCGAACTTCTTATCTCGAAATGGTACTGCAAAAGGATAGGAGTTAATGTGTTATTTGTTAAGATATCTTATCTGACTTGTCAAAATATAAAAATGCACTTTACCTAAAGCATCATCCACAACAATATACTTCCCATCTGGTGAAATATCACAGGTCCTAAATGAACTATCCCCTATAAATTTAGAGATAATTACCCCTTGCTCCAAGCTCCATACCTTGAGTGTATCGTCAGATGAAACTGAAATTGCATACTTTCCATCCTGTGTGATTATAACTTTATTCACCTCTTTTTCATACCCTCTCAATGCTGTTTTTTGTTTTCCTTTCTCAAGGTTCCATATTTTAAGCGTTCTATCTCTGGAAGCTGAAACAGCATACTTTCCATCAGGTATTACTGCAACTGCTCCTACCAAAGCATCATACCCTCTCAATGTCGTTTTTGTTCTCCTTTCTCTAGATCCCATACCTTAAGTATTCCTTCAAGTGAAGCTGAAACAGCATGCTTTCCATCGGGTGTTAACGCAACTGCCCTCACAGGACCCTCATACCTTTTCAATGTTGTTTTTTCGGCTTTGTAGAAATCCTAAACTATTGAGTTATTATAAAAAAGATTTTAAATCGCGAATGCGGCAGAGTATTCAATGATCGTACGAACACTTTCTTTGATAATGTTCGAAAAGATGAATCTCTTGTTATATTAGCCTTAAAGATGGCTATTAAGGGAATGTCAATACAATCCATAGCTGAGGTATTGGAAGTTCAACCAGCTACAGTTAGTAACTGGTTGTTTCGCTGCGCGAAACAATGTGAGAAGGTAAATGAAGATTTGATGAAAACCTGAATATTTAAAAAGTTGAAATGGATGAATTGTGGGTAATAGTTGAAAAAAAGTTACGCCAAGAACAGAAAATGAAGATGAAGGAACATGGATGTGGGTGAGCTTTGCTCCTGAGTCAAGGTTAATTATTGAGTTTATACTAGTACCTAGAAAACAGTATGTAGCTGACGAATTGATTAAGACTACAGATAAACATCTTTCAGATTCAAAACCTCTTTTCGTTACAGATGGATTAAAATTCTATGCTGAATCTCTTTTGAAAAAATACGGAGAATGGGTAGAGTTTCCAAAAACAGGAAAGAGAGGAAGACCCAAGAAACCAGCAATAGTACCTGATAATGATTTGAAATATGCTCAGGTTGTCAAAAACAAGCAGGGAAAGAAGCTCCAAAAAGTCGAAAAAAGGATTATTTGTGGTCAGAATGTAGATCAAAGTAAAATCTCAACGAGTTTACTTGAAAGACAAAACTTGACTTTTAGACAGGATAATAACAGGATTGCAAGAAAAACAATAAGATTTTCAAAGAAAGTTAAAGGACTATACAACCAAATGAGGCTTTACTGTACTCATTTTAATTTTTGCAGAGGTCATATAGGATTAAAAAATAAAACGGAAATGGTAGTTTTGGAAAAGAGAACACCTGCACAAAAGAGTGGAATTTCTAGTAAGAAATGGAAATTAGCAGAGTTGTTACAATACAGGAGTCTAACAGGAATCTAAAAAATGTCAACTAATTAATGAGGGAGCACCCAAAAATATGAATTTACAAAAATTTACTGCGGAAAGTGGGATAAACTTTGAAGATAACGTCTGTAACAGGAAATTATCGATAAATATCTTTGTTGAGTGCTCATCGTAGCAAAATAGTTAATTGTTAGGGAAAGTTAGGATGGGGGTAGATCCCCTTGAAGGTTTTCAGGCGATGTGCTTCAAGCGTTCGATATTTCTGAGCACAATTCTGCTTTCAGCTATGATTTCTTCTTCGATCTTGCTGACAATACAATCCATTGGGACTGTAAGCCTGTATAGCTTGACCGGTCTGCCTTTTCCTTTTGATTTTTTTTCTTCCCGGATATCAATCCAGTTGTTTTCGCGAAGGTACCGCATTGCAACACTGACTTCAGGCTGTCTTAAGCCTGATATCATCTCAATACTCTGGGACGAAATTTCCCTTCCTTTCGCAAGGCATGCAAGCGTAAGAGCAATTGGCCTGCTGACGTTAATTCTTCTAAGCAGTTCTATCATCTCGTATTCGTTTGATCCCATTACTAAAGGGATCTTGTCTTCTGTATCAGAAATATCCATAACTGGACCACTTTCATCTACCATTTAATCACCCAAAGAACCATTATAGAGTCGATTAATATATATATTTACTTATTCTTTCCTTTTTAATATTTATTGATTTATGCTCTTATTCTCGAGTTTTTTAATATTTACTTATTTCAAAAGAGTCCAGATGAGGTTGTTTTTTTGGCACATACTCATACTATTTCGTTTATCAAATTGAATAAATCGGTTTTGTAGAAATCCTAAATTATTGAGGTATTATAAAAAAGATTTTAAATAAAGTGCTCCTTACACTTTTTACCACAAAAACGTAGGAGCACCTAAAATAAGTGATTTCAAATAAAAGTAGCAGTAACAAGTATATTAAATTTATTGAACCTAGTCTGAAGACTGTTCAGTCTTCCAGACTGAACCTTTACTCATGTAAGTTCTCAAAATGAAATTACATTCAGCATCAACATTTTGTTCTAATCTTACTCAAGCAGTATATTGGGACAGATTAGAGTGGAATTATTGAGCTAGTTGATTTAATGAGTAAAGTAAAAGAGGTACTTGGTCTTGACCAAGTGCCGCACTTTACTACTCTTCAGAAATTTGTCTCCAAAATTCCATCTTATTTCTTTAACTTAGTTTTATCAAGAACCTTAAAAACGTTTTATTCTGAAAGAGAAAAGATAGCAGTAAATGCTATTGATGCAACAGGGTTTACAAGTTCTTATGCAAGTCACTATTATTCTCAGAGAACAGGAAAACGAAGAAAGAGCTTCCTTAAAACTCTAATTTCTATCGATACTGAAAAAAAGTAATTATTGGCTTTAAAATAAGCAAGAAAACTGATCACGAAATAAAACATACAAATGCTTTGATAAAACAAGTTCAAAGAGAAAAGAAATCAAAATGCTATGTGATGGATAAAGGATATGATTCAGAAAAGATCCATTCCTTTATTAGAGAAGAAATTAAGGCAAATTCAGTAATTCCAGTGAAAAAAAGAAAAAGAATCCGGATAATTGGAGAATATAGACAACAATTGCATAAAAACTTTGATAAAAAAGTGTATAACAGAAAAAGCATTGTTGAAACAGTATTTTCATTAATAAAAAGAAAGTTTGGAGAAATAGTTAAAGCAAGAAAATATTACAATCAAGTAAAGGAAATAAAAGTAAAAATATTAGTGTATAATATAAATAAAAATATTATAATCTCGGTTTGGATGAAATTGGGGATTTCTACAAAGCCAAGATTTTTATTTTAAAAGGGTTTACGGCTGAAATAAGTATGTAAAATTTCAAAATGAGCTTCTGCCTACTTCACCACAATCCTATCCATTTTAGAGAGTACAAAAACATAATTCCTGACAAGATATTGAGTGCTACAAGTTGACCTTTCCTTTTCTTCCATCTTTTTGTCATGATATGATTTACCCAATAAGCCATCGAAGTTGCCAGCATTCCGATAATAAAGGCAACGAAAACATCTGGGAGCCCAAAAATTCGACTGAGAATAAATCCAACTCCTCCAACCACACAAACTGGACAAACCATAATTATCCTCTTGTTCTTTGATCTTTATCCGGAACTCTGGGTTTTATTTGAAACTTTAATTTTCAGATTCGTGTATAACTTTGAGATTAAGCCTATTAGTCAATTTTTGGTTTCATTTTGCTTTTTCCTGTTGAAGAAGGGCAAGATCCAGAACTTTTTTAAACATTTCTTCATCAGTATCATTTCGTCCAACAAACCTAGCCTGGGAGATATTAGTGCTGACATTTCCATTCTCTTGCATATAGACATATGTTCCATTTTCAATGCCTACAATTACAAAGGAGTAAGGAATGATTTCTACTCCGAAATATTCTCCAAGTTCAGGACTCTTGTCTACATCTACGGACGCGATAGTTGCTTTTCCTTGGTATTTTTCTGCTAGTTCTTTAAGAATGGGTTTCAAAGACCGGCACTCTGGACACCATCTAGCTCCTATCTTCACAAATATGGGAGTTTGCTGGACGGATGTATTTATCTGCTCTAGTTGGGTTATAACAACAACATTTTTATCTGCAGTTATCTCAGAGCTTGTGGCATTTTTCTGAGTTTTTTCATCACATCCAGCTGTAAAGAGTACTGATACAAGCAGAATCAGCAATATAGCTAGTTTCTTCATGGTAGTCTTCCATTATTTTCACTATTGTACGATTGACGTTTTAAAATTCGTAGATGCAAAAATATCTGTAACTGAAACAATTAAATTATTAAATTATTCAAATTTTGAATCCTTATTTTTAAAATGATAAACCTAAGTTTATTTCATCTTTGAGCGTAATTGTATACAACTGGAAAACAAATAAATTCAGCCGAATAATTATTCCTTATTATTAAAAAAGAAAAAAAGTTTAAAATTTCTAAATTTGGTTGATGTTATTTTCAGAGCACACTGGAAATCATTTCAACTTTTTGTTCCTCGCTTTGGGAAAACTAGATCAGGTTTAATTGTTCATCGTTAGGGAATTATTTTACCCAATGATATAGTCCTTGAGATACAATAAAAAACTGAGAGAATAGTGCTTCTTTATTGACCATTGTTAGCGAGCATCATTTACTGTGTTTTAATCCAATTTTTGTATTTTATAATAAATTACATTAAACAGATTACAATAAAACCTATTCATAAGCGATGTTTAATAAAATTATATTTTCAAGAAAAAACAAACATATATTTCTACGGGAGACATATAGTAATTTTTTTATATGTTTAGGTTCATTAGATTAAAGGGGGCATAGAATGAATATAAAGGAGAAAATTTTTAATATTTTTTGGAATTATCAAAATTCATTATTATTTTCCACATTTAGTGACTGCAATCAATCAAGGGCTCAAAAAATAATAGTAAATCACATAAAGGACGATTGCGTTTATCATAAATATTGGTATGAACCTATACATAATTTTAGCGATGAACCTAAACATATTCAAATTGACAGATGTATTTTTGGACTTATGACTATGAGGGGCTGTAACATTAAATGTGCATCGTATACTCCTCTGAACCAAGAAGATAACTGACCAGAGAATGTTTTTAACAGGTTTTGCGAAGTGATATTACCTCAAATAGTTCTCATGATTTTATAATAATTATAAAAAGCATGATATTACCCACATCTTTATCTTAATCACTTGTATCAGACTATTTTCTGCATAATATCTACTTCTTTCTATATTTGAGATATCATTTAGATCTTACCGAAGAGGATTCATTCCTAGGAGCAAGAATTCGAAAGGAAAGAGGTAAGAATCGGATTTATTCTTCTAAGCATTGTTGAGAATTTGAAATTCACATAATTATTAAACATTGATTATAGAATCAGCAACAATGATAATGGATTTTGAATCTTAATTTATTTCTAGCCGTCAGAATGAAACTAATTGCCAGAGTTAAACATTATTATTCAGAATCACAGTCAGTAATATTGGTCTGTACAGGTAATCAAATTTAGGATTGCATGTTCGTTTAAACGGCAGGATTAATTTTATAAAGTTGCCATATGTTTAGACCTTGCTTCGGAAGATCGAAAGGTTTACTGATTTGAATATTTGGAGTTTTAAATAAAAAGCTGTGGAAGATATATATTTATGGATAAGAAATTTGATGCATTCTTTTGAGGAAGATACGAATTGAATAACGGTATATAGACCAGCCGAGTACGAGTTTCCATGAGCTTGCAAACCCTGGAAAATACTTCAATGTGATGCAGAAATATTGAAGGTACGGGAGTTCTTAGCATCTTCATGATCCATATACAGTGATGAGATAATAGAGAAGTATATAGTACTTTCAGATTCAAGCAAAAAGTGAAGTGGTGAAGAATCAGCAAAGAGTTTTGGAGCGCACTGGACCCGTCTGGGAGATAAGAAAGATATTAAAAATCACTTATATCTATAAAGTTACGAGAAAGAAAAATAGGAGTTAAGGTAATAATATAAATTGATGTATTGAATAAAAAAGGTAAATTAAAGTGAGTGGGGTAATGAAATGATTGGCATAGCAGCTGCTTTTGAAAAGGTAAAAATTCCAGAAACTGGAGAGAGTTTTGGGACTGGCTGGCTCCCTCCTTTACCATCCTTAAAAGACTACACCGAAGAAAGCGATCAGATTCCCATGATGGCAAAAAAACTGGGGATTCTGCCTTCTAAAATAGAACCTAAGGCTATGGAACTGCCCGTATCAGTAGATCTCAGGAACTGGTGCTCTCCGATTGAAAATCAATTAGATCTAGGCTCCTGCACTGCACACGCAGCCGTAGGAGTAATCGAGTACTTCCAGAGGCGGGCCTTTGGGAAATATCTGGATGGATCAAGGCTTTTTGTTTATAAAACGACAAGAAACCTGATGGGAGTCAAAGGGGATACTGGTGCCTGGCTTCGGAATACCATGGCGGCCTTGGTCCTTTGCGGCGTTCCACCCGAAAAATACTATCCCTATACTAACAGGAAAATGCCTGGACCGGAAGGAGAACCGTCATTTGATGATGAACCTTCAAGTTTTGTGTATTCGCTTGCTGAAAACTTTGAAGCCCTTAATTATTTCTGCCATGATCCGCAGGGTATGAATTTACCACCTGAAGATGTTCTATTCAGCGTAAAAAAGTACCTTGCTGCAGGAATACCCTCAATGTTCGGCTTCTTTGGATTTCCTTCCTTCAACAATACGGATACTAAAGGTGGAATTCCCTTCCCAGGCCCTAAAGAGCAAGCAAAATGGGGCCACGCAGTGGTTACTGTTGGCTATGATGATAATATGGGGATCAAAAACACCCTCAGCAACAGTGAAACCACAGGTGCTCTCCTGATCCGCAACTCCTGGGGCACAACCTGGGGAGATAATGGATATGGCTGGCTGCCCTACGAATATATCCTGAACAAATTTGCAGTGGATTTCTGGTCTCTCATTTCAATGGATTGGATTGACACAGGAAATTTTGGACTTGAACTCTTGACGATTTAGAACTATTGAGAGTTAAAAACTTGTATTTGAGAGTGTCTCTGACATATTAGTATGTATGAATTAAGAAAAGGTTAGAGAATCCAGAACAGGAAGAAAAATCTATCTGCCCAGACACATTCCTTATTCAGGAGTCCTCTTGCGATTTTCGGATAAAAACAAAACAGATCATATATCTATATTTATATTACGTTAAATAAATAATCACATATGCCAGAAGAAAGCAAAAATACCTGTACCTTCAAGGAACTTAAATGGAGTGATCTCCAGGATTGGGCTGGAGGGAAAGCCACTGCAAAGGGGATTAAGTATCAAGAAGAGGAGCGGGTGAAGGAAATCAAATGCACTTCCTCAGGCAGCCTAGTAGCGAGGGTAGGGGGGACAATAGAGTATTTCACAGAAATTTCCCTGAAAAACGGAAAGCTGAGTTCTATCTGTACCTGTCCTGTCGGGCATGACTGCAAACACGGAGTTGCAGCCGTGCTTGAATATCTTGACCTTATTGAGCAGGGAGAAGATGTGCCGGTTGTTACTGATGAAGATCTCCTGATTAAAAGATCCAGAAGAGGATTTGCAGGATCCGGAACCTCAGGGGCCTATGAGGCTGAGGTATCTTCATGGAATCCTCGTGAGTATCTGGAAAAGCTGGAAAAAAAGGAATTAATTGAGATACTGACAACGTTTGCAAAAAAAGATAACATGCTTGGCAGGTATATGAGAGATCGCCATAGCCTTTCATCCGAAAATCCTGAAGGAGTTATTGGGGGCATATATTCCGAATTGGACGAGCTCTGGAGAGAATTGAAGAGCTATGATTTCTGGACTTACGAAGGCGAAGAGATGCCTGATTTTTCAGGGGTGCAGGTTCGGCTGGAAAGCCTCCTTGATTCAGGTCATCCTGAAGAGCTGCTTGATATTGGAAAAGAGCTCATGGATAGGTATAAAGAAATTGAGGAATATGACGAAGAAGGGGATATAGGAACACAAATATCCGGCTGTATAGATGTGGTGTTCAGGGCTTTATCTCAATCTTCTCTTCCTGCACATGAGAAAATGCTTTACACCCTTGAGCTTGAGCTAAAAGACGATTACAGCATTCTTAATGAACCTGCTCTCTGGAGAGAAAACTATACTCAGGAAGAGTGGAGGCTATTTGCAGAAGCCCTGAAAGTCCGATTGCAGAAAGCTGAAAAAGAAAAAGATATCCTGTATGATTCATCCTGGGAACGAGATTATGTTGTTGACAGGCTTATCGAAGCCCTGAGAAAAGCCGGACTTTCTGAAGAGATTATCCCAATATCCGAGATCGAAGCCGAAATAACAGGCAATTATGCAAGACTTATCAGGGAACTGCTCGATTCCGGGCAAAAAAAGAAAGCTGAAGAATGGATTTATAGGGGAATCAAAGAACTAAGAGAATATAAACCTGGTACCGCCTACGAGCTCTTGCAAACCCTTATTGAAATTAAAGAGAAAGATGAAAACTGGCCTTTCGTAGCTGCCCTTGAAACGGAAGATTTTTTTAGATTTCCCCAGCTTTCCAGCTATATTAAAATGCAGAAAGCAGTCATAAAAATAGGAAAATGGCCGGAAATCCGAGAGGCTACCCTCAAGTACTTGAGAAGCGGAGAGTTGCCAGCTAGCCAAACCAAAAATGCGGAAGAACTTTCAATCCTTCCTGGAATTATCCCGAAAACAGGGCTGCTGGAAGCGAGCTCGTTAGAAAAAATTAAACCTCCTGTTCTTGATCTGTTAATACAGATAGCTATTCAAGAAGATGATGCTGACGAGGTAGTGCGCTGGTATGAAGAGCTTAAAATAAGCAAAGGCGAAGCCGAAAAATCCAGATTTTCCATCTTAGAAGAAGAAATTGCAAATGCAATAAAGGACAGATATCCTTCGATTGCGATTGAGATCTGGAAAAACATTGCAGAAGATTTGATCTCCAAAACAAAAGTAAGCTCATATGAAGCAGCATCAATGTACCTCCGAAAAATAAAGGAGACTCTGGAATCTATTGGAATGAAAGAAGAGTGGGATGCCTATCTCAGGCAGATTCGGGAAGTAAACAGGCTCAAAAAGAAGCTGCTTGAAATTCTGGATCGATTGGAAAAAGCCCGAATAATTGGCAAGTGAACCAGAGCAAAAAGGAAACTTTGCATCAATATGGATCGGGAGATATATAAGAGCAAATTTATATATTTAAAATGGTATAATTAAATAGGTACAGGATAGCCTGAATTTCAGATCAACCTGGATTTCAAATTATATGGACTGAATAGAATAGCATAAGAAGAGTACAGAAAAAGGCTGGAAAAAACAAAATTACAGAAAAAGGTTGGAAAAAACAAAATAAAGGAGCCATAAAATGCCAGCGAAAGTCAAGAAAGAAGAATGTACGGGCTGCGGAACCTGCGTAGAGGAATGTCCTGTAGAAGCGATCGCTATTGATGAGGAAGAAGGTTGTGCAGTCGTGGATGAAGAAGAATGTGTAGACTGTGGAGCCTGTCAAGAAGCTTGCCCCATACAGGCTATAGAAATCAGATAACTTGAAAAAACGGAGTTACAATATTAGAAATTATATGTAAATAAAACTCACATATAACTAAAATTCTAAATGTATTAAGAATGGGGAGTCAGAGAGTGCTTATTAGCGTTTGAAAGCTGCTTTCCATTCTGATTTTCTCGTTTTTAGGAATCGACGGTTAGCTCCACTTGAAGAAGGAAGGACTTTTGTTTCATACCCCATTGCTTTTAGAATAGGTTCATATTCTCCGGATTTCTTGCCATTAAAAAGAACCAGCTTCAGGGAAGGGGCTAATTCTTTCAGAATAGAAAACTGATTTATCTCTTCGTTCTTTGTCTTTGCATCCTCGCTTCCTTCTCGCTTTCCGGCTTTGAACACGTCCCATAGTCCTATTTTATTATGTTTCAGAGTCTCAAGCCGGTTTTGATAATTCATGTCCTGAAGGTCTTCTCCTATAATATTGCCGAGCAGTCTCCAGAAGTCGTTGCCCGGATGCCCGTAATACTGGTGCTTCCTGATTGACACATCTCCCGGAAGAGATCCTAAAATCAGAATTTCGGTATTTTCGTCAAGGATCGCTGGAAAACCTTGCTTTTTCATTGCTTTAATAAGCTGGAACTTAAGGTTATTTCAAGCTTTGGGAACGAAAAATTAAATTGGTTAAAAATTAAATTTGGGTTATCGGTTCGGACATATCTTTGTAATAGTTAAAAAGTTCTTGCCCCCAGGTAAGGGCGCTTTTCTCAAAGCTTACCATCTCATGATTATAGTATCTTCCCTCTTTAGAAATCATGGATATTGAGATGAAACGATCGGTAACAATGCTGGAAGCAAGCTCAATTTTATTCTCGCAGACAAAAAGGCTCGTATTTTTTAAATTTAAGAACTCTTCTACCTCTGCCCGAAAATCAGAAATTAGTTTCTCATAGATTGGTCTTTCCAAAATAAGCGAGACTTCAATACCTCTTTTTGCAAGGTCCAGATAGAGGTTTGGATATCCAGGACGGAAAAAGGAAGAGATTTCCATAACTGTTTTTGACCTGTAAAGAGGATCCATAATTTCAGGAGGGTAATCAAAAATATGGGTTCTGTCAGGTATAAGCTCCTTACAGCTTCCAAGCTCTCCGATCCTGTCCAGCAAATGGGGAGGAAGAATCCGCAAATTTTGTCTTGCCCAGTAATCGTGATTTTCATCAAAAACTTGAAAAGTAGAGAGAAGAGGCTCCATTTTTGGAACAATTAGCTTTCCCTTTATCGAGAGCTCATAGTCATCTCCTTTTTGGACAAGCAGCCCTTCCTTGAGCAAAATGCGAATCTGAGCCATTATAGGACTGGAACTGACTTCAAGTTCTGTCTTGATTTCTTCAATTGTTTTTGGACCGTCCTTCAAGAGTAAAAGCAAATTTTTCCTTTTATCCGAAAAAAAAATTGTATCTATTAATTGCAGTTCCATGCTCATTCAATTTAACCTCCGGAAAGGAATTCTGGAGTAAGATATAGAGTTTAATTGGGGGAATTTGATTCTAAAAATTTAGTTCTGCACAAGCTACATTACAAATTGCCTTTATATATTAGTGCAGGCTGAACAGCATAGATTCTGAAAAAGTTTCATTCTCAGTCATACAAATAAAACTATCAATGCATTCCTCGTTCTCGATCTGCCAGGATCTTGATTTGTAAAACTCAAAAAGCTCCTTTGCCCAATTTACAGCCTCAGGTTCGGAACAGATCATGTAATCATAATAGAACCTTCCGTTACTGTCAAATAGAGAAATCATCATCCCGCGGTCTGAGACCATAAGTTCAGCCAGCTTTATCCCGTCATTACAGACAAAAAGTTCGGTGTTTTCCAGTGTAGCAAGTTTCCTTATTTTCTTTTCATAATTGTGCGTAATTTTTTCGAGCACCGACTCGGTGAAAATAAGAGTAACATCTGAATCTAACCTTCCAAGCCTTGTATAAATGGGGAGGAACTCAGGCCTGTAGAAGGATGAAAATGCCATAAGATAACGTGAGGAGGAGAAAAACTCTAAAAGCTCCGCACTCGGCTCAAATATCTGACTTGGATCGGCTTCAACCAGCTTACAATCCTTCAGATCTCCGATTCTGTCGAGAAGATACTTAGGAATTCCACTTAGGTCATGCTCGATCCAGTAATTGCTTTTTTCAATTAAAGTAAGGACATTGACAAGGGATTGGACTTTTTTGAACACCTGCTCTCCCATATCTGTCAATTCATAGCTGCCATTTTTTTGGATAACGAGATCACTGTCTGTAAGTCTTTTGATTTGGGGTAAGATAGCTGTGGGAGAAACATCAAGGAGTGTCTTAATTTCTTCCATTGTTCTTGGTTTTTCTCCCAAGAGTAAAAGGAAATCTCTTCTTTTCTGAGAACGAAATACGACATCTATTAAATCATGTTGCATTCATACCACTTCTATCGCGTTTTTGTGTAATATAAAATAATCTGTACCATTTGACACTGAAATCTCCGCACAAAGACGGATGAAAATTCGAGTCCCATTCTGGTTCGATGTAACCTGAATAGGAAGAAGCATTCGCGCCATATATTAGGGGTATTTGATATTTTCATTTATATAAAAGGGTTTGGATTAATAATTTTAAATGAGAGAGAACCTGGACAATATAATTAGAGAAGTTATGGAAGAGTCCAATAGATAGATGAAAAACGATAGCATTAGATCCACTTTTATTTTGTTAACGCCTTAAACAACTGAGTAATCAAGCTATATAAAACTGAAAAAGTACAGCATGAACATTGAAATTTTTGATAGGCTTTATCTGAATAATCTCATTGTTCAACAATATTTACTATGTTCAAAAATCACACATTTACAAGAAATATGGGTACTAAAAAGGTCCATATCTAAAAATTCAAGGATTATTTATCAAGAGAAAAGAGGGCAAAAAATTTCAAGATAAAACACAGTGAAACCGCCCCAAAATTTCAGACCCTCTATTTATCCATAAAAACCAGGGAAAAATTTCCATCGGTTATGGTATATGTGAGGATTTCCCCTAATTATACTGTATAAGCGTTTCTAGTAATAACAGACACGCAAATCAATCAAAAAGGAAAAGTTCCGGTGAGAAGGAGAAAATTCTTTCGCTGGTAGGTGATGAGGAAAATCTGGAGATCGAACCGTAGAACAGGTTAATTGCAGATTTTTCCAGGGCTAAATACCACAGAGAGAAGTTCTTCATGGAAGTAAAGCCGGGACCTTACGAGGCCAAATATATCCGGGACTGCAGACCCGGAGGCGGTAGCGACCTTTTTGCTAAAAACTAAAACGGAGGTTTAGAAATATGTTGGACTTTACAGAGGCAAGTCTGAAAAGGGTATTAACAAGATACAACGTGGCTCTGGAAAAGGCAATGACGCCTGAAGAAGCCGCAGAAGAGCTTTATCCAAAAGACGAACTAATTTACCCCATCGCAAAGGCCATCTTTGAAGGAGAAGAAGATGACGTTATCGAGGGTCTCGAGGCAGCAATCGATGCTGGTAAGGACCCAATTACTCTTATCGATGACGCTCTCATGGTCGGTATGGGAGTTGTCATAAGACTTTATGACGAAGGTGTAATTTTCCTTCCCAACGTCATGATGTCTGCTGATGCCATGCTTGAAGGTATCGAATATTGTAAGGAAAGCTCTGGAGCTGCTCCTAAAACCAAAGGAACTGTTGTCTGCCACGTCGCAGAGGGTGACGTTCACGACATTGGAAAGAACATCGTTACCGCTCTTCTCAGGGCAAACGGTTTCAATGTAGTCGACCTTGGAAGAGACGTACCTGCAGAAGAAGTTCTCACCGCAGTTAAGAAAGAGAACCCATTAATGCTCACAGGTACTGCCCTCATGACAACCACCATGTATGCATTCAAGGATGTTAATGACAAGCTACTTGAAAATGGAGTGAAGATTCCATTCGTATGCGGTGGCGGCGCAGTTAATCAGGACTTCGTATCCCAGTTTGCACTTGGTGTATATGGAGAAGAAGCCGCTGATGCCCCCAAGATTGCTGATGCAATCCTTGCAGGTACTACAGATGTCTTAGAACTAAGAGAGAAATTCCACAAGCACTGAGGTGAGTTAAATGGCAGCAAAAAGATACACTTCAATGGCATACGCAAGCGCAGACGAAATGACTTTCGGCGTATCCAAGTACCCTGTAAAAGCAGGCCTCGGCCTCGAGATCGGTGCAGGTTACACAATTCCTGAAATTAACTATGCCCCGAGACCTGAAGCTGGTGCATCCAAGGAAAAACTCGTAAGGGAATACGAGAGGATCACCACTGACATTATGGAGAGAATGGTTCAGGTCGGTTTCCCAGCAGTTATCCTTGAAACCGAACACGTTCAGCAGATGTCCAACAACCCCTCCTGGGGAGCAGAAGTTGCACACGCCCAGAAAACCATTATGGAGAAATACCACGATGAATACGGCATAAAGTGCGCACTCCGCCACACCATTGGTGACATCCGTGAGAACAGAGAATTCATGCAGCTCAGAGGCGACAAATACTCTGTCTTCCTTGAAGCCTTCGAAGAATGTGCCAAGGCCGGCGCAGACCTGCTTTCAGTAGAGAGCATGGGTGGTAAGGAGGTTTTCGACTATGCAATTCTCAGGAATGATATCGCTGGTATGCTCTACGCAATTGGCTGTCTCGGCTCCATTGACATGGAAATGATCTGGACCGACATCTCCAACATTGCAAAGAAGACCGGCACTGTTTCCGCAGGTGACACTGACTGTGCTCAGGCAAATACCGCAATGTTCATTGGCGGTGGACTGCTCAACAAGAACCTTGCCCACACCATCGCAGTTCTCGCAAGAGCAATCTCTGCACCAAGATCCCTCGTTGCATACGAATCCGGTGCAGTAGGACCTGGAAAAGACTGTGGATATGAAAACGTCATTGTTAAAGCCATCACCGGTATGCCAATGACCACAGAAGGTAAGACCTCCACCTGCGCTCACTCTGATGTTATGGGTAACCTGATCATGGAATGCTGTGACTGCTGGTCCAACGAATCTGTTGAGTACCATGGTGAGTTCGGCGGTACAACTGTACAGTGCTGGGCCGAGTCTCTTGCATATGACTGTGCCCTTATGAACACTGCTCTTGAAACCAAGAACGACAAAGTTCTCAGAGACCTTCTCATGCTCTCTGACAGGTACAGAGACCCACAGGCCTATGTGCTTGCATACGACAACGCATACAGAGTTGGTCAGGCAATCGTCAAGGACGGAGACAACATTTACCTCAGAGCAAAGAACGCCGCAGTCGAATGCTGTAACATCGTCAACGAAGGTGCAGCTGGCAAGCTCGAGCTCTCCAGGTTCGAAGCAAACGCCCTTGCAGACGCAAAGGCAACCCTTGATGCTCTCCCAGACGACATGGACAAGTTCATGGACGACTGTCTTACAAAATACAAGAATGAAATTAAAGTATTCCTTCCGGAGAACTACGGCCTCTAAGCCGAACCTCTCCGTTTCTCTTTTTTTAAATTCGTATTGGATTAGTGAGTTCTTGATATTTTACACCGTTTCAGCTCTTGTTTTTATACAATTTTTGTCATCTAGTCATCTTTTTTTCAGTCCACATATTTTCAATACAGGTTTAAATGTTGACATTTACACTTCAATTTGTCCAGAAAATATAATAGCGGAAGAAATTAAAAGTCCACTCCAGTTTCTGCGATCAGGAAGACAGTTATACTTAAGAAAAAGCCACAATATTGAAAGTTATCCATTTAAAAGGATTGAAAAAAACAGTCCACCTTGCCCATAAGAAAAAAAAATAAACTCGGGCAAAAAAATAGTAGAATAAAAGTAGGGGAATAAAATATATTTTTAGGGGACAAAGACAATACTTAAGGGGATAACTAATAGAAAAAAGAAAAATATATATAGAGGAGAAGATATCAATAAACTGTAGCGTGGGACAAAAAAATATACGAACAGACAAATATACGAACAGACCAAAAAACCGTGCAATCAGTAAGGAGTTAAAATAGCTCCCCCATGTTACTTCTTTTCTTATTTACCACAAGAATCCTTAAAGGGGAAAACTCCTAGTCATGAGCAACTCGTGCTTACTCTGGAATGAGACCTTTTAGATAATCAAGAAGAGCAGAATGATCATTGAACACAAGATCTGCATGCTGCAACTCTTCAGGCTTAAGCATGCTTGCAACCGCAACACAGTAAAGCCCAGCCCTTTTGGCGGCAGTTACTCCGAGAGGGGCGTTTTCAACTACTATACACTCGTTTTTTGTTAGATCAAGTTTTTCAAGGGCTTCAAGGTAAGGATCAGGATCAGGTTTCCCACGATCAAGATCACTTCCGGTAATTACAACATCAAAATAGTTTGAAAAAAATTTACTCACAACTTTATTTACTGTATCGGCGTGCGATCCAGAGACCATGGCGAGCTTGAAGTATCGTTTCAGCTCCTTAAGGCAATCAAGAATGCCTTTAAATGGCTTTATTTGATCAAAATTAAGAGCTTCGAGCTTCTTTTCAGGCAATTGCTCTAAATGCCAAGGTTCAGGCTCTTTTCCGACCTTTTCGAAAATTGATTCGATTAATCTCTTATTGTTTGAGCCTTCGAGCTCGTAAATATCTTCTCTTTTGATGCTACTAATACCAATTTCCCTGAAAACCTCAACCCAGGCATCGGCCTGGAAACGCATAGAGTCTACAAGAACGCCGTCTACATCAAAGATTATTGCTTTTAACATTGATTCAATAAATTGTTATAATCTATAATAAATATTGTGAAAATCGAAGTTTATTAAAATTTCTATATAGACATGCCTTAGATTGTGTGATAGCCTGATATTTTGACACAAGCTTTTTCAAAAAAGGCTTGACTGCAACCTTTCCGGTGGAAAGCTTGACCAAAGGCCCTATCCGGCGTGATCACAAGCTTTTTCAAAAAAGGTTTGGTCGAAAACCCCAGCAACACCGTGGTCGGCGTGATCAACCGACGCAACGGTTGTAGCTCAACGGTTGTATTTGAGCAAAAAAATCTTCTTACTTTCCTTCTCCGTTTTTCTTGTCTTCTTCCTTTTCTTTCTTGAAATTAAGAGAAATGGAGTTAATACAGTAGCGTTTCCCGGTTGGTGCAGGCCCGTCTTCAAAGATATGACCTAGATGGCTTCCACATCGAGAACACACTACTTCGATCCTGTTCATGAAGTAACTGGTGTCTTCTTTAAGCCTTACCCTATCACTCGAAATCACATCATAGAAACTTGGCCAGCCAGATCCAGACTCAAATTTGGTGTTTGAGGAAAAAAGCTCCTGCCCGCAGGCAGCGCAGGTGTAAACTCCTTTTTCCTTATTATAGTACAGGTTCCCGGAAAAAGGCCTTTCTGTCCCTTTCTGCCGCAGGATGTGATATTGCTCAGGCGTGAGTACCTTTTCCCATTCTTCGTCAGATTTTTCAATTTTTTTCTGTGTCAGTTCTAAACCCCCTATGCATATAAGTTAGTTGTTTCGGAAATATTACTATTTTTCGAATCCGAAAAATAAATTACAATTCGGAAACGAGCCAATGATTGAAAATGAGTAGATCATGCTTTATTCACTTTCAAAAATTGATAAGCAACCTCATTTGTGCCGGTTGCAGTTTGCCTTAATTCCAGAGTACGGAATAGGAAGGAAACTTATAAAAGCAGGAATCAAAGCTTGCAGTCGACTGGCATATGATTCCATAATAGTTCCTAGAACATCCTGAATATTATCCAAAATTTGGGTTTAGACAGGCAAATACTTGGAGAATCACAGATCCTTTCGACGCACCGATTGAAGAATTTATGGCGCTGGAATTAAAAGAAAGAGTCCTTGAAGGAGCTGAAGGGATTGTAGGATATCTAGATGAATTCCTTGAGGTTTAAAAAACTAAAAGCGAGTTAGAGAAATGAAATAAGTTTTAAAGAAGTGAAAGCAAAATAAAAGGAAATAAGGGAAGAATCAAAGAGGAGAAATCAGGCTTGACTCAGCTCTTCTAAACTCAGGGCCAGACAGATGAGAAGTAGAGATCAATTTTCCAAGCTCTCTTGCTCTTTCAAGCAAGCTAGGCCTGAAGGAAACTTCAAGTTTATCTGTCCCAGCCGCAATAACGGTTTCCAGGATATCAAAGCCGAGATAGTAAAGAAGGCCAGCTGTGTATTCAAAATACGGTTTGAAGGCGTCTCTATCCGAGCTGCCCTGCGAAAAGACGAGAATCAGCTTTTTATTATCAAGCCTGCTTGAGAAGTTAGGTTTTAAAAAGGCTGTCAGGCGGTCAACTAAGAGTTTAGTTTGGGCAGTCATCTGCCACATATAAACAGGAGAGCCAAGTATAACAGCATCGGCAGTCTCGATTTCTCGATAAATTTCCTGCATATCGTCGTCTATCAGACAGCAGCCAGATTCCTGGCACCTACCACAGGCATCACAGCCTTTGATATTTAGAGAAGCTATATTGTAAATTACTTTTTCTGCGCCGTTTTCGGCAGCTCCGTCGAGAATTGCGTTTACAAGCTTTGCAGTGTTTCCATTGATATTAGGACTACCCACCAATCCAAGAATTTTAAAGATAAGACCCCCTTTGAGCGTTTAAAGAGTTAGGATTTCAAATAGAATAACAAAAGTATAAATGACCAATGAACATAAAAAAGTTTCTCTTGTTTAAAAAATTAGATAAGTTTTCATGAAAGTTCGGCAGAAAAACAAGGATGGGATAGGGTAAAAAATGAAAGGAAAGAAGGAAAACGTAAGGGAAAGGAGAGAAAAAAGAAATTAAAAAACAGGAAAAAAGAAAATTATCTTTTTAACTTTTTCCTGCTTTTTCTTGTATATAATATATGTTTCTTAAAGTTAGTTTCCTTTGATTCGATATCGTTAATTTAATTTTTCTTAACTTTTAAAAGAGCGAAGGCTCCAAGCGCTGCAAGAAGTACCGAGAAAGCCTTAAATCCAGAAATCGGAAACTCTTTTTTTTCCGGTCCTGCCCAAGGTAATACTGTATACGTACTATAGTTAGAAATCGAAACTCCTAAAAAAGTTGAATCACCTGAATAATAATCTGCGAGATCGGCAAAAAGTTTCTGTATTGAATATTTATCTATAAAGTCCTCTTCTACGGAGACCTCTATTATTCCTTTTGAACCTACACTTCTTATCTCTCCCATCTCGGAGGCAACGGCATCAACAATATATGAAACAGAATTCATATCTCCGGTTTTACTAGGATAAGCCCTAATTACAAAGGAATCGACAAAAGGAGCGATTTTCTTGATCTGTGATGCAGTATAATTAAGAGGAAGGCTTGCTGAAATAGTTACATTTTCTCCAGCCTCTTTACTGGCTGTTTCAAACAATGTCCTGTAATCGATTGTGCTTTTTTCAGGGCCTTCCAAGGCGGAGGAGTTTACGTAGATATCAATCCCGTCAAAGGGTGCAAGGGACTTTTCGTTATAATCAAGTGCAGCACCCAGAGAGTTATGACAGGCTTCCTCAGCTCCTTTTTCAGTGCAGTTTACGTTTTCCAGAAGCACGGCATGTACAGAAATCCCATTTTCATGAGCCACTTTCACAAAGCGCTCGTACTGCCATACGTCCTCGCTGTTCATACTGAGGAAAATCGTGTTTATGCCTGAAGAATTGAGCTCCTTTGTAAGGGTAGAGAAATCGAACTCGTAAGGGGAAGAAAGCTTGATTCCGGAAATCTCGACATTGTATTTAGGGAATTTGGAATTTGGGCTACTGGTGTCGTTCGGACTTAGGTTTTTCTGCATCTGTGCAACTCCTTCAGAAGTAGAAGTCTCAGAATTTAACTTGGATCCAGGCGCGGAAATATTCCCAGATTTATTTTTAGAGGCATTTTCTGAATTATTTACAGAGTTGCTTACAGAAGAGTTACTAGAGTTGTTAACAGAAATATTTTCTAAAGAAACCCTACTTTCTCCCTGCGCTGAAATAACCTTAACCGTTGGTTCGGTTCCTACAAATTTTCGAACCAGCGCGTAATCGACTGCCATACAGCCTGTGTTTTTCGAGGAATCCGTGTAGGAAGCAGCATACAGGTAAACATGCATTGGAAGATTGGTTACGGAACCATTAGAGGCGAAGTCCATTCTCGGGTCACGGATACCATTTTTAAACCATGATACTTTGCGAGTACTGTTCTCCTCATACCAGGCAATTCCTGAGACATACCATTCTCCTTCAGGAACATTAACATCAGTGAGATCATAGAAAGTACTCTTTTGCTTCTCGTAAATTGTTTCCAGGCCTGCTCGGCTTTCATTAGTAAGTTCGGTCTCATGCTTGATTTCGTTATTTCTGCTGTCAATCTGATCTATAAAACCCTGCTGGAGTACAGGTCCTCTATCATCCTCGCCTGTGGTAACTTTCATTCTCTTGATCATAAACATAGAATTGATATTAAAATTGTTTTTGCTGTAAATCATAGAGAAATCATGAACATGAGGTCTCGGAGCTGAAACGTTACATATTCCGTTTTTAACTTCAACCAAGCCTCCCCCTTCATTTTCAACATTCCAACGAAATTCGTTAAGGCTGTTGCCCTCGAAATCATCAAAAAAGTCAAACGTCTTCTCTCCACTACTCACAGCTTCAGCTCCTGGGTTTCCATACCTCATGAGGATTTTCATGGTTTGGTTTGCAGAGAGAGATGGAAGCCGAACCCAAATAAGAGCTTTCCCATTTTTAGGATCCCAGGTCTCAATCCAATAATTAAGTGTTCGATTTTCTTCCGAGAATCGAATGTCTGAGCCGTCACTTTTTGCCTTTGAAAAATTAAAATTCGAAGAGTTTAAACTAACAAGGACAGGATACCCTTGTAGAGTTTTACCGGCGTTCTCAGTGATCAAAATTTCCATGGAGTGATTCCATGAAGTATCTTCTGTGGAAATACCTTGCACGCCATCCGTGGCAGCCAGGGCACAACCTGTTAATAGAAATATGAAAAATACAGAAATAATTCCGCATGAGGGAGATCTTTTTGCCATCATTAGAAGCCTCTCATAAGCCCTTTATTATACATAATTGAGTAGTAATATGAAAATCTCGATAGGTTGGTTATTTACCTGAGAACAATAAACCTTTTCATAAATCTCCGTCTAAAATAAAAAATGGATAATATTAATAACATAATAAAAATAAAGATAAGAAAAGAAAAAACTCAAAGAGGAAGAGTCCGAAACAGTAATAAAGAATCTTTGCAATTACATTTTCGATGACGCTTCTATCCAGTACCGAACTGAGAAAACTTATACAAGCAAAGCCCTCTTTGCTTGAAAATGCCGTTGATATAGAAACCCAGATCCAGCCTAACGGACTTGAACTTACTCTCAAAGAGATAAAAACAATAGAAGGTTCTGGAGCTGTAGATTTTGACAATTCTGAGAGAAAGCTTCCATATGGAAAAACCCTTGAATTCGGGAATGATGGCTGGATTCACTTATCCAAGGGAATTTATAAAGTACTATTTAATGAGATAGTAAATATTCCCATGAACCTGGCTGCGATTGCGAAGCCGCGGTCAACCCTCATTCGCTGTGGAGCTACTCTTGAAACTGCAGTATGGGACGCAGGATACAGGGGACGCAGTGAGTCAATGCTGGTAGTCTACAACTCAGCAGGCTTCAGGCTGAAGAAAGATGCCCGAATTATGCAGCTTTTATTCTATACCCTGGACGCGAAAGTAGAAAAGGGGTATTCAGGGATTTATCAGAACGAAAATACAAAATAAGCATTATAAAATCTTTAAGTATCCTTTAAGTTCAGTATAAACTTTATTTTAATTTTTATCTTTTTAGCATTTTAATTTGTGAAAAAAAGAGTATTAAGTAGAGTAAGTAGAAGAAAGATATTTGGTTTCTTAGGAAATATACCAATAAAGTATATATCATCTAATTCGTAATATGCAGGCTATGAACACTATAGGTAAATCCGTACGGATGGAACGTATATTCAATCGAAATACCGGTAACGCTATTATTATTCCTATGGACCACGGAGTTGGTGCAGGTCCTATTGAAGGACTTAAAAACCTTCAAGAAACTGTAAATAAAGTCGCAGAAGGCGGGGCAAATGCAGTACTCGGGCATATGGGACTTGCAAAATATGGACACCGGGGATACGGGCATGATGTTGGTCTTATAATACATCTTTCGGCTTCAACTTCCCTTTCCCCTGATCCTAACCATAAAGTTCTGGTAACAACCATAGAAGAAGCTATAAAAGTCGGAGCCGATGCTGTATCAGTTCATGTAAATGTCGGGGCTGAAGATGAGTACGAAATGCTACAGGGGCTAGGATATGTGGCAGGAAAGTGCGACGAATGGGGAATCCCGCTCCTTGCAATGATGTATCCGCGTGGAAAAAAGGTTCGCTCTGAATATGATGTGGATGTCGTAAAACATGCAGCCCGAATTGGAGCCGAGCTTGGGGCCGACATAATTAAGACAAACTATACTGGAAGTCCTGAAACTTTTAGAGAAGTAGTTGAAGGATGCCCTGTACCTGTAATTATCGCAGGTGGCCCGAAAATGGACTCTGAACAGGAACTGCTAGAAATGATCGAAGGGTCTCTTGAAGCTGGAGGAAAGGGCGTTGCCATAGGAAGAAATGTTTTCCAAGCCCAGGATCCCACAGGCCTTGTCCAGAGAATTGCAAAAATAGTTCACGGGGGAGTGAGTGCGGAAGAACTACTGAAATTAGGTAGATAAATCCGAAGATTAAAAAGCCAAATGTAAAAAAAATTAAAAATTAAACTTAAAAAAGGTAGAAAAACAGAATAAAAATGAGAAAGAGAGAAGAAGATTAGGGAGAATCAATTTCAGTTTTTCCAGTGAAAATAAAAGGGTTGTAATTTTTTATATAGATATCTCATAGAAATACAAAGAATAAATCGACACCATAAAGAGTAAAATAAGGAATATTAGTAGAACTTAAGTTAAGTCTCAAAAAGAAACAGTTTCGGATTAAAAACCTTATATTTCAAGCCTGGATTCACTTAAAATCTCTTATCCCTGGAGATTTTGGAGAGTTTTACTCCCGCTTCTGAATTTGTTTTCTTTTCTTTTTTCTGTTTTATTTCTAAAGCTACGAACCTTAAGTCTTCTTAAACGTAGTCTTCCCTTTTAAAATAAATATCTTTAAAGTTTCTCAGGATATAATCTTCTTTTTTGATTCATCAGATTTAAAACCACAGTTTAAAATTTTCTTTTTAATTTTATGGCTTTGTTATAATTTTAACAAATGGTTCTCAGGAATACCATCACATTAAGAGCAAAACTCTAAGCATGATATACAGAGTAGTACCCGGAATAGAAGACGGGAAAAAGATACAGAATAAAAAAGTGTTTTCCACATAATAAATATTTTTCTAGATGATCGTTTATATTTGCTGGGAAAAACTGAGTTAAACTGAGGCGTAGTATATACTCCACAAAAAAACGGCTGTTAACCCGTAGATTCCAGTGGAAATGAGGGGGTACTAACGCTCGCAGGAAGGGAAATAAAAAGATGAGAGTGAATAGGGGCAACAAAATAAGTTTTTTGGTATAATAAGCGAATGATAGATGGATTCTAAGAGATAGAATTGGACAGAAGAATATTTCCTAACTTTCAACAATAGTGTCAAAAAAGAAAAGAAAAACCTACTTACATAAAAATAGAAAATATAGGAGACAAATTGAAGAATAATTACAGATTAAATTAAGAGTATATAGAGAAGAAACAAAAAAAAGAGAAACGAAAGAAACACTGATAGCAAAAAAGATTAACCTGCAAAAGTTTCCAGTGGAAATAAAGGGGTCCCTCTTTAAAGAAGGAAAATGAAATCAAAAGATCTAAAAGAAGATAAAAAGCTTCAAAAGACCTCATAAAAACAAAATCAGTTTATAGAGAGAATTTCATAAAAGTGTTAGATATGAATCAAATAATTATATAGGGTCCTTCCAAATTAGTGCTAAAATTGAGGGTATACAATACTTATTTTGGACAATAGATATGCATTTAGAGTTTCCCCAATTAAGGTACACTCTAAAAATCAATTTTTTAGATAAATAATCTATAATAATCCTTTAAATTGAGTAGAGAGCGAAATAAATACTTTATTTTTTTACAATTTATGTTTATTTATAAATAAGGCATTTGATATCATTTTCATTCATAAGAAATTCGATGTTAAAAGCAAGAAAAAAATAAACGTTTAATTTCCCAATTGAAGTATCTAAGTCCGTTAAATATCAAATAAACTGTTTAATAAATGTACTTTATTTGGGGAAGGACTGACACTATATTTAATTGGGCAAATAAGGATTAATCTCCCTTAAAAAATCAATCATTTTTCAAGGGGTCTAATAATTATAGGAATTGAAAATTAAAATTAAGTTTCAAATGACTGAAAACAGAAAAGTGAATAATAGAAATAACGCCACATAGAATAAAAATTTAAAAATATGGACGAAAAAAAGATAAGTAGAGTTAAGGATTCGAGTTTAGGAGTAAAGATCAACGAAAGGAACAAGATCACAGCCTGTACATTTCAGGCACATGGTTTTTGCAAGTTTAGGATTGAGTCCACACTTCGTTAGGATTTCAGCTTCGATCTTCGCAAGCTTTAGAAGGCGATCAGGAGACGGACGTTCTGTAAAACAGTCTCCTACCCTCATAGGGTGTGGGTTTACCGGCCGCAGGACAGGAATTACTCCCATTTTTGCAAGGGTTTCGATCCCATCCCTCACAGAATCATCACTTTCTCCAAGGCCTATTATAAAATTACTGAAAACCCTGTTTTTACCGAAAACATCCACAGCTTCCTTGAGTCTATCCAGAATATAATCAAGGGAAAGGCCCCCACAAACTTTTTTGAAGATATCTCTGTCCATAGTTTCAACATTATACTTAACTTCAGAAGCCCCTGCTTCATAGAACTTTCTGGAACAACCTTCTGTAGGATACACCGAGACTCCAATAGGAACATTGTATTTTTTGAGAGCAGGAAGCAGTTTGAGCACACGCTCAACCTCACCTTCGATTGAGGTTTCAACGCCTGAAGTAAGAGAAATGGCTTTCAGATGTCCTGCCCGTAAAACCTCATCAACTATGCTCAGAACTTCC
The DNA here is from genome assembly GCA_036504475.1 of Methanosarcina sp. GTDB lineage: Archaea > Halobacteriota > Methanosarcinia > Methanosarcinales > Methanosarcinaceae > Methanosarcina. Next base: position 54,848 of record DASXVB010000105.1, read on the forward strand.
TCCTCACTCTTAACATGCCCCTGCAATTTGGGTACAGGACAGTATTTACAGTCAAATATACACCTCTCAGAAAGGGTTATAAAAGCTTGCTCAGGGCAGTGTGCAGGCGCAGACTCAAGTTTCCCCCTTGCAAGTTCTTCTCCCTCATAGAAAAGTGCAACATTTCCTTCGCCTTCAATCTTTTGGATTGAGAGCGGAGAATCGTTTTTTATGCTGAGCCTTACCCGTTTTTCTCCCGACTTGAAGAAGACTGAACTTGTACCTGCTCCCGGACCCGCAGTTGAACCCCGAGCCCTTGGGATAAGTGAGGAATCTACAGAAACCGAACCTATGGAAATAAGGAAAGCTTTCACTTCCGGTGTAATTGGCTTGCTTTGCATGCAAATGCTCCTAGAGTGATTATAAAGTGATTACGAATAATTATTGCTCTGCAGTCCCGGTCTTTTGTTTCATTTATTAAAAGATATATAAATCATTCTGTTGATATAATTGAGATTGTCTCCGGTTAATATCAATCAAAACTCAAGCTTAACCGGAAAATAACGAAATGCAAAAGTCCCATTTATAGAGGCATATAGTAATGTTATAGTAATAATATAAGTTTAGAGTGACGGATTGGAATTATAATGATATGTTAATGTCTGAAAGATAAAATAATATTCAGTATTAAAAATAATATATATTGTAAGTGCATAGTATAAATTGCGTTCTCATCCCTTTAACACCCCACTAGTTAATAAATATTCCACAATTAAAGGGATAAAATGGAAAGAGAATTTAAACTCGCAACCCATGAGTCCAGTACCTCAGTGTCTCTCTCCAGATAAATAAAATCTCTTAAAGCCGTTCGGAACTTCCAGGTTTTTGGATGAGAACGCCGTTAATTCTTCAATGATGCCTCTCGTTATTGAAAGAAAAATATAATCGAAATCAATCTTTTTTTGAATTTAGTCTGAGATTCTTCTTATTTGAGTCGCATACTGCTGAGGCCCTGGTAGGGAGGAAAAACTAAAACTCTCTAAATTAATTCTCATTAGAAAATTGAGGAATAATTTTTCTTGCTCATGAATCGCAACCGTTGACCCGCAACCGTTGCGCCGGTTGATCACGCCGATAGGGTTTGGGGGTAAGATTATCAAACTCAAACGTTGCCATGTTTTCGATCAAACCTTTTTTAAAAAGGTTTGTGCCCAAGCATTTTTTGAAAAGGCTTGTGATTACGCAGGACAGAGCCTTTGGTCAAGCTTTCCGCCGGAAAGGTTGCGGTCAAGCCTTTTTTGAAAAGAATTGCAGTACTTGGGAGGCACTGCCGATTTTATATATATTATTAGATAGATTATACACCTCAAAACCGTCTAAAAAACAATTTTACTGTACGAAAAAAGGAGAAAAAAATGAAAGTCATGATCATAGGAGGTTTTCTCGGAAGTGGGAAAACGACTACCATACTGAAAATCAGCAAGCAGCTCAGTAATGCAGGGAAAAAGACTGCAATCATTGTGAATGAGATAGGAGAAATTGGGCTTGATGGAGATATTCTCACAAGCTCTGGTATTATAACCAAAGAGCTTACAAGCGGATGTATTTGCTGTACACTCAGGATAAGCATGCAGTATACCCTTCAAACTCTTGAAGAAGAGTTCATGCCTGACATTGTTATTATCGAACCAACAGGAATTGCTTTCCCAGGGCAGATAAGGGAAGAAATCGAAACAATGGGACTTACCGAGCTTTCTTTTGCCCCAATAGCAACCCTTGTAGATCCCGGCCGTTTCGGGACCGAAGCAGAAGAAATTCCAAGGTTTATAGAGACACAGATAAAGGAAGCCGAAATTCTTTGCATAAACAAGATTGATATAACGTCTGCGGAAACTGTCCTGGCGACTGAGAAAATGCTCCATGAAATGAATCCTGAAGCCCAGATCCTGAAATTCTCAGCAAAACATGAAAATGAGCAATTCGAAAAGCTGTTTCTCCATCTAGCCGTGCCAGGGTTTAAAAAGCCTTTAGAGGATAAGAAAAACTCTATCGAACTTTCTGAGGTTTCAGCTTACTCAGTACTTTATACTCTTGAATCAAGGGATTTTGATCCTGAGGAAAGCATGCGTTTTATAGAAGGTAGCCTACAGCTCATCCAGAATAAGGTTAAGGAAATTAATCCTGAATTTGTAGGGCATGTAAAGCTTTCCATGAAATTTCCGAAATATATGGTCAAGGGTAGTGTAACCTCTTCTAAAGAGATGCCTCAGATAGAGATTCTTCAGTACAGAAAAAGTGAGCAAGCTGAACTAAGATTGCTTTCTGCAATTACAAAGGTTCCAAAGAATAAACTCATAGAGATAATTGAAAGTACTCTCGAAAGGAATCTTGAAAAATCAGGATTTGTTTTTGAAAAAGAAATCCACGAGCATGATGCTGAACATGGCGAACATGGTAAGCATGAAGATGAGAAAGTCTGTACGATTAATATATACAAGAAAGATGAATAAAAATAGAGTAAAGTTCAACTTAAGAGCTAAGAAGAAAACTTACGGCTTAACTGAGAGAGTTACAATCACACTTATCCTTTTCGGAACTTTATAATAAGCCAAAGGATAATAAATAAAAAAAGAATGGAGTTTCGATATGAAAGAGGAAATTGATGAGCTTGATACTTATTTTGAGAATAAATGTGAACCTACTGAAGGCGAAGCTGTCAAACTGGAACATATGATGATGGAAAAAGTTTCCATAAATCCTGCAAGAAGAAAGCTCCTCCGCATTGTTGGGATATTTGGAAAGACTGAAAAGCAATTAAAAGAAGAATCTGGACTGAATGATTTCTTCTTTAAGTTTCACATGGATTTTCTGTTAAAGGAAGGTTTCCTGAAATTTGAAGACGAAATGTACCGCCTCACTGATGTCGGAATTGCGATGCACGATTCTGTTTGTTGAATAAATTTTTTAATTTTCCCTTTATACATACCTTTCAATTATACGTATTTTAGCTGTTTGGAGGTTAACTCCATCCTGATTTTTGAAATCTGCCTTTTAGTAAAAAGCGATAAGTTTTTATGGTTATCTTGTCAATGGCGTTATGATCAAACTTTTCGATATCCTATGGAAGTTTCAAAAACGCTCTATCTAATTTCCAAGTATATATCTTCCAAGCATATATCGAATAATCAAAAAGGAGTGTGAAGAAATATGCCAGCATTAGTTAATGCAGATGAATGTTCAGGATGCGGAACTTGCGTCGATGAATGCCCCTCTGAAGCAATCACCCTTGATGAAGAAAAGGGACTCGCAGTTGTCAACCAGGACGACTGTGTAGAGTGCGGCGCATGCGAAGAAGCATGTCCGAACCAGGCAATTAAGGTAGAAGAGTAAAACGGTAACTTATTGGAATAATATTTTTATTCCATTTTTCTTTTTCCTTTTTAATAATCACTTTTATCAAATTATTTTTATCTTTCCGGAGGTAGCTTTTTAGATGGTAGCAATTAAAGCGGGTATTTTAGGCGCAACAGGCGCTGTCGGGCAGAGATTTGTAGAAGCACTTGCAAACCACCCCTGGTTTGAGATTACAGCCCTTGCAGCATCCGAGAGAAGCGCCGGCAAAACATATAAAGAAGCCGCAGGCTGGAGGTTAGATACAGCTATGCCGGAAAGCGTTGAAGATATCAAAGTCGTCCCGGTAGATCCAAAAGCCGTAGATGCGGATGTGGTTTTCTCGGCGCTTCCCGCAGACCTTGCCCTTAAAGTAGAACCCGAATTTGCAAAAGCCGGATTTGCAGTGGCAAGTAATGCCTCATCCTATAGAATGGAAAAAGATATTCCTCTCGTGATTCCCGAAGTAAATTCAGAACATCTCGGGCTTCTTGAAGTCCAGCAGGACGCAAGAGGATGGGATGGATACATCATAACGAATCCAAATTGCTCCACAATTGTCATGACCGTTACCTTAAAGCCTCTCATGCAGTTTGGGCTAGAAACTATACAGGTAGCCACAATGCAAGCAATCTCAGGAGCAGGTTTTTCCGGAGTTCCCGCAATGGCAATTTACGACAATATAATTCCATACATAGGGAGCGAAGAACAGAAGATTGAGACTGAAACTTTAAAGCTCCTTGGGGAGTTCAACGGCTCTGAGGTTATGCCTGCAGATATGAAAGTCAGTGCCTCCTGCCACAGAGTCCCTGTTGTCGACGGACATACCGAAGCCATCTGGGCCGGAATGAAAGATAAACCGACACCTGAAGAAGTAAGGGAAGCTTTTCTGAACTTTGACCCTAAGCTAAGAAACCTTCCTTCCGAACCCGAGAATGCGCTAATAGTAAGAGACGAAGTTGACAGACCTCAGCCTCGCCTCGACCGCAATATGGGAAAAGGCATGAGCGTTTCAGTGGGCCGTATAAGAGAAGGAATCCGTTACATTGCAATGGGACATAACACAATCCGCGGAGCAGCCGGAGCAAGCGTACTGAATGCGGAACTCCTGCACTCCATGGGTAAACTCTAATCAAGTAGAAATAATAATAGAATAGAAATGAAAAGTGAAAGCCCTACAGATTCAAGCTTTCACTTTCCCACTTTACTTTTTCTAACATAGTTTCCAATTTACTTTTGAGATTTGCTTTTGAATTTTATATTTCAACTTTACTATCCTGTTCAATAGATCTCATTTCAATTTTCCGGTACTTTACAGTGACTGTACGCGCAATTCATAGTTTTTTGGTTCTCATGTATTTGAGAATTTCAGGAGAAAAGTATTCTTCCAGCTTCCTCTACCTTTCTAATAACTTCTTTTACAGGGATGCCGCTTGATTTTGCAATTTTTTTGCAATCCTCAAACTCGGCAGAAATATTGAGCAGGATACCTTCAGAGTCCCTGGCAATCTTGACCGCAGCTTCATAGATCTGCCCTTCGATATCAAACTTAACGGATTCTATTTTTCTGGAAGCCATCAACCTGTGCCGAGTAGGGATAACTCTCACACCTAGGGATCCGGTCTCGATAATGATTTTTCGAGCGAGCTTTGCGGTATCCTCGGGCTTCGCAATGACCTTGATAACATGAGCAGGGCGACCTTTTTTCATTGTTGCCGGGAGAATTGCAACATCTCTTGCCCCCATAGCAAGCAATTCCTCAAACAAATTACCCAGGACTTCTCCACTCACGTCGTCAGCATTTGTTTCGAGTACCTCAATTATATCCGGAATCAGGCAAGAATCAAGTTCGGATAACATTCCCTGAAGAACATTGGGACCTGCAAGATCAGAATCCCCAGCTCCATAACCTATTGAAATTACCCTGCCCTGAGGAAAAGCTTCCAGAGGTCTTGAAAAATGGGAAAGAATAGCAGCTCCTGTTGGAGTAAGAAGTTCCTTTTGCTCAGTGCCCCCCCTAAAATAGAATTTTCCTCTTCTAAGAAGCTCAAGGGTTGCCGGGGCTGGTACAGGCATAACTCCATGCGCGCATTCTATTGTTCCGTTGCCTACGTTAATAGGGGTGCAGTAAATGGAATCGCAGTTAAGTGAATGGATAGCTGCTGAAGAGCCGATTATATCGGCAAGGGCATCACTCTGTCCAACCTCATGGAAATGAAGCTGCTCAAGGTCAGACTGCCCGTGAACTGAAGCTTCGGCCTCAGCCAGTTTTGAAAAAATATCGAGAGCGCTTGCTTCCACACTTGAGGGCAGTTTTGAATCCTTTACAACATCTATGAGTTCTGGATATGTACGGACTGACTCTTTTTCAGGTACATTTATCCGGACATCTAGGGCTTTTATTCCCTTTTTCATAACTTCTTTTATATCCACGGAGACGTTGACAGAAGCCTCTATCAACTCTTTAACCATTTTTCTGTCAGCCCCGAGATCGAGAGTGCACCCAAGGATCATATCTCCGGCTGCTCCTGAAAAAGGGTTGAATACAAGTGCTTTCATAAGATTCGTTCCTGCATTTCGGTTTATTACGTATAGGTTTATTCCCCTGTTATTCTGCTTTATGCTCTGTCCTGTTTTCCTTACCGTGAGTGTAAGCAGCCGCAATCATATTTGCAATCCTTGCAGCATATGCCCCAGCAACAAAACCTGCATCAATATTTACAACAGCAAGTGTGGAACAGGATTGAAGCATTGCCAGCAGAGCAGCTTTTCCTCCTCCGCCAGCTCCGTAGCCTGTCGAAACCGGAAGCCCGATTACGGGTACGTCAACTAATCCCGAGACTATTGTGGGAAGCGTTCCTTCTCTTCCGGCTGCAACCACAATTGCTCCGGGTCTCATAGCTTTCAGTTTGTCCATTGCCGGAATAAGCCTGTGGATTCCCGCAACTCCCACATCATAAACCGCAACTGTCTCGCAGCCCATTTCGGAGGCTACAACTCTGGCTTCTTCTGCAGCCGGTATATCGGCCGTGCCTGCCGAAACAATCCCTACAACCCCACCGGTTTTGGGGGCAGGTGTGCCGTCATGGATAACAACTGTACGAGCTCTGCTGTTCCACTCAAGTTTATCCTGACCGAAAGCCTGCTTTAAGGCTTCTAGATGCCTTGGTGAAACCCGTGTAATAAGGGCTCTTTTGCTCTCAGCAACCATGACTCTAGTAATCTCTACCACATCGTCAGGATCTTTACAATCAGCAAGAATAGCCTCGATTACTCCTGTTCTGCTTTTCCTATGAGAATCAAGTTTTGCTATATCCATATAGGAGACAAAACCCAGGCCCTGAGCCTGCTGTTCTGCACTTTCAAGATCCATTTTTCCTTCTTTAACGGCCCTAAGTATGTCAGCAAGATCCATGTAATACCCTTTACCTAGAAGAATTAGATACTTTAGCAATAACCAGTTTAAATACCAAGTTGTTAGATAACAATTTATTCCTTAAGAGGCTCTTTAGAGTTTCGCGCTATACTCATACAAGCTTGATTTTCAGAATTATTTGGTTATTGCTTTACAATTGAGGTAAAAATTCAAAATTTTAAAGCCGGATGAGTATAGTTAACTTAACTTTAAGATAAATTACGAAAAATGGAAATATTGTTTAATCTTCCTATAAAAGTCAGCCTAAACAATATCTTCATTTTGCTTTTTGGTACTTAGAGTTGTCCTCGCTTTTAAGTCTGCTTCTTGAATAGCTGCTTTGCCATGGCAACTCTCTCCTCCAGATCAGATCCTTCAAGTTCTTCTACAACGGATTCGAGAATTGTTGGGACCTCAAGGTGCTGGGGACACTTCTCAAGGCACTGTCCACATTGTATGCACTGGGATGCAAATCCGGTTTCTCCGCCTAAAACACCACCCATCCTTGCAGCATACATGAAATTTGCATCGTCTGCATTGTTGGACATGTACAGGTTGTTGTACGTTTCAAAACATAATGGAATGTCCACTCCTGCCGGGCAGGGCATACAGTATCTGCAGCCTGTACAGCCTACCTTCATCAGTTCACGGTACTTTTGCTCTACTTTCTGTATTAGCTGCATTTCAGCTTCAGTCAGAGAATTCGGGTAAGCCTCGCCTGCCACCTTCAGGTTCTCTTCAATATGTGTTTCTTCATTCATCCCGGAGAGGACAACCGTGACCTCGGGATGATTCCATACCCAGCGAAGAGCCCATTCTGCAGCAGTCCTTTTTGTCGAGGATTCATCCCAGATCTCTTTTACAGCAAGAGGCAAGGGGCTTGTGAGGTTCCCTCCACGGAGGGGCTCCATAATGATTACTCCAAGGCCTTTTGAAGCTGCATATTCCAAACCCTTGGTACCTGCCTGGTTCTTTTCGTCCAGGAAGTTATACTGGATCTGACAAAAGTCCCAGTCATAGGCGTCCACTATCCGATTAAAATCATCTCCCGAGCCGTGGAAGGAAAAACCTGCGTTAATTATGCGGCCATCAGCTTTTGCTTTGTCAAGGAAATCAGCAACATCTAGCTTTTCAATATTGTCCCACAGGTCACCAACAAGAGCGTGGATGAGGTAATAGTCGATGTGATCTGTTTTGAGTTTCTCCAGCTGAGCATTCAGGAATTTATCCATATCTTCCCGGCTTTCTATAAGCCACGAAGGAAGTTTTGTTGCGAGTTTAACCTTCTCTCGATATCCGTCGGCAAGGGCATGACCTAAAAAAGGCTCGCTTTGTTCCATATGATAGGGCCAGGCCGTATCAACATAGTTTACTCCTTGGTCAATTGCATAGCGTACTTGCTTAGTGGCTCTTTCTTCATCTATACTGCCGTCTGCTTTTACTGGAAGGCGCATGCATCCGAATCCAAGTATCGAAAGCTCTTCCCCGTTCTTTGGCATTTTTCTGTATAACATTTTAGTTCTCCTGAATATTAGAATTGTATCAATAGCACGGATAATGACTGACTAAACAGTCAACAAGAGATAGAATTCCTAGTATATATTTTCTTCGATTGACTAATCACTCACAAAAGAAGTGAAAAAATTAGTTTTTAGTTAGACCTCTCCGGATAATTCTTCAAATATCTGTTCGCATGATTTTGTTTTGCTCATTGTATCTTATCCTTCTATCAAACTGCTTTTCCCATTTCATATGCCTGTTCCATTGCTTTGCTTCCTTTGATGTCTCCAATGTTCCAGGCGCCGGTTCCATAGATAACGCCTTTTTCGTTTGCTCCTTCAAGGCAGGAAGTAAATCCCCGAAACCCTTCAAATGTTCTCTCCATAGCCTGCTTATTATCGTCGGCTGCCGTTGCAATAAAATAAAACTCTTTGTCGTTAATTTCTGTGTAACGGGAACAGGTGCGGTCAATTAGAGTCTTCATTTGACCATTCATTGTGTAGAAATACACAGGCGTTGCCATTACAATTACATCTGCCGCAATCATTTTCTCCAGGACTTCAGGCATATCGTCTTTTTGAGGACAGCTTTCTCCTCTGTTTAAACAGGTTCCACATCCTGTGCAGTAATTGATCGTTTTATCTCTCAAAAAGATCTTTTCTGCCTGATTGCCTGTTTCTTCTGCTCCGAGCATAAATTGGTCGCACAACAGATTGGAATTTCCGCCTTTCCTCGGGCTGGCCGACAGTATCAATACTTTTTTACTCATTGAAATTATCTCCATATTTACATTATTTTTACATCTATTCGGGTATCACTTCATTCAAGCACGCAATCGCATTCAATGTTCTCGGATACCCGACATATGGCAATAACTGCGTAACTGCGCTAAGCAATGTTTCTTTATCGTTTCCAACATTCAGATTACCCTGTATATGTCCTTTTAACTGCTGCTCACATCCGCCCAAGGATAAAATCACAGAAAATGTCAAAAGTTCTCTTGTTTTTATATCCAGACCTTTTCTGGTATAATAATCACCAAAACAGTTTGCAGACAGATATTTCTGAATATGGATCTGATTTTCCGGTGATGCCTCGTACATTTTATCGATTATATCACCAAATATTATTTTTTGTACTCCCACTCCTTTTTCATATCGTGTTTCTGGTGAAGTTGTAGATTGACCTTCTAAGGGTAGTTTTACTCCCCTGCTTTCCAATATTTCATTTGTTGCATGGATAAAATCAAATGCTTTCGCAATTCCGACATAAGGTACAGATTGATATACGATTTCTTTAATTTCGATCGGAGTTACACCAACATTAAGTGTAGCACCAAGCATTACTTTATATTCGCTTAAAGTCTGGCTTGCAATCAATGATGCTAAAATGACCATTAACCTGGTTTTTGTATCCAGATTTCCATAACTGATCACTTCATCAAAAGCAAAATTGTCGAATACTTCTATCAGTTCTGGATCTGTTACTTTTAGTGTAGATTTGCGATTGGGGAATAATTCTTCATGGTTCCTGTTTGCTGTTTCACTGATCCTCATACGAACCTCACTTTCGTTCTTATTTTGTCGGTAATGCCGGTCCTCCGGTCTCAAATTCCGCTGTCACATCTTTGAGGTACTCTGTGATCTTCAGATGCTGAGGGCATGCCTTTTCGCATTGTTTACAGTCTATGCAATCGCTGGCCTTGCCATGATTTGAAGTAAGGTTCAGATAATAAACAAACTGGCTTGAAATATTATCAGTTACAGCACGCTTTGCACTATTATATAATGCAAAATAATCCGGAATTGCAATATTCTTAGGACATCCTTCTACACAATATCTGCATGTTGTGCAAGGAATCGCAGTATTATCATTTATAATATCAATTACCTGGTTGATGATCCTATATTCTTCCTCGTTAAGGGGTTTGAAGTCTGCCATATATGAGGTATTATCAAGGACCTGTTCCATGTTACTCATACCGCTAAGTACCATCATGACGCCTTCCTGACTGGCAGCAAATCTTATCGCCCAGGAGGCAACGGATGCTTCCGGATTATATGCTTTCATCAATCCCTCTGCTTTTTCTGGAACTGACGCAAGATTTCCACCCTTGCAGGGTTCCATTACAACAATTGGCTTGTTATGTTTTCTTGCCACTTCATAGCATCTTTTTGACTGGATACCTGGATTCTCCCAATCAATGTAATTGATCTGTAATTGAACAAAATCCAGTTCCGGATGGGCAGCTAGAATTTCATCAAGTAGTTCTGGCGTGTCGTGAAAAGAAATACCCAAGTTCTTTATTTTGCCTTCTTCCTTTTTCTTCAAAGCAAAACCAAATGTATCGTATTTGCATGCCTGCTCATAAGCACTCACACCAATATTGTGAAGGAGGTAGTAATCAAAAAATTCAACACCACAATTTTCCAGTTGCTCATTGAAGATCCTTTCCTGATCTTCCACTGACTTTAACATTCTGGGTGGAAGTTTTGTTGCAAGAGCAAATTCATCTCGGTTATGCCTTTTTACCAGAGCCTCTCTGATAGCTTCCTCACTCTTGAAGCCATGGTATGTATACGCGGTATCAAAGTAAGTAAACCCTTTTTCCAAAAAAGTATCTACCAATTTGTTTAATGTTTCTGTGTCAAATGATGTCTGATCATCTTTGTCCAGAAGTGGTAATCTCATACAGCCAAAACCTAATCGTTTTGCCATTTTATACTCCCCTTGCTAAATAATCCATAATTTCATGTGGACTCGAACAGTTCATAAGTTCATACTGATTTTATTCAACCAATCTTCAACATCTTTTTTCGCTGCACTTACACGAGAGCCAT
>DASXVB010000106.1:0-3777 GCA_036504475.1 Methanosarcina sp.
CATTTAGAATTCCCATTTTATTGAATTTGGTTATTTTCTGAGATAATGCACCCAGAGAAGTAGGCTTTATGTTCGTTTTTTTGCACATATCAATATAGACTCTATAAACATTACCAGTTACTACAAATTTACCGGGTTTTAGATATTTCTCAGTCTTAATTAGTGCCAAAATTGCTAGTTTTTCTCCGTAAGACATGTTAGATACGAAATGATAGCTGATATCCTTGTTTATTTTATCCACCGCCATTCGTACATGACCAAGCTGCAATCTAGGACATTTTGTTTTAACTGCCATATCACCGGCTGTTTGTAACAGGAGTATTGCTTTCTTGGCATTTCCTTCTTCTTCTGCTGCTAACTGAGCGCATAATTTTATAATTTTTTTATCTACTGCCTTATGACAGAACGCAAAGGGAACACGATTATCCAGGATAGCTATAATTTGCTTTTCACTATATGGCTGGAATCTGATTGTGTTTTGCTGGAAGAAAGAGGTTATTTTAGGATTAAGAGGACTGATGAACTGATCTGTATTTGAAATGCCGATTATGTGAATGTACTGCTTTTCTTTTAGCTCTTTAAACTCTCCTGCTCTACTAAATTTATAGATAATATTATCATCCTGTACCTTGTCAATTTCATCGAAAATCAGTGTCAAAGAATACTCTTTCTGTCGAAGAAGCTCATAAAAAAGATCATAGAAAAAACCGGATGCTACCCCTCGTAACGGTAAATCTTTCTCATAGCCTAAACTTTTAATTAAAAAAGTAAGAATTTTCACAACTGTGTTATGTTCACTGCAAGGAATAGTAATGTCTTTTATATCCACATCTGGAAGCTCTGAATATAATTGATTTAGAACATGTCTTATAGTAACAGTTTTGCCGCTTCCTAGAGACCCATAAATCAGGGTATGTTTAGGTTTTCCTTTATCACCTAAAGGATAAAAGATTTCTGCGACACTTTGTATTTGTTCGTCTCTCCCAATTAAAAATTCAGGCACATAATCACTTTCCAGAACAAACCTCTTTTTATAAATTTCAGACTTAGTGAAGTTAAAAAATTTATTTTGTTTAGGTAAAGAATCCGTAATATCACTTCCATTTTATGTTAAGTATATAAACCCATAGAAGATTTGTAATTATTTCGCTAATTTAAGTGTTCTTGACTCAAATGCAGAAGGCTAAATATAGAATTCTTTAAAAGAAGTTAATAATGAATGACGCTTTGTATTTTCATAAAGTAGAGTACAAAAACAAAACAAAGCGTATACTGAAAATAGAAAGAGGAAACATTGTCAGTTTAAAACCACTAATATAAATAAGTATCTACTCAGGATTAATATTTAAAAGGTGATCTGCACTTAAGATAACTTTTTCCCTATTTTTCCACTTTAGATAAATGCTAACCGTAGTCTAAAATTTTCTACTTTTTGTCTCACAAAAAAGATATCTAGTTACAATAATTTAGTATAGCTTCATCCTTCCACTTTAATTTAACTTCTCCCGTACACGTTTTATTTGACTAATTGTGGGATCAATTTTTTGATATAATACCATTACATTTTTAAACTCACATTCTAATAATTAAATGAAATTAAATAAAAAACGCACTTTCCTGAAACTACGAGAAAAAAGAGGTGAGAAAGTTGTCATATAAAGTTATGGAAGATAAAAAGGCATCAGAAAAAGTCAATGATATAGACAATCCTGATGATGAAGAAGATCTTCTGGATACTCATCCGCCACCGGAAAGGAGCATGAACGCCAGCTTTATAATTAATGCTGCTTTCGGCAAAAGCGGCACTGATATTCACTATAGTCTTCCAAAAAAGGAAGAAAAAAAGTAACGCTCAAATGCAATATAATTCTGCTTTAGAAAAAAGCAAATCCAATGAGCAAGTTAGAAATCTGGGAAATACAGACATCAATTAATTTTGGATCAGGAGGGTCTCAAATGTCAGTTTTAAATGAAACATTGCCCAAAGCTGCTGAAGCTTATGAACATATGACAGATGTTGTTTTACGCGAGGATAATTTCCTTGATCCTAAAACAAAAGAGCTAATTGCCATTGTAGCTGGAGTTCTCGTACGCTGTCAGCCTTGTATAGATATTCATTTACCAAGAGCATACGAGGTAGGATGCACTAGGGAAGAAATATCAGAAGCTCTTGCAGTTGCAATGTGTATCAGTGCTGGGTCACAGATAGCGTGGACTAAAATTTAAAATAATTATAGGTAAGGATAAAATGTTTGAGAAAACGCAATAGAAGATAACTGCACTGTTTCTGTAAAGGTTTGAAGCCACCTGTTATCTTCAATTAAGCTTTTTGTTGCAATAAGCATCAATTAAACCGGAGTCTATATTTTCTTATTTTCGCATTATTACAAGATACAGTTTTCTTGGAAGCTCTCCTTCTTCAAACTCTTCTAGCTCGAAACTTTCGTATCCTTCTGCCAGGTGTTTGACCTTTTCTCTACTAAAGAAATGTACTATAAAGCCGCCTGCGATCTCATACATATCTTCCCCTCTGGGAATTCCAGTCTTATATTGAGCATCTCCTATATGTCTGGCAGTGTAAATATTGAAACCTCCTGGCTTAAGTACTCTTTTTATCTCACCATTAAGGAATTCCAGTTCTGCTGTCGTAAGTGCCATGCAGTAGAGCATATGGGAGTAGCAAGCGTCAAAAGTTTCATTTTCGAATGGGAGAGGATCTCTAACATCATGCTTTATAGTAACTATAGAATCTGAAAGCCCCATATTTCCAACTTTTTCCTTCACCGTCTTTAGTCCACTTTCAGTGTAATCAAGGGAATATACATGAAAACCTTTACTCAGAAAAAAACAAGTGTCTCTTCCCTGGCCGCATCCTAACTCAAGGATTTTGTTACTTCCTTCTTGTTCAAAAATAGCTGCGGCTTTTTGGGCAGGATAACTTGGCTCGTCTCCGAATCTGGAACAGGTATTTTCAAATACTTTTTCCCAGTGAGGCTGCTGGTTGTTAACGGCGTCTTTTGTCACGCCGGCTTCCGTATCAATAATATCCGTGGATTCTCTTTTCATTTGATTCAACTTCCTACTACGAGAACTGTTTTAACTTACTCTTTTAACTGTACTACTTTACTGGTACTGCTTTACTGTACCGTTTTAATGATACTGCTTTAATCGATATTATACAGTGCGGCCCCCAGGGCTCTGGTTATCTGCTGCTCAGGAGGCACATAAAGTGAAATACCTAGCTCTTTTTCCAACGCTGCTTTAATGCCAGCACCTGCTGTGAAGATAATCTTATCAGGCACGAAAAGACAAAAAGTGCCGACTAATTTCTTTCCCACTTTTCTTTTATCTACGATCTGGCAAATTCGTTTACTATATGAGTTTTTAAGGTGGTCAAGACTTTTGAAGTAGTACATTTTCTCTATTAAATACTGGTGTTGATTAATTAAATCACTTACTGCCTCGGCTTTTTCCTTTTAAGACCAAAGCCTATACTCTCTCTTCGAACCTCAAAGAATCATTTTTGAACTTGGAATGCTCTGATGTGCTCATCAAAATATGGCAAACTGGCAGGAAAAAGGAAATTTTGAAAAAGAAGAAAAAGAGTAGGAAAAAAGAAAGAGAAGAATTAGGTTCAGAAAGACAGGAAAATTAGATGAATACAGGATAAATCCGGTGATCTTTCACAAATTTTCCGGATTTATCCTGCTTCCCAACCTCTTTTTTGTGAAATCTTTTAGATTTCACCCCAATTTTTTACTTTAGAACCCAATTTTT
>DASXVB010000107.1:0-3131 GCA_036504475.1 Methanosarcina sp.
ACAGGCATAAAGAATGACAGGGACGGGCTTATTTCTGGAAATACCCTTGGCTCTTACGCTCATCTGCATGGGGTTGCGTACAGGGAGCTTGCAGGCTCACTTGTAGAGGCTGCAAGGAAGTTTCGGGAATCAAAACCGTAATGTGTGCAGATTTCGTCCTTAATGTGTGTATATGCTTTTATAAAGTATGCAGATATTCAAACGAAGATGTGCCTGTAGATGATTATCCCACATGAAACACTCCAGATTGTAGGTATAAATCTTGAATATCTGAGCCTTTGCAGGTCGAAAAAGCAATATTATATTAAATCAGATTATAACAGGTTAGATTACAGTAAGCCAGATTGTTAAAATAACTTATTTTCATTTCATTTTCTTTTCAGGTGAATCTATTGAAAACGCAACTTAAAGGAGACCGGGTCCTTGCCGGAAAGGAAGCGGTAACTGAACTTTACAAAACTGGTTATTTCGGGCGCCCCAAAAGTGACGGGCTTGAACTTTCACTAGTCGAAGCCGCCTTCCTTCTGTCCAGAGGAAAGCTAGAGATCGAACTCGAAGGTACACTGCTTGATTTCAAAGCTTTTTTTGAGCAGGCTTCTTTGAGGCAGCCGAATTTTGAGCTGAAATATATAGTATATAAGGACCTTAAAGAAAGGGGATATTATGTCCAGCCTTCTGCTGTGGATTTCCGGGTATATCCAAGAGGCAGCCATCCAGGCAAAAGTTCAGCAAAAATTTTTGTACATGTCCTGTCGGAAAGGCAGCTTTTACCTGTAAAACTCCTTCAGGAGTCGGTCGCCTCAGCAGAGAATGTCCACAAGCAGTTTATCCTTGCTGTAGTGGATGAAGAAAGTGATCTTACCTTCTATGAAGTTAAAACTGCAGTTCCTGAAGGAGACATGCCTGAGCCATATCCTGCAATTAAAACCAATGCCACTTTCCTTGAAGACAGGGTAATAGTCTGGGAAGCTCAGGCTTCGGAAACTCTATATTCGAAGGGGTTTTACGGGAAAATGCTGGATTCTGAAAGGCTGCAGCTCTCCCTGGTAGAGTCTCTTTACCTCTTTTCCAGAGGGGTAATAACGGTTAGGGACAGGAAAGGTAAAGTGTTTTCATTCAACGAGTTCATCGAGAAAGCCTCGGAGATTGAGAGTTCTTTCCTGAGAAAATACAGTGCATATAAAAGTCTCAGGGACTCAAGGCATGTGGTCAAAACCGGCTTTAAATTCGGGACGAACTTTAGGGTATACCGAAAAGTTGAATCAATTGAAAAAATTCCGCACTCGGAATACCTTGTAAATGCCATTCCTGCGGATTTCGAATTCAGGCTTCCGGTTATGTCTGGAGCGATCAGACTTGCAAACAGTGTAAGGAAAACAATGCTTTTTGCAGTCGAGAAAGGGGAAGAAATCGAATATCTGGATATCAGCCGAACGAAAATGTAAGATTCTAATATGATGTTATAATCTGACACTCTAACTGGTATTCTAATCGAGTATCCTAACTGGTATTTTAATTGATATTTTGGAGGATATCTTTCCCTAATGTTAATATTTTTCAATTTCGGGAAAATTGGATCTTCAGCCGAGGGTGAAGTATATGTGGGACATTATTGCAGTAGACATTTCTGGCAGGCACAGAATTAAAGGAGGTTATTATATGGTATGCGCAGCAGCAGCACTTACGGTTTCGGCTAACAATATTGAAAAAATCAAGCAGATCAAAATCCTGCCTATCTGGTTAAAAAGATCTCCTAGCCTGCTGGATGTTGTGCAATTGATTGAAGATACGGCTGACCAGCTTTCCTTTGAGGGTACGATTGTGGCGGAAAAAGGGGATATGTATAATAAACCCAAGTGGGTGACCGAAAGTATGTTTTCCAGGGCGTTCAAGTATCAGGAATCCATTGCCGAGAGAAGGTCGATTGAGCTCGTGCATCATATTTCCCTGAGCGCCCGTAATCTATTGATAAAAGAACTTCAAATCGAGGCATAAAAATTTCAGCAGAAAAGAAATCCGGTAACGGGAGTAGAGTAATTCTCGTTAAAAGAACAATTCCCAATTCGGATCCTGAACGTGAGGAATACCTCTTTCAGGAACTCCGAGAACTTGCAAAAGCTGCAGGTTACCTGCCGGCTGGTGAGCTTAAACAGACTAGGTATCCCGACTCAAAGTACCAGCTCGGCCGAGGAAAAATCGAGGAGCTTGCCGAACTTGTGAGGAGCACGGGTGCAGAGAAAGTAATTTTCTATAACAGGCTTTCTACAACTCAGCTGTTCAATATCTCGGAAATTTGTAGATGTCCGGTTATCGATAAATTCCAGCTTATCCTTGAGATCTTTGCAAAAAGAGCAACTACCCACCGCTCGAAACTCCAGGTAGAACTTGCAAGATTGAGATATGATGTTCCAAGGGCAAGAGCTGTTGTTTCTCTCCTTAAAAAAGAGGAAAGGGCAGGATTCATGGGGCTTGGAGATTACGAGGATTCTTATGAACAGGATCTGAAGCAGAGGATCGCAAGAATCCAGAGTGAACTTGAATCCGCAGAAAAGGATGATGAGTCTCTACGGGCTTTAAGGCATAGGAAAGGCTTTTCTTTAATCTCTCTTGCCGGATACACAAATGCTGGAAAAAGCACGCTTTTCAATGCTATTGTAAATGAAAGTGTTGAGGCAAAGGATATGCTTTTTACAACACTTGTACCTCTGACCAGGGCTCTGGACCTTGGGGGGCGAAAAGCTCTTTTGACCGATACCGTTGGGTTTATAGAGGATCTTCCTCACTGGCTGGTTGATGCCTTCAAGTCCACCCTGGACGAGATTTTTCTCTCGGATCTTATACTTCTGGTTGTAGACGTAAGCGAAAAACCCGAGATGATCCTGCAGAAACTTTCGACATCTCACGATACTCTCTGGGACCGAATTCAGGGAGTTCCTATCATTACTGTACTTAACAAGGTTGATTTGGTTGAAGAATCCGAACTGGATGGTATTATGGAACAGATAGGCTATATGGCTCCAAATCCTGTCTTTGTTTCCGCAAAAAAAGGAATTGGTATGACTGCACTGAAAGCCGAAATTATCAAGCATCTGCCTCCATGGTGTTTTTGTTCTCTTTCCCTTCCTAATTCA
>DASXVB010000108.1:0-4104 GCA_036504475.1 Methanosarcina sp.
TGAAAAGCCCGGCTATGATGATATCGGCTGTTGAACCCGGGTTTATTCTTTTCTTGAGAAGTTCGGAGTCAAACTCCTGTACAGCAGGAAGCAGATCTTCAAAGTCTCTGATGTTACCTGAAGATTCAGTATTATCTGAAGTCTCCTCCCAGGCAGAGAGAATCTCGCCTGCCCTTGATGAAACATAATCTGCAGTGTCTTTATCGAATTTGGTCTCGATGAAAGTATCCCTGTGTCGGGACAGCAATTTCAGGAAGGTGTACACAATGGCTTCGTTAATACCTGTGCCTGAACAGTTCGAAACTGAATTCTCAGCTCCCGGATTTTGAGTCTGCATGAACTCAATTATGCTTTTTGCGCCCTCAAGGCAGCGTCCGAAGCCCGTAACCCATTCATTTGCAATCAAATCATACCCCCTTGCGATATCCATAAGCTCGTAAAGGGTGACTTCCTTTGCTCTGAGTTCGGCTGTTGACTCGGGGTCTCCAAGGCTGAATTCCTCCACACTGTTAACCCTTACCCCTGCCATTTCAAAAGCCCTATAGAACTCGACAGCGTCCTCACAGTCTGTTGCCTGAACAAAAGCATGTGCACGCGCAGTAAGGGTTTCAAATTCGTCCGGTAAGAGCTTATAAGGGGCTTTTCTGCATGAACTAAGGAATTCTCCTGCAGCCATTGAAAGAGGGATAAGTAGCAAAAAAGCGCCGAAATGGGTATTTCCTCCTTTCTGCCAAGCAGAACTTTCGCAAACAGCACTTCTGACAAGTGCACCTATCCCGTTCCTGCTTCTTGCAGCCAACTCGATGACAGGGTAAACGCTTACCGAAGACGCTATAAAATGCTCAAAGTAGGTATCAGGATAGTTATGCTCCCTATCGACGTTTCCTGGCTTGGGAGAGGCAGAAACCTCAAGCAGCATAGCAAGCTGAGCACAGCGGGCAATAAGACTCGATATATGTGGTTTATCTGCCCATTCAAGCACTGGGCAGGTAAAACCAGTGTTAATAGGATTCATTTACCGGAATTTTGGCATGATCCAGTACGTACTCTGCCAGTTGTTTTTTAAGTTTCATGTACTCTGCGTCAGAGAGGCCGATTGTGTTTAATACTCCATCCCTGATCCAGCAAGGCTTGGTGATTTTACAACACCATACAAGGCTTCCAAAGCATGTATCCCCTCCGTATTCCAGCATCGTGCCTTTAGCAAAGTCAAACTTTGTCTTGGCAAACTCCTCTGCTGTGTACCCCAGTTTTCGGAACTTTTCATGCACAGGACAGGGTTTTACAGGTAGACAGCAGAAAGCCAGACCCCTGAAATCCCCTTGACTGCAAACATGCTTGGGAGCGTTATACCAGCCTATTGACTGTTGGTAAGAGGTAACATTTTCTACCAGTTCCTGTATAAGCCCGGAATTCTCAAGAACTCCTCTGGCAACCGAAACCATATCAGCTCCTCGTGAAAACATCTCCTTTGCATCTTCAAAATCCTTGACCGAATTATTTCCTATCAGAAATAGCCTTGTTGCGTCCTTATAGTTAAGGATTGCATCAAGATCTGCTCCGAAGCCTTCCATTACAGCATCAACATGTATGATGTCCGCACCCGACTTATCAATAAGCCTTGCAAGCTCGATATCATCTACAACGTTTGCTCTTACTTTTACTGAAAGCACAACTCCGGTTTCCTTTATTGCTCGAATCCATGCCGAAAGCCTTGAAAGATCATGGAGAAGAGCTTCTCCCATTCCGGCTTCGAGCATTTCGGGCTGCCTACAGTGAGCGTTTAACTCAAGAATTGCTCCTTCTTCTTTGATAACTTTTGCAGCTTCAATGAGGGGTTCAAGTGTAGTACTCCTGACATTTACCGCAACGGCACTTCCGGACGTTACTGCCCGAATTTCCTTTTTTATAAGCTCTATAGGTTCATCGGAAATGAACTCTTTTCTACCCCGAGCTATGAGATCTGAAGCAACAGCTATTGAAGCCTTATCCAGATTGAAGGCTCCAAGAACTACCAACCCAGCATTGCTTGCATACTGGTTGGCAAAAGCACTATCGACAATTCCTGCCATAGGCGCCAGTGCAATAGGGTTTTTAAAACGGACATATCCAATATGCAAATCGAACAGACAATCACTCATGTTTTACCTCTTGAAAAATAAGCCTGCAAACTGACATGAATTATAGCTACTGCCCGATATTAAAGTACCGATAATCTTTTTCGGACAAGCTTTGAAGATGGGAAAAGTTCACCCATAACTTACGAATTATAATACATATATATTAATATTTGGACGCATCCTAAACACAGAAAATTCATATAAACTATATGGAAAGGTATACCTGTAATCGCTCCCGAGAGGAAAGTAAAATTACGAGAACTCTATATTTTGCATATATGGCTTTCCAAAAAATATATATAATTAGAAATATGTAAAAAGATTATCATTAGATAACATGCGAGAGAGGCTGGACGGCTGACGGGCCATCAGGTCTGAGGAAAGTCTCCCCACCGCTCCGGATACACGAACATCTGTAAAGGATGTCGGGCGAGAGCCCGGGCCCTGGCACAGAAACGAGAACCATCCCCTGAAAATGCGATGATGCAGACGCTGAGGTCTCAGGGAAAAATGGATGAAACGGCGAATCCTCGTGGGTGCAAGTTGGAAATCGGGAAAAAAGATTCCGGAATCTCCCGGTTGTTTTTGGAAACGCATAGCCGAATGCCGTCACTGCAAGAGTCTTCAGGGACCATTTTCTCCACTGGTGAGTGGTAGGAAATCTTTGCAGGAACAGAAGGGAGCTTACGTGCCTCACTCGCATAAACTTACCTTATTTAAATTCGGCTCAAACATTTTAACTTTCTTTGTGCTTCTTTACTTTTCTTTATTCTTCTTATTCTCTTTTCCCACTTTTATTCGGTTTAATCCTTTTTTCCGTAAATTCATTTTTCTTTTCATTCTTTTTTTCTTAATTCATTTCTCTGCTTTCCTTCTTTTTTAGATCGATTCTTCTCGGTTCCTTCCAGTGTAAGAGACTTTATTTTGGAGACAGATTCAGTAAAGCAGAAATTCAACAGTAGCCAACGGATATAGTCTTTATAATTCCTGTTGGTTACCGCTTCATCCAGATACTTATCTAGAATTTCATTGTTGCTAACAGCTAGTTTGAAAGAGGTCTCAGGAAAACGATGTATTATCTTCTCCAGCTTAAGAGAGCTGGCAAGATAATTCCCAAATTCCTGCCTGCAGCTAGACTCGTAGGCTTTAAGGCTACTTAACCTCTGGCTGTACATCACAAGATCAGCAACAGCCTCTGCCGCAAGCTGCCCTGACCGAATAGCATATGAAATACCTTCTCCCGTAAAAGCGTCTACAAATCCTGCAGCATCTCCGCTCAGAAGCAGCCTTGAACTGATTATTTTTCTTTTCATCCCGCCTGTAGGGATGATATGAGAATGAACCGGAAAGTTACCTAATAAGCCGTTTTCCTGTAGAAAATCTATCAATATTTTTTTCGGATGCTCAAGAGACTGAGCTGTCCCCGCAATCCCTGCAGAATAATATCCTGCATGAGGAAAAATCCAGCCATAACCTCCCTGTGAGATCCCGAAATGAATATCTATAATACCTGGAAACCGATTCCTTATTACCTCATCTTCATCAGGGATTTCCGATACAAGACCCAGCGCATATTCTTTTCTTTTGGCTCTTCGCCTTACTCGGTATTTAAGAGTCCCACCTGAACCTTCTGAAATAAGAACGAACTTTCCCAGATAAGTATTATCTGTGGTTATAACCCCAACGCAATCTTCTTTTTCAACACAATCCAGAACCTTTTCCCCGGTATGAATCTCAATTCCTGTTTCTCTGGCTTTTTCAAGCAGAAGATTATCAAAAACTTTTCTGGAAATCAGCAAGGCTAAGTTAGTTTCTTTCGTTCCCTCTACAAAACGATCTCTGAAATGAACTCTTACCTTTGAAATATTTCTCTCGATTACAGACTCAGGGACCTTGAAATCCAGACAAGACAAACCATAAGAAGAAAGAGCACCTCCACAAGGCTTGTACCTTGGGAAATTTTCTTTCTCGATTAAAAGGGTTA
>DASXVB010000109.1:0-6935 GCA_036504475.1 Methanosarcina sp.
GTTACTTTTTATCTTTATTATTTCTAGTAAGTTATTACTCACTAATGAATTTATTAATCCCAGTTAAGTTATTACTTATCAGTTAATTTGTCACTCAGTTGTGAATTAGGCGCTCAGTCACAAATTAGTCACTTTTACATATTCCTATACTTTTCTTTTGAACTGAATAAAAATATAGGTGTTTTGTACAAAATCAAAACCTTTATTTCATGAGGCTTTTTCAAATTTATTAAAGATTGATTTAGTATTTTAGAAATCAGCCAATTTTACGTATACTCCAATCGTTCGATTTTTCATTAAATGTTCCGTTATTTTATTTCGTTAATTGATCTCACTTAATTTATTTTACTTAACTGATTTTACTTAACTGATTTCACTTAACTGATTTCACTTGATTGATCTTTTATTGGTTGTTATCGATTAAAGATAAGCTCTTAGAATCAAACATATTGGACCTGTTTATTGAATCTGTTAGTCAGAATTCAAAATCAAATTAGTCTGCAACAGTCTATTTATATAATAAAACTTAACAGTTAATTTATATGATAGAGTTTACAGTCTATTTATATAATGGACTTTATATTTATTGATATATTAACTTTCTTATTTGTTCCTGACCAACCAATTAATCAAAATTTGACTTGTAACTCGAACTTCAGATTACTAACTCCAGTTTGACTTATGAAAATTTGACTGATACCTACACTGGATCGTGGATAAAACCTTAAGTCATTAATTTGACTTATTACCAGAGTTTTACCAATTGATTTATAGTTTGAGAGCTTAATTCGTAATCAAGAAACAGGTTCAAATGGACAATTCATAAGAAGTTATAGTTAAAAACTGGCTACGTGGACGTGAGTGAGATAAAATTGGTATACTGCAGGAATTACCTAATTTCTGCAGGACAAGGTATTTCTATAAATAACTTGAATAAAATTATAGGTCATATAACATTGTAAATTAAAGTTGATGCTAAATACTTAAATTATTCCCGTAAATCTTTTGTACAACTCAAAAATCTTTAGTGCCCTATATAATCCTCTCATTCAATAAATAGCTCACATGTATCGCATAGATCCTCTCATTAAGGTTCAGGATCGTTTCAATTTAAAGCGCAAGGAGTTCTTTGTATGGCTGATCATAATGAATTAAAAGAAAAAATGTATGAATGGACTCAGAAATATGCAGATAAAGCAGGTTACAGACTTAATCCTGATAAAGAAGCTCTTGACTACGTGCTTGATGGACTTACAGTCAAGCTTGAAAAATTCGGAAGGCGGTATTGCCCCTGCAGAATAGTTACTGGAGATGAAAAGGAAGATCGAAAGATCGTATGTCCCTGCATTTACCATAAAGATGAAGTTGAAAGGGACGGAAACTGTCACTGCGAACTTTTCTTCAAAGCTAACTAATTTAATTAACTTGACCGGTTTGCCTTCTAAGAGGCTTTATCAGTTTGTTTCTGGGTCAGGGAAATCAATAGTTAAAATTAATAGTTAAGTAATTAATTTGCGAGATATTTTGGGCTGATGAATCCCAGAAGCAAAAGCTGCGTACCTACCGGCATCAAAATCCTAATACTTTATTTCATTAATAAGGGTTTGAAAAACATTCCCATTGCAACCTGAAAGTAACACTGAAAACAAAAAAGCGAGAGTTTAAGGACGATTACTTAAATATATTTAATTAAAGGTTATTTGACATACGTTTTCAGTGATACACTTAATTTTACTTTTTATCATCTTTTTAATCTGTATACTCTTTAATGAAAGCTGATGTAAAAATGACTCAAGGGTGACCTGGAATGACAAATGCAATGGAACTCTATCAGATGCTTCCAAAAACGAACTGCAAAAAGTGTGGAAAAACTTCCTGTATGGCGTTTGCAGTAGCTCTTATGGCCCACGAGCTCACACCCGAGGACTGCCCGCCTCTTAAGGAAGAATCAAAGTATAGAGAAAGCTATGAAAAGATGAGCGAACTCTTCAAGCCGACCGAAGGTGTAACCGAAACCGGGCTTATAGTGCACGAGGACTTATGTTTCGGATGTGGAAATTGTGTGGTTGCCTGTCCTCCGAATGTAGCAAATGATCCCCATGGAGTAGGCTCGGGAAATGCCCCCACGAATGCTAATAAGCTGGTCCTGGCCATAGAAGACGGCGTTGTAAAAGCCCAGAACCTGGGGGAATGCCGCCGTTTCGGAAAGAACAAAATTCTCTGTTACGGCTGTATAGTAACCTGCCCTGTAGAGGCAATCGAGTTTGTGTGAGGAAGCGGAGATGAAGAAAAACTATTATGTATGTACAGGCTGCGGACTCCTTTGTGACGATATTGAGGTCGAATCCGAAAAGAGCAAAGTAAACAAAGTTTATACAGCCTGCAGGGTAGGAGTAGCCCATATGAAGGAATCCAGGGACGAAGCAAACTTCCTGGTTGATAATAAACCTGTAGATGAGGCAACTGCAATCAGTGAGGCTGTTGCAATCCTTAAAAATGCCAGAAACCCTATGATCTTTGGACTTGGAAATTCTAGCAATGAAACCCAAAAAATAGCAATTGAGCTTGCAAAGAAAATCAACGCTACTCTTGATGATACTTCTTCTTTCTGCCTGGGCCCTCTAGCTGAGGCTCTAATTCAGGACAAGCTTAAGACCTGCACTCTTGATGATGTAAGGAATAAAGCTGATGTTCTTATATACTGGGGAACAGATCCTTCGGACTCACATCCTCGCCATCTGTCGAAACACTCTTACTTCCCAAGAGGAAGCGAAAAGCAACGGGGCTGGGAAGAAGAAAGGACAGCAATTGCAATCGATGTCCGGAAGTCCCATACTGCAAAGATCTGCGGGAATTATTTCTTCCAGATTCCTCCAAAAGGAGATGCAGAATTTATCGACGCTCTGATTGCAGGAATTTCAGGAAAGCTTCCCAAAACCTCCTACAATTACCCGCCTAAGAAAATCCTTGAGCTGGCAAACATCCTTAAAGGGGCAAAGTTCGGAGTAATCTTTGTAGGACGTGGGCTGACCGACTCGCTTGAAAATCTTGAACTCCTTTTCAGGCTTATGAAAATCCTGAATGAAAAAGCAAATTTCCACCTGATGCCCATGGTAAGAAGCTATAATACAATGGGTTTTAACGAAAATCTCTTTGCAGAAACAGGGTATGTGAACAGTGTAAAGTTCGAAAATGGTACTGTAAAACACGGGTCTGAATACTCAATTGTTGAGTCTCTTAAAGCAAAAACTGTGGATGCTGCCCTTATAATAGGTTCTGACCCGCTTTTAATCCTTCCTAGATCTATTGCAAAAAACATGCTGAAAATTCCTGTTATTTCAATGGATCATTGTGAAACCCTGACCTCAAAGCATGCTAAGGTTTACATCAATACTGCACTAAGTGGAGTAGAATCAGGGGGAAGTGCTATACGCATGGACGGGGTTAAAGTGAACTTTGAGCCTGCTATTGAAACAAAGCATCCGTCTGATGAAGTAATACTTAAGAAAATAATGGAGGCTCTCTGATGGATTTCGGATCTTTTCTTGCAGCTCCCGAAATAAATGTCAAAGTCATAACTTACAGGGACATCTTTCAGGACAAGGCTATGCTCGAAAACCGTTTTGGAGACGAATACAAGGACTTATCTGCTGTCATAAAACTGGACCCTGCAGATCTCAAACAGTTGAACGTGAAAAAAGGTGAGACTGTCGTTTTAAAAAATACCTTTGGAAGAGTTGTGGTAAAGGCAGAGGAATCCGGATACGAAACTCCTCACAGAGGTATTGCATATATGCCCAAAAGTCCCTGGTCTAATATGCTGATCTCGGATGAAACCGGCGGTACGGGGGTACCTAAATTTAAAGACATATCAGTGACCGTTACCAGTGCAAAAGGGGAAAAAGTGACTGAACTCATGTATTAAATGCTTTCTCCGGTAAGGGACTAACTAATTTCCTTAAAAAATTCCTTTAAAATCCCCTTAAATTTCCTTAAAAACGGCAAAATATTTTATTTTCCTTTTTATGGCTCGTTTAACTGTACATTGGATGAGAAAATGGCCAGTAAACTCCTGAAATTTACAAAAATCCTGAAAAATGGAACTATTTTCTATCGTTTTGAAGGCTTTGAAAATGTGGAATCAAGGTGGGAGCTGCCCTGTGAGTATCTTTCCGGTTCTCACTTTGCAGCTTGGAACGGAATTCTTCTCTATTCGGACGGAAAAAAGCTTTTTTCACTCGCTCAGGGAAATGAACTCTCAAAGAGCGCCTATTCCGAATTAATATCCATTGTTAATACAGGAAAAGAAAGGCTAAGGAAAATCCGGAGCCGAAACTCTTTTTAAGACTCCGGCTCCAGGATTTGTTAAAGGCTTTCGGGCGGAAAGTACTGCAAACTATCCTCTCCCATACCCTTTTTCCTGAGTCTCGATTTTTGTGATTTTCTCCGGCGATTTAAAGATAGTCTGACAAACCTCAAGATTTTCAAACCCGATTTCCAGCAAGTATGTCGATAACTCTGCTGTTGAAATAAAGTGCATTTATGAAGAAAACTTGCATTTTTTATTTTTGGAGTCGGCATAGTGACCCTGAAAGCTACCTCTATAGGGATTTCGGCTATAATTGCCACCTGGCTTCAAAAACTTCAGGACTTCCTTGGATACATGGCTTAGATTTTTGAAAAAAAAAGTGCAATAACGATCAAAGCAAGATCAAGTTGTTTTCTTTTAAAGAGCAGAAAACCCGCAACTCCAAGCGTGACTTCCAGGCCTCGCAGCTTCGCAACCATTGTTATAGCCTTGCTGGTTCAAATCAGAAGATCACGAAAGCCGAAGCGAACCTGCCTGTACCAGTCTCAATTTCAAGGGTTTTCAACTTTTTATAACTTTTGTGAATTAAAGCTTTCAGGGCAAGAAGTTCGGAATCGGATACAGGTCTATATCTCTCAGATCAGGTGTCATATTCCTCTGGATAATTATTAAAAATCTCCCATGACCCCATTAAACCCCCACTCCGTTTCCGGTCCTTTATTCTCCCAGAATTATTTCATTTCACTTGAACCCTTTTACTTCCCTGGGATCTTCTTTATTTCTGTTGATTTCTTTTTATTTCTCTGAAATTTTTAATCCTTATAAATCCTTATTACTCTTCAAAATGGTTTTATCTTTTTCTATACAGGGAAACCGCAAGCAAACCTAGTATCCCATAAATCAATTCAAAGCCGGGTAAACTTGCAATTTTATTCTGTTCTACATCCTGCGTATCTCTTCCTTCCAGAACAGTTATTACGAGATTTTTAGAAGCAGTACCATTTTCATTGTCTGCGGTAAAATTAACGGTGTAGATTCCTGAAGTTGTATATGTATGAACCGGGTTTTTATCCGTCGAATCAATGCTTCCATCGTTTTCAAAATCCCATTTCCTTTCAGTTTCATTTTCAGAAAGGTCGGTAAATTGAATTGAAAGAGGAGGATGACCGCTAGTTACATTGGTACTGAAATTTGCAACAGGAAGAATCGGATCCTTAACCTTATCAACTACAAGAGGCAGGCGGTCGACGTAATCGCTGTTCTCAAGCCTGTAGACATTATCAGCAATGCCATCCCCATCTGTATCAGGCATAGTTTCCGAAGGTCCCAATCCATCGGGTTTTGCCCAGTAGTTTCCTGCAAGGTAAGGGCCACCGACTATATTCGTACCTGCGGTTTTTTCGATATTATAAGTGTTGCCGGTTCCGTTATTCGGTATGGCATTGACAGTATTATTGAAGTAATTATTGAGGACACTATTCTTGTCACTTTTGGGACAGATAAAAAGCCCATAAATTTCATTTGAGACAATAGTATTGTCTAAGATCTTATTGCTGTCAGAGTTGCCCAAGTGGATACCTCTACCGTTACTGGAAGCATTATTACCTAAGAGTGTATTACCTACTCCAGTTGAAAGCAAAATTCCGTAATCCTTGTTTTCCGAAAGCGTATTGTTTGAGATAACATTCTCCTTAGAATTTGGAACATAGAGTCCATACCTATTTTTTGAAGCTCTATTCCCGGAAATTATGTTATAGTTTGACTGCTCGGCGACAACTCCCTTATCACCTTTTCCAATTAGGTTATTAAAAATCATATTATAATCTGAATTCTTCAGATATACTCCAACAGTGTTATTCAGCAATCTATTGTTTTCGACAGTACAGTTTTTGCACTGATACATATAAATCCCTGAATGACCATTTTTTGACTCCGTAATCTTAAATCCACTAATTGTAACTTTATTTGACTCTACGTTGAACACATCTACAGCAGGATTTTTAGCAATTATTATCGTATTTGTAGGATTTCCGGACTCTGATTTTATTACTAGATTGTGTATGGTTACATTGATATTCTCTATATAGGTTCCTGGCTTAACAATTATCACATCACCTGAAACTGCATTGTTTACAGCAGCCTGTATAGACTCTCCTGACTGGACGAAGACCTCATCCGCAGTTCCAATACCAGAATTCACTATCAGGATAAAAGAAACTAACAATAAAATAATCAATTTATTTATTCAAATCCCTCCGTCCATTAAAGGAAAACAAAGAAACTTTATTAACCAACTTGACGTAATATTTGCTTAAATTGAGGTACCGTGTAAATTGAATAATAAGTTATCTTGTAAATAACCATATCAGCGGCCAGTGTAAAATTATTTTATAGACTACCCTATAAGTGATATTTTGACCGATCCTTTTATGAGAAACATACAGGAACTTGCATTTTTTTATGCATAGAATTTGCTTTATATTTATACTATATTTTTATATATTGTAGAGTATTTTATAGATTGTCAGAACAGCGGGAATAATATCTAAAACAATATAAATATTATGGTTTTAATCAGAAAAAATATATAAAAGAAATAAAATGATAGCTGATAGCTAGACCTACA
>DASXVB010000110.1:0-21148 GCA_036504475.1 Methanosarcina sp.
AAGAAGAATATTTGAGTATCCTTGTAAAGGGGCTGTGGCCTAGCCCGGCATGGCGATGGGCTCCAGCGGATAAATGATGAACAACGGGTATACTGAGTTTTTCCCGACGGGGAAGGACAATGAAGAACCGTTGGAGCACTGATAGATGCTCACCAGAACTAAGACTGTAAAAGCAGTTGTTCGGAGATACCCGTCGATCGTGAGTTCGAATCTCACCAGCCCCACCTTTTTTTCTTTTGCTCATTTAAGCTTAAAGAAGAAGTTTGTAAAATATTCTTCAATCATCGCTTTCAATCTCTTTCAAAACAGAGTCCAACAATTCAAAGGGAGCGTCTTGCTCATCGAAATATTTACCCCAAGATTTTCTGAATGCTTCTTTTCTCATTAGCTTCATTGTTTGATTGAGGTTTACCAAAATCTTTATCCTAATACTCATTTCAAAATTCGTAGCAATTATGAAAGCCTTTCCAAAATAAGAAACAGCCTCATCAAACTTGCTTTGTCTCTTGTAAAGAACACCAAGCTGAGCTAGAGTGTTTACCTGCAAAGGAGGATGTCTTAGACGTTCATAAATTTCCAAAGCTTTTCTATACCATTATTCAGCCTCGTCAAACTGCTGACGCTCCTCAGCAACTCGACCCAACCGATGGTAGTCTGAAGCTGCGTATCGCTCAAGCCCAAAAAGAGCTTATCCTGCCACTTGTAACGTCTATAGAAAGGCTGAATATCGAAGGAGCGAGCCTTGGAGTGGTAAAGCCTGAAATACTAAATCTCGAGATAAAGGTGAACAGCATTGAAGCTTATGATAGGCAGCAGTATTTTATATCATAGGAGATTTTCTAGAAAAAGGGGTAAAAGCCACCAGAATGCCTGTTGAGGTCAAGTATTTCTTTAAGTGCGAGGGAGAGGATGCCTGCAGAGGGCACAAAGTAATCCTGCTAGACTGGGAATTCAATGAAATTGTAAGGAACATTATAAGGGACGAGCAGGAACCAGCAGCTATAGAACGGAAAATAAAAGATCACCTCTTTGATCTCATGAAAGAAAGGGAACTTTACTTCATCATGGGGACGCATTTTACTTATGGAACCTGGATGATAACAGGACTTTTCTTCCCGGAGAAAAATGGCAATACTCAGAGCAGTCTCTCCGGATTTTAAAAATACGTAAGAAAGCAGGCTTAGGGATATTTTAAAGTCAGCTTAAAAATAATATAAAACTAGAAAACGATCGATTTCAGATAGAAATGGAGATAAAGATCAATCATAGGAAAACAAGAGAAGAAAAAGATTAATTATAACTCGGTTAAAACTTTCATCCTTCAAGTTCTTTTTCCAAAAAGGCTTCCAGCCTGTCCATACCTTCTTTTATATTTTCGATGCTGTTGGCATAGGAGAAACGCAGATAACCTTCGGCTCCGTTTCCGAAATCGATTCCTGGCGTAACTGCAACACCAGCTTCATTAAGGATGCGACGGCTCAGTTCCAGGGAGTTGCTGCTATATTTGCGAGCATCGGCAAGAACATAAAAGGCTCCTGTTGGTTCTTTTCGGACGTCGAGCCCCATTCCTATGAGCCTTTTTAACATATACTGGCGGCGTATATTATATGTTTGAACCATCTCAGCAACGTGTTCCTGTGAACCTTTTAGAGCTGCGATTCCTGCCTCCTGGACAAAGGAATTGGCGCAGATGAAAAAGTTCTGATGGATTTTCTGAAGCGCACGGATACACTTAGGAGGACAGATAATGTAGCCAAGTCTCCAACCAGTCATCGCGTAGAGTTTGGAAAAGCCGTTAAGGACAAAGGCATTCTCCGTATATTCCAGGATGGTGTGATCTTCACCGCTATAGATAAGGCCCTGGTAAATTTCGTCTGAGACAATAGGAATTCCTTTTTCATCCGCGATCTCGGCAAGTCCCTGTAAGTTTTCGGAAGACATAACATGACCTCCCGGATTCGAAGGACTGTTGATCAGAATAGCTTTAGTATTAGGGCTCAGACACTGCCTTACTGTCTTGGGTTCAAGGGCAAATCCATTTGCTTCGCTCGTATAAACAAAAACAGGAGTTCCACCAAGATATTTAACAAAATTAGGATAGCAGGCATAATGGGGGTTCGACATTATTACTTCATCCATTTTCTCAAGCAAGGCCATAAAAACTATCAAGAGAGCAGGGCTTGTGCCAGAGGTTACAATAACCTGATCCGGATTTAGATCGACTCCGAACTTCCGATGGTAAGATTCAACTATTGCCTCTCTGAGCGAAGGAAGTCCTTGGCTATGGGTATATTTTGTGGATCCCCGACCAATAGCAGCGCAGGCGGCCTCGCATATATGTGGGGCTGTAGGAAAATCAGGCTCTCCTACCTCAAGATGAACTATATTTCTTCCCTCAGCTTCCAGGGCCTGGGCGCTTTCCAGAACTTCCATTACATAGAAAGGAGGGATATCTTCAGATTTTTTTGAGAGGATGCATTCGGAATTTATTGAAAACATAAAAGACCTTCTGAAAATCAATTATTATGAGAGAACTGAAATAAAAGCAAGTAATACCGCTGAAGCTATATCTGAAACTGCGTACGCTTTCAAGATTTAAATATTCTGTGGGAAAAACCAAATTAGAATTGAGAAGATCGAAAAGAAAAAATTAATTCCAGGTGTGAAATTAGTTTTAGAATGTAGCTCAATCTCTGGGCGTGACTTTTCTGAGAATTTTTGTATCCGGGCTATTCCAACTCTGATTTTCAAGTGTTTTCGCAAAATCTCGCTGGAAAATCTGGAACTTTTCAAGGTTTTCAGGAATAATATTAAGGAAATCATAGTCCCCATATGCCCCTGTAAAGAAGGAAGAGACCGTTTCCTCAAACTTTTCCTCGATTCTCTGCGGATACCAAAATCCATTCTGTGAGAGCAAAACAAGGTTAGGATCAGGAACAGGTATTTCATCCGAGTAAGTATAAAGCCCTATAGAAATTTCTTCTCCATATTTTGCAAGAACCAATTTCTTATCAAACCCTGGTTTTTGGAGCTTAAGGAACCACTCTCCCTTTAAAAGATCAGCAACTTCATTGATAATTCCATGAGCTTTGAGTATCTTTTCTGCCACCTGCTGTATTTCCAGGATGAAAGTTCTGCGCTGTGCCTCAGGCATTTCAAGACAGGATATGCAGCTCTCATCGGACGGAGTGAAAGTATACTGAACCTCCTCTATACCGGCCTTTTTCGGTTCTTCGTCCTTCCCTTCAGATTCTTTACCAGCACCCTGCTCAATACCAGGAACAATCGAACGCACTTCATTTTCAGGATATTTTGCCATAACTTCGCATCCCCTATGGTATATAAGTCGGAATACCAATAAATATTAGGTACTACAAGCTTTTCACAAGCCTTTTCAAAAAACTGCTTGACCACAAGCCTTTTCAAAAAAGGCTTGAGCGAAAACCTTTTGAGAAAAGGTTTGATCGAAAACATGGCAACGTTTGAGTTTGATAATCTTACCCCCAAACCCTATAGGCGTGATCAACCGGCGCAACGGTTGCAGAACAACGCTTGTGGCTCAGCGGGTTAAAATTACCTGAAACGTTCGGCTCTTCTGAAGAGACTTTGGGGGGACCGGTCAACTTCGTCACAGATGATCCTGTGGGGAATTGAACTTGGAAGAATGGAGCAGGTCTGATTGTCCGTACCTCTAAGCCCCCAGGTTTCGTCCGTCAGCAGGAAGTAGGAGTTTTCAAGCCTGACATTTTTTGCTTCCAGCAAATAGAGAATATGTGGATCGGACAGGTCTTTCCTTATTTCTTCTGCGACTTTTACCTGAGTTCCTGGGCCTCCTTTTTTGATAAGATAAAATCGGTCATCTGAAAGGATTTTATCCACAGTACGGATGATCAGCCTGTAGCAGGTTTTCTTATTTGTAGACTTTTCTTCAATTTTCTCTAGATAAAGGATATTGCGCCCGTTTCGGGCAATATCGGATAGAATATCTTCCCTCCGGGAAAAAGATTCCACTTCACATGTGGGAATATTAAGGAAAAATACCGGAAATTTTTTAGATAAACTGTCCGCAATTGCCTGATTCACCTTCTCACGTGGGATATATTCAAAATTAATATTGAGCCCAGACAATTTCTTTTCGATTTCCTGATTTTCCTTCTGGAAAGCTTTTACGGCTTCAGTAGAATCGTTATAAATTGTAATATCCCAGTCGCCTTCGGAAAAAATTCCGGTAAGGGTTACAGCGAAGTTAAGAGCTGCAATTTCGCATTCAAGGTTACTCTGAGAGACACCAGGAACCTTTGTTGTAGACTGATGGATCTGATTGCCATCGCGAAGCACCACACAACCAATATAAGAGTCCTCACCTTCATTAAAGGAAGAATCACAGTAAACTTCAAGCATGCGTCATTTCACCTTTTTACAATAAACTCAAGCATAAACATATTAGATAGAATAGTAGCCGCTAATAACGCAACATTAGAAAATCATTGTAACTGAAAGGAGATAGAGACTAAATGGAGACAGAAACACCGTAATAACTGAAGGGAATTAGGATAAAAAGTTAATTGTTCAGGAACCTTAAATCGCGATTTCTCTGTTTTATATAAAAAATTCCATTACATAATGCGCCTATCCGAAACTCAAAATTTGATTTTTTAATCTCTATTTGGAACAGTCAATAGAAAATCTACATAGGAAATGATACTAAAAATTCCTAATTAGTTAGAATAAGTAGGTTTTGGGACAGCTCTAAGTTAATAATCCTAATTGATTATATATTCAATATTTTTAAATAGTTTGTTTGTAATATATTGTGAGTATATTACAGGTAAGAGTAAATTACAAAATGAAATATTGAAAAGGGATTGATTGCGTATGAGTGACCTAACAGAAGTCACAAGAATTGTGAATAAGCTTAACGACATAGAAAACAAAAAAGAAGGAAAACCCTACGAAGAAAGGTTGAAGCTCCTTGATAGTCAAGCTATTCTCTGGAAAGAATTATACGGTCATGTTTGCGAAGTCGTTTGCAGTCTGGATTAAAATTTAATAATGAGTATACCAAATTTGCAAAACTATGTTTTTCATAGAATTCAGAAACTCCCTTTGAGCCATCAAATTTATAAATGTCCAGGGAAAAATTTCCTTTTTTATTCTCTTATTGATTTTTTCCCGCAATGATAGGAAATAAACGATGAAAAGGTAAAAAAGAAAAAATAAAAGGTTAAAACGGAAAAAGAAAGCAAAATCTACGATCAGATTATGATTGCAGATGTCCTTTCGTCCTTTTCTTCGTCGAAATCAGTGACAAGAGCTTCGGTTGTAAGTACCATTCCTGCAATTGAGGCAGCGTTCTGAAGGCCGCTTCTGACTACTTTTGTAGGATCAATGACTCCTGCTTCGAAAAGATCTTCGAAGATATCTTTCTTTGCGTTGTATCCAAAAAGCTCGCTGGATTCAGCCCTGATGGTTGCAACGATTTCAGCTCCTTCCTTGCCTGCGTTTGTAGCAATCTGGCGTACCGGTTCCTCGATAGCTCTCTGGACTATCTTTACACCAATCTCTCTGTCACCTTCAAGTTTCAGGGAATCCAGAATGGAAGCTGCACGGAAAAGGCTTATTCCGCCCCCGGTAACCACTCCTTCTTCAACCGCAGCTTTTGTGGCATTAAGAGCATCGTCAATTCTCATCTTTTTCTCTTTCAGCTCAGTTTCGGTTGCAGCTCCCACCTTGATTACTGCGACTCCGCCTCCTAACTTTGCCTGACGCTTTTTGAGTTCAGTTTTCCTATAATCCGCATCTGCAATGTTAACCTGGGCTTCGATAAGCTTGACTCTTTCATTAATTTTTGCTTTATCGCCCCTACCTTCCACAATGATGGTCTTGTGGTTATCAACTGTGACTTTTCTGGCACTTCCAAGCATATAATCTTCGAATTCCTCAAGCTTCATACCTTTTTCTTCACTGATTACCTGCCCGCCGGTCAGCACAGCAATATCCTCAAGCATTTCCTTTCTTTCATTTCCAAAACCTGGAGCTTTGACAGCACATACCCTCAATGCTCCACGAATGATGTTCAGGATAAGAGCGGCCTGGGCATCCCCATCTACATCGTCGGCAATAATAAGGAGGGAACGGCCTTCAGAGGCGACTTTTTCAAGTACGGGGACAATCTGCTTCATACTGTTGATTTTCTTGTCCGTGATCAGGACGTAAGGATCGTCAAACTCGCAGATCATTTTCTCGGTATCGGTTGCCATATACGGAGATACAAAACCCCGGTCGAACTGCATTCCTTCTACAACATCCAGGCTGGTTTCCATTGTTTTGGAATCCTCAACCATAATTACCCCATTATAGCCGACTCTTTCCATGGCATCAGAGATCAAGTTACCTATTTCTTCATCGTTGTTTGCAGAAATTGTAGCTACCTGTACGATTTTCTCCTTACCTTTTACCTCAACGCTCTTGGTCTTGAGATAACCTACAACTTTTTCTGTTGCAATCTCAATACCTTTTTTGACATCTATTGGGTTTGCTCCGGCACTGATATTTTTTAGGCCTTCCCGAATCATGCTTTGAGCAAGAAGAGTTGCGGTAGTTGTTCCATCTCCGGTGTTGTCCTGAGTTTTGGAAGCAACTTCTTTGACAAGTTTAGCCCCCATATTTTCAAACTTGTCATGAAGCTCGATTTCCTTTGCAATGGTTACCCCGTCGTTTGTGACCACAGGTTTTGTACTTTTGTCCAGCACAACATAACGTCCCTTTGGTCCGAGAGTTATCTTGACAGTATCTGCAACCTTGTCCACACCGTTTAAAAGTGCCTTTCTTGCACTTTCATCAAACATTATCTGCTTTGAAGCCATCCATATTCACCTAGATTAAAATCAAAATATTTTCCTGAATCAAATCTGAATATACTCTTAAGTTTCTTGAGTTAAATTTGAATAACTCTTATACTATGTTCTTCAGAATAGGCCTCGTTCAACATTATTCTTCTGCAACTGTTGCCAGGATGTCCTTAAAGTCGACAAAAATGTACTTTTCATCATCAATTTCAATTTCATCTGATTGATATCCCCCGTAAATTACATGGTCACCTTTCTTCAGGGGAAGCTCCTTTCCATCTTCAAAAGTCCCTACAGCAATAACAACACCTTCTTTTTTCTCTTGCCGTGCAGACTCTGGGATATAGATCCCACCTTTTGTCACTTCTTCTTTCTTCTGGTGCTTGAGTAAAACTCGTTCGCCAATAGGTTTAATAATCACTCTATTGTTCCTCCTTATGTGTAAGTGACCCCAGTTAGCTAAAAAATAACTGGTAGCTATAAGTCATTATGGGATTGGTTAATATATTGAACGCTCGTGCGCTTGACTATCTGCATATAATGTGGAACTCATATTTAAAAATTACTGGAAAAAATAAATACGATTCCCAAAAAATCGAAATGATATATACAAAATACAAAGAAATTATATATATAAGATATTGTAAAATATATACTGATGGTTCAACAGATAATCCTAAGATACCTTGAAAAACCGCATGTCAAAAGTTTAGAAGATGACCTTCTTTGGTTATGCGATAGCTTTGGTTTTTCTTCAGGTAGGGATACGGAAAATACTGCGACCAGGATAGTTTTTAGCCTGCTTGATAAACTTTCAAATGAGGAAATAACTTCTTCAGAAGCCCTTGCTGATGACCTTGAGATAAAAATATCCAGAGTAAACCATCACCTCAGGAATCTTAACGATTCAGGTCTCCTTTACAGAAAAAAACGCCTGGTATATCTACGCGGGGGGAGCCTGAAAGCTGCAGTAAAAGAGATGCGAAAGGACTCGGAAAGAATTTTCGATGAGCTTGAAAGCATAGCTGAAGAAATTGATTTCAGGATAGGGATTAAAAACCGATAAGAGAGTTAGGATAGAGCTAGAAAAATACCAATTAAATTCGAACCGGAAAGAAATTCAATAATAAACTCATTTATTTTCCAGCCGTGAATAGAGTATCTATAGTTCGCTGCCATGATTATTCTGATACAGAAAAAGCGATAGCACAGGCTTTGGAACTTTTAGGGAGCCTTGAGAATATAATTCATCCCGGTGACCGCGTACTTATTAAACCAAATATCCTTGCGGCTGTTTCTCCTGAAAGTGCAGTAACCACTCATCCTTCAGTTGTAGCGTCAATGTGCGAGTTCGTGCTTCAGGCCGGGGGAAGACCTGTCGTCGGCGATGGAGCTGGTATCTCAAGGCCAGGAGCCACCTCAAAAGCCCTGAAAACTTCAGGTATAGAAGAAGCTGCTCGAAAAGCCGGAGCAAAGGTAGTAAATTTTGAAACTGCAGGCTTCACCCTTGTAGACGTTCCTGACCCACTGCAATTTCGCAAACTATACATCGCAAATCCTGTCCTTGAGGCTGATGTGGTAATATCTCTTCCGAAATTAAAAACTCATGAGCTTACCTATTACACAGGTGCGGTCAAGAACTTTTTCGGGACTTTACCTTTAAGGTGTCGAAAAGAGGCACATCTCCTTGGAAAAAGGGATCTTTTTGGGGAAGCTGTTGCTGACGTATACTCAGTTGTCAAGCCTAGCTTTGCAGTTATGGACGGAGTCATTGGCATGGAAGGAAATGGACCTTCTCACGGGAAACCCGTAAATTCCGGAGTAATTCTAGCAAGCCAGGGCTGTGTTTCCCTGGATATTGTTGCTGCGGAAATGATAGGTTTTAACCCCCTTAAAATTCCTACGACTGCAGGAGCTATGAAAAAAGGCTTTGGAAACCAGTGCCCTGTTGTGGTCGGAACTCCGTTAAAAGAAGTTAAAATGAAATTCAAAACATCCAGTGGAGGAGTCAGTACAGCCCCTTCTTTTCTTACTCGCAATCTAGGGAAATACTATAAAATATATCCCAAGATCAACAGGGGAAAATGCACTCACTGCGGAGCCTGCTATTTAAACTGCTCTCCCCATGCTGTTGAACGGCTCGAAGACGGGAGTTTTAAGATCAATGAGGAGAAATGTATCCTGTGCTATTGCTGTCGTGAACTGTGCCCCAATAATGCTGTAGAAATTAAAAAATCGCTGCTTGCAAGGCTTTTGACAGAAAAGACAACTTGATTGTAAAAATAGGGGGAGACACTTAAAATATGTCCCCTCATATTTTTATCATTGAATTTATGTGTTTATCACTTGTATTTGTGTTCTCGCCTCTCCTATTATTACCTTTTCTTTTTCAGTGGTACTTATGTTCCCGCCTCTCTGCTATTGCTTTTTCTCGTTCCAGATGCTCAAGTTTCTCTTTATCGGTTTCTGTCTTTTCCAGCTGTTCTATCCGCTCTTTTTCCTGCTCCGCTATTAATTCTTCTGCTGTTTCAAAGGATTTTTCCCTTTCAGTTCGGGTTGTCCTCTGTGGTTGAGTCTCTCTAGGTATTTCAGCTCGTTCGACCACTTCTCCCTGCCAGTAAGGCTTGTACCCATAATAGGCATAAGTTCTGGAAAGTTCCTCACGAGTTAAAGGCCAGTGGCCCTTGTCAAAGCCCTCTGCCTTTTCCAGTACATCCTTGGGAATATCAAGTAAGAATGTGTGCTCATGCAGCCTTAGTGTAAGAGCCTGCCAGGGAATAGCAAACAATTTATCGGCCATACCCAAGAACCCACCAAAAGAAAGTACAGCGTACGCTATCCTACCGTTTTCAAGATCAATCATTAATTCTTCGATCTTCCCAAGGTCTTCTCCTGCTCTATTGACTACTTTATCCTTTTTTATAGTGCTTGCTGACAAAAAATCCGGCATCTCTCTACCCGTTGTACTTACTGTCCGTGCCTTTGCTTCTCTTTCCATCCGTTCAGATTCAGTCTCAGCTGGCATTGCTGCCGAAACTCCTGTTGCTCCTATTGCTGGTGCCGCCATTCCTGTCTGCCAGTAAGGCTGATATCCATAATAGCTGTAGGTTCTGGAAAGCTCCTCACGAGTTAAAGGCCAGTTGTTCTTATCAAAACCTTCTGCCTTTTCAAAGGTTTCTTTAGGAACATCAAGGACGAGAGCATGTTCATGTACCCTTAGAGAAAGAGCCTGCCAAGGAATAGCAAACAATTTGTTGCCCATGCCCAGAATTCCACCGTGTGAGACTACGACATATGCTACTTTTCCATCCTGAAGATCAATCATAAATTCTTCAATCTTCCCAATATCCTCCCCAGCACTATCGACAACTTTATTCCCTTTTAGTGTACCTGCTGACAAGAAATCTGGATTTTCCCTGGATGCCGACGTACTTCCCATGCGGGCCATCCTTTCAGATTCAGTCTCTCCAGGCATTGCTGTCTGCCAGTAAGGCTGGTATCCATAGTACCCGTACACAGTGGAAAGCCACTCACGGGAAGTTATAGGCCAGTTGTCTTTATCAAAACCTTCTGCCTTTTCTAGGACATCTTTAGGAACATCAAGGACGAAGGCGTGGTCATGAAGTTTTAATCTAAGAGCTTGCCAAGGAATAGCAAACAATTTGTTGCCCATACCTAGAAATCCGCCGAAAGAAAGTACTACAAACGCTAACCTTCCATCGCGTAAGTCGATCATTAATTCTTCAATCTTTCCAATATCTTCTCCGGCTGCGTTGATGACCTTATCTCCTTTTAGCGTGCTCGCTGACAAAAAATCTGGATTATTTCGATCTGCCATAGTTCCAACTCCCTACTTAGCTACCTATTCATATAGTGTCCTCTTTTCACAGTTTGAATTCTCGAGGACACAACTTCAAAAACCCTTCCCTAATGATTATTATTTTTTTGATGTTATATGAAATTATCGGAATCATAAAAAGTAATATTTAATGTTACTAGATAGAGAATATATAAATAAATATTAGGAAGAATAACAGAAGAGAAAGGATTTTTTGACAAAGCTTTCCTTTATATTCAGGAAGATCAGGATGGCAAATGCCATCAAATACTTGGAGATATAGTATCCTGTGACAAAATGCATTTCTGAGACTGGTAATTGAAATAGTGAAATTTAAAGAGAAATATCTTAAAATAGTTTCGAGAATCAAATTTTTACAGCTTCTTCAGCTCTTTTATAATATTTCACGATGAATATGAAATAGCCTATTGATGCCAAAAGAAAGAAAATCGGCAATTAAGTTATAACCTTTTCCTTTTTATCTTTTTGAAAGAGCTTTTAACCCAGAAAGCCGAAAATATATATCAAAAGGATTTTTTCAGACAATAATTATAGAAACGTACTTCTGAAGGTGATAAGATTCTTCAAAGCTATATAGAGACCGAATACGCTCCGGAAAAATGCTCTCTTTGTAATGGAACCGGACATGCTAATGGGGGAATTTGTGAAGCCTGCGGTGGGCAGGGTGA
This sequence comes from Methanosarcina sp., assembly GCA_036504475.1. Taxonomy (GTDB): domain Archaea; phylum Halobacteriota; class Methanosarcinia; order Methanosarcinales; family Methanosarcinaceae; genus Methanosarcina. The sequence continues at coordinate 11,376 of DASXVB010000110.1, forward strand.
CGTGCTCGTTGCTCAGCCTGCAATAGTATGTCCCCTCTGTAATGGGTCAGGAAACCTTGAGAATGGAACTTGCAGGGCATGCGGAGGAAGTGGTTGGGCTCTTCTTTGAAAGGGTATTCCAGAAAGATATAGGATGAAAAGGAATGATTAAAGGGGAAGCCCTGTGCTCTCTGGAAACTTATCGGTTTTGCCTTTCCCTAAATCCCGCTTTTTTTCCATCAGGCAGACAGTCAAAACAGGTTTCATAGTTTACGGATTTATATTTACTTTTGCATACAGGGCAGAGATTCATACCCCTGAGGCTTGCAAAATGACAGCGTTTACAGAGCACAATTACATTTGTCAAGGACTCGCATTGCTTCTCTGTTTTTAGAATTTCTTCTTCAATCAGTTCTTTAATCTCGGTTTCTTCAAGCCATTCATGATAAAGCTTTTTGAAATTGCCTTCTCCTGAGTCCTCAAGGAGAACTTCAATAAATTGCTCCTCAAGGTTAGTGTGATCAGGTTTAATTTTATGTACAGTTGAAGCTTTATGCCAGGTTGGGTGGCTTTTGTGACGGTGTTTGCCGGTTGAAATCCAATCGAACTTCTGGTATCTCTGCCTATAAACTTCTCTGAACCTAGCATACGCAGCACTATAAATCTCAGAGCTAACCTGTGCCGGAGAGAAAGCTCTTGGAATGTGAATACACAGGGAATCGGAAGAACCGCACTGTTCACAGGTCTTACCTTTGAGAAATTCGGCTCTTTTTTCTTTCCATTCCTTTGTGTTGCGTCTCACAGAACTACCTCAAGAAGAGTTTATAAAATGAATTTTTTTTATGCGTTTAAGGAAAGAGAAAACAGTTTTGCGAAGACGAAAAATCTGAAATAAATAGATATTTCGAAATTTTATAATCTTATTTTCCTTCATTGCGGAAACAGATAATATATTCTGTTCCCTGGCTTCTTTTAAGCTTGATACAACCGTTGATTTGTTCTACTAAAATATTTACAAGCTGGAGTCCCAGAGAGTCAGTATTTTTGAAGTCAATTTCTTCGGGAATCCCTCTTCCATTATCTGCCACTGTAAGTATATAACGGAAACTACCACTATTTATACAGTCTTCGCTATCTGGACAAGCATTATCAGGACTTGATAGGTCATAATTTGCGGCAAAAGTTTCGCTTCTGCAAAAATTTATATTTATTTCGCCTCCTTTCCCCGTGGGAAAAGCATGCTTCAGGGAATTTGAAATGAGCTCATTTACAATAATTCCAAGAGGAATTGCAGTATTCATGTCCAGATAAACCTGCTCAAGGTTCAATTTGAGGTTTATGTTTCTATTTCCTACGTTATAAGAACTGAAAAGGTCTGTGGTTAGCTTTCGCAGGTAGTCTGCAAAATCGAGAGCATCTGTGCTTTCACTCTCATGGAGTTCCTCATGAATCATTGCTATGGACGCAACGCGGTTCTGACTCTCTCTAAAAGCCTCAATGACCTCTTTGTCTTCGAATTTTTCTGCTTGCAGGCTGAGGAGAGATGAGATTACTTGAAGGTTGTTTTTTATCCGGTGGTGGACCTCTTTTACTCGAATTTTGTCTATTTTTTCCAGGGTTTCTTCAGCCATTTTGCGTTCAGTAATATCATAAACCAGACCCTGGAACTTTCCTGAACTTTCAGATTCTCCCGAGATTTTCTGAATTATTTCCCTGACCCATTTTATTTCTTCATTCTTGGCACATATCCTGTATTCGCTTTCGATAACAAAATCCATACTTGATTTCAACTTTTTTCTGTTTTCAAAAATCAAAGAACGGTCTTCAGGTATAATCATCTCTTCCCAAGAGATTTTTCCAGATAGAAGGTCCTGTTTTGTGTAACCTGTCATCTCCTTAACAGGACCGTGTAGAAATATCAATTTAAAATCTTTATTAAATTGAAATCCAATTCCCTGAAGATTTTGCATGTAGGAACTATAACTGTTTGGATCATTTTCAGAATATTCTTTCTCATTATTTCGATGTTCAGTAAGGTATTTCTTGCTTATCATTCTGCAAATATGACTGTACTCGTCCCCAAAGAAGACGGCTTTCTGCCTGAAATTTTCTTCTCGGTGTTTAAGCTCCCTGAAAAGCAAACTACAAGGCTCTTCAAATCCGATATCTACTATTGCCTTATAAATCAGGTAAAAAGATAATAATTTAAAGAAGAGGTTTACAACACCCGGAATCTCGTCCATTTGACTGTAAAATATAAAAAACAGCTCTGCAAAGATTGTCAAGACTATGGATATTGAGAGCAAGCTGAAGACTTTTTCTTCGAATCTGTCTCTGACTATATATAGAAGAAAAAGTGAGCATAGGAGTATGAAAAGAATTAAGTATCCGCTTGCTGTTTTGACTTGAATAAATCCTGAATCCTGGATATAAAAATCCGGAAAATTATGGGAAAAAAATATTGAAATCAGATAGGTAAGAGTAACTACTGTATATACAAGAAAGGCTTTCCAGGCAAAAGTCGCACTTTCAAAGATTCTAACATTGCTTTCCTGCTTCTCTCCAGCATGCATCAAAAATAACGGAGCTATCAGAAAAGAAACACTTTCAAGGAGCCTTGCAGCTATCTGTAGTTGAAAAGTGAGATTTGTATCAAACCCTGAAAGTATCTTCATTCCATGGAGTGTGAGCGTGCTCAAAAAGTCGAAACTTCCGACAAAAAAGTAGCTGACTCCAAGAATTATAAGATATCGATTTTCCAGGCGGTCTCTTGATTTCCATACAATGAGGAATATCACGTATGCAAAGTAGACGCTGAATAACTGTACTACTGTATGGAAGAGGAGATAATTGCTAAGGCTAATTAAATAAAGCAAAATAATTATGGTTATCCAGACCATGACTTCATAGAAGTCTACTATTGACATGTTTTTCTTAACATCTAATATGTTCAATTACCCCCATTGCACTAATGCTGAAGAGTTCATAGGATTCAGATAAACTGGAAAGACTGAACTGGTTAGACTTACCAAGTGGCCTCAAGATCAAGTTATACTAAAATTTACTATAGTTTATCACCTTAATGCATTCTTATACCTGAAATAACTTGCAAAATAATTGAATCGGAAACGCAAAAATAATTTCAGAAAAGAAATTAAGAAGAAGCCCAGAGGCGTTAGATTCCGTTTATTGTATTTCTCAGTACAATAGCGCAGACGATACACTCCCCCAAATGTTACCGGTCCCAAGTAAAATCATCAATAGCCTCCAGGCAATTCTTTACTTATTCATACCCAACTCACTTCCTAACTCTAGGATATACAAAGAGCATAAATTATTTTAAATTAATTATTTAAAAAATTGCCTATAAACAAAAAATAATTTGACGTAAAAAGTTTCGAATGCCCTATATAATTTAATGGTAATATTTATTAATATATTAAAAAAGTAAAAAATTTCAGATTTTTACGTTTTCCTGTCTCTATTCTAAAAGGTCTCTTTTGAAAAATAAATAATATAATATTCTTAGCTTAAATTTTATACTCTATATGTTTAAGGGTTTGGACATAGATACTATGAATTAACATGGCTTATCTAATCAATTAATCCGGTTCAACAGAGGGTTGGGGAACAATGGCGCTTTTCAAAGACAGAGTGGATGCCGGAAGAAAGCTGGCAAGAAAACTTTCTAAATACGCAAACCGTTCTGATGTGCTGATACTTGCTCTCCCGCGTGGTGGAGTTCCAGTAGCATTTGAAGTTGCGAAGGAACTGAATGTAAAAATGGATGTATTTATAGTAAGGAAACTGGGGGTGCCCGGAAATGAAGAACTGGCAATGGGAGCGATAGCCTCAGACAATATCCGTGTATTAAATGAAGATGTTGTCAGGTCTTTTCAGATACCTGAAAGGGTAATTGATAGGGTAGCTGAGAATGAACTAAGAGAACTTGAACGCAGGGAACGTGCTTATCGTGGAGATAGACCCAAGCCTGAAATCAGCGGCTCGACTATAATTTTGATAGATGACGGGCTTGCTACGGGTGCGACAATGCGTGCAGCTGTAGCTGCCCTCAAAACTAAAAACCCTGCTAAAATAGTGGTTGCAGTTCCCACGGCTGCACCTGATACATGCGAGTTTTTCGGAAGGGAGGTAAACGAAGTAGTATGTATGGCTACCCCTGAACCTTTCTATGGGGTTGGAGCCTGGTATGAGGATTTCAGTCAGACAAGTGACAAAGAAGTCTGCGAACTTCTGGATAAAGCAAAGGATCTTCCAGCAAGATGATAATCCGAGTTAACATTCTCATATGAAGATCCGCAATAAATCGTAGAACTTTTGGGGGGTTAAGCATGAGCAAACTATCAAGTAAAAGTAAAAGCAGTAGTGAAATTCAGATTCCAATTAATTCTATCACACTTGAAGGAAACCTCACAATTCCTGAGGGAGCAAAAGGAATTGTTGTTTTTGCACACGGTAGCGGGAGCAGTCGTTTCAGTTCTCGGAACCAGTATGTTGCGCAGGAACTTCAAAAAGAAGGCTTTGGAACACTATTATTTGATCTATTGACAGCTGAGGAAGAGAGAATTGATATGATAACGGCTCACCTCAGGTTTGATATTGACTTGCTTGCAAACCGGCTTATTAGCGTAACAAACTGGCTTTTAAGCAATCCTGACACAAAAGAACTCATTATAGGCTATTTTGGTGCCAGTACGGGGGCTGCAGCTGCACTAATGGCTGCAAAAGAGCATACGAATACTATAAAAGCGGTCGTTTCTAGAGGAGGAAGACCTGATTTGGCTGAAAAAGCTCTGAAAGACGTAAAGGTACCAACATTGCTGATCGTAGGAGGGGAGGATTATCAAGTAATAGAAATGAATCAATGGGCATTAGATCAATTAAAGATAGAACAAAAAGAACTTAAAATTGTACCTAGAGCAACCCACCTTTTTGAAGAACCAGGCACGTTAGAAGAAGTCGCAAATCTGGCTGGAGAATGGTTTAAAAGATATCTTCTGGAAGAGAAATAATGAGTAAGTGACGGAGTAATAAGTATTAATTTGAACAAGCTAATAAACAGTGACTTAAACAATTATTTTGGTTTCCTAGAAAGGACACAATGCCAAAATCTAGCGATGAACTTAAAATTAAAAATTACTATATTTTGAAAATGGTCCTAATTTTTTGAATGTTATCGATTAATTGATGCCGGCAGATCTCGAATATTTAATTTGATTGAAGACTGAACTCTTCTTGGAAATTCAACGTTTAAATCAAAAATGCAAAGATCACTAGATTTTGGAACTGAGTCATAATTTAATAAATCTATAATTAAGACCTAAAGAATTATCCCCTTAGTTATTACTTTATTTGGTTTGCTTTCAAGAAATAAAGGATCAACTATACTTCTTTTTAGAAACTAACTATAAAAATAATTTTATTCAAAAAAGTAAGCTTATATTTAAGAACAAATTTTTTGGTCATTATTTTGTAAACAGCCTAGTGAAAATAACTAGGACTTGCGCAACTAAATAAAAAAGTCAGTAGAATTCACATCTTAGTTGAGTTCGTCCTAAGGAGGACTTGTATGAAAAAATCCGTTTCATCTATGGTTTTATTATTTATACTATTGTTGCAAGTAGTTTTAGCTATTATACCATCAATTGAGGTAGCTTCAGCTGCAGGCAATGTAACAATTAATGATTTTACTTGTAACATTACAAAAGGAACTTCTCCTTTTGATTCAAGGTTAACTGGTAACGTGACCGGTCAAGTTACCAACTGGAAATGGGAATTTTATAATCCACAAATTAACCATTGGTCTTACAGTGGCGGAAAAGGAAATGAGGTAACTACCTATCATAGATTTGGAGCAGCTAAAGCTTATGGAGTTTTTAACGTTACTTTGATTGTATCTGGACCTGGCGGAAGTGATTCACTTAAAAAGATAGATTATGTAGTTGGCAATAAAAACACTACAGGCCTGCCAGTCGCCAATTTCTCTGCATCCTCCACTTCTGGATATGCGCCATTGACCGTAACATTTACTGATAACAGTCAAAATGCAACTTCAAGTTTATGGTATTTCGGCCTGACGAATACTTCAAAAGAAAAGAACCCAACATATACTTTCACTTCTCCCGGGACTTATAGAGTTGTTTTAGAAGTGAGCAATGAAAGAGGTTGGGATGTAGCAGCTCAAGAAATAACTGTTCAGGGACAACAGCTAGTTCTTCCTGAAGCAGGTTTTGACGCTGATACTTCCAATGGTCTCAATGTGCAGTTTGCAGATACCTCACAAAATGCAAATGGATGGAACTGGAACTTTGGAGACGGAACTAATTCAACCGAGCAGAATCCAGAACATACTTATTCAACAGCAGGAAACTACACGGTGACGCTTACAGCAAGCAATGAAAACGGAACAAGCTTAGCAAACAAAACAATAAATGTGCAAGAAGTAGCTAGCTCAAGTGGGGGAAGCGGTAGTGAGGACAGCAGCAGCGGTGGAGCGAGCGTTGGAACCGTTACTATAGTTGATAGCAGTAGCAGCAGTGGTGGAAGTGGTAGCGGAGGGGCCGGCGTTTCGCCCGAGCTTCAAAGCAATGTAGAGGCTAAAGAACTTTCACAGACCTCTATTACGAACGGAAATTCTGTAAATTTTAATTTCACACAAAATTCCACTCCCGTTATGGATATAAGCTTTGATTCAAAAAAGACTGCTGGCAAGACTACAGCTATAGTTGAGATGTTAACAAATCAGTCCACTCTGGTTTCAGAACCACCTTCTAATGAAATATATAAGTTCATAAACATCTGGGTAGGGAACAGTGGATTTGCAACTCCTGATAATATTGAAAATGCAACAGTATATTTTAAGGTTGAAAAATCCTGGTTACAAGAGAAAAATATAGACAAGTCTTCCATCACCTTTAATAGATACAATAATACAAAATGGAATTCTCTTCAAACCACTCTTAAAGGGGAAGACGACAAGTACTTATACTTCACAGCCGAAACCCCGGGATTCTCCTCTCCATTTTCAATAACTGGAAAGATGATAGCAAATGGAACTCTGAACGAAACAAAGTCTGAAGCTCAATCTGGATCTAACATTAGTAGTCTTGAAAATAATGCAAGTAATGCAACAAATGTTGAAAAAACACAAAGCACAAATACTTCTAGTAATGAAGGCAAAAAATCTCCGGGCTTTGAAACTGTTTTTGGAATTGCTAGTTTGCTTGCTGTGTTTTTGTATAAAAGAAAGTAAGAATATATAATTAAGAACGAAAAATATATGATGAGAGTTCAATATTCTCATCTAAATTTTTTGTAGTTTCACTTTTAGTTATGAGAGTACTAACAACAATTTGTTCTTTTTAGAACCACTATTGACTTTTTTGAGAGAGGTTCTTAACTTGGATTTACTCTAAGGTTACTTCAAAGTAAATTTACTTGAGATATTTGTCCTCAAGTTTTTTCCTTTTTTTTCTGCTATGCTGCCAGCTGATTCCAAGGTACAGGAAAACAGCAAAAGCTGCAAAAGCCCCAAAACGCAGTAAAGGCCCATACTTGCTCAGAAGAAGAGGATTTATATCATCTGTTTGCTCGTATTCCGGATACATAATATCCTGCCTATTGCTGCTGTGCCCCAGACCAAGGGCATGCCCAAATTCATGTTTTGCAATAGAGAGCATTGTTGCATCCCCATACTGGCGCCAGACTCTTCCCTGAAAATTTCCGGTCTCAAGGACTATATCCACCCTTATATATCGACCATTAGATACCCTAGGGCTTGCATAGCCAGCAACTCCTGAAGGAGCCCCTTCAACACTCTCTAGATTTTCAACCCATTTTATAGTTATATCAGCGTCTGTAGAATTAACAAGTTTGAAAACAGGTGTGAATTTAAGATTTCCGTTTCCTCCATTTTCCCAGTATTCCATAGCCTTTTCTATCTGGGTATAATAGGTAGGACTGTAGTGTTCAGGCACATTGCTGTTATCTATATATACTGTAATAGGAGAGTGATCCCATGGATAGTCTAAAAGTCTTTCTGGATTGGTATCAGAATCAGCCGAGACAATCGGTAAAACAAGTATACTCAGTAACAGCACAAAGGGCAATATAATTCCACAAATACTGTTGCGATTTATATAAACCGACCTCCCAATAAATATTAGTGACTCTGAAAATATGATATAACAGTAACTCCTGCATTTATCTTATATATTTACAACGCCTCACATAGATCGGTAGACTTATATAAATATGGCTAAAAATAAGCATGATGTTATGAAAATTAGTTATGAAGTTACTTTAACATAAAATTCAGATTAAAATTTCGTCAGCGGATTATTTTCAAAATAAAATTAAGTCCTGATGGACTTAAATTACAAGTTTGCAAAAATCTAATTTATATATGTACTGGTTTGTTTATAGATTAAAGAGTATTTCTAGATAGATCACACATCTCACAATTTGGATCACGGGAGTATTTTTCGTCTTCATTTTCGTCACTCGGAAACTCAGATGCAAGTGCTCTTGTACTTTCGGCAAGCACTGCAGCATTGGAAATAGATGCTCCAATCATAAGTGCATAAAATATTTTTTCTTTTGATATTCCTTTTCTTTTTGCGACTCTGATATGCATTTTCAGGCAATGTTCACATCGAAGCGCAGAAGCCACTCCTATAGAAATAAGTTCAACAGTTTCCGGATCAAGGTTCTTGAATCCCCTCATAATAGAGTTTTCATAAAGTGTTTTCGGGATGAAGAGCTCCGGAAGATCCTTCATGAAATTCATTATATAGGGGACTTCGCCATAATGATTCCGGACATCTTCAAGGAGTTCAGGAACAGCTTTCTCAGGGTCCTTTTTCAAAATTTCCACAATATCCTCAAGCTCCATACGAAACCACCAGCATAGATTAACGTGGAAAAAAGATTCAAACGCCGTTTTCTGAATAAGGCTTCACAGTTTAAAGGACAAGTGAAAAGACACAAACCCAGAAAAATGTAAAGCAAATCAATATAACAGAAACCGGGTCAAATTGTAAAACCAACGTCAGACTTAGATTTGATTTTAATCAATATATAATTTTTCATTTTGGATCGGGAAATACTTGCAAGCTCGGAAAGAATAACTCCTTCATCGAACTCCAACTTCTCAAGTCTTTCATGAAATTCATCATAAGGCAACTTGACCCTGAGCCCATTAAGCTGGAGGGTAAGTGGAGAAGGGGAAAGTACAGTTCGAATTTCTGGGACTTGATTTTCAATTTCCTTCATGACTCTGGCAGGGAGCACCGCAAGAGGGTCTTTTGCCTGCTGTTTACGAACATTATCAGCAATCTTTCCAACCTCTTCGTTGAGTTTATCAAGGGCGCTAACCTCTTCGGCTTTCCTTAACCTGTGAGAAGTCCTTCCAATATTTCCAACATAAAGGTCTGCCCCAGGGACTTCTTCGGTTTTCAGGTCAGGACCACCTGTAACCACTATCGGAATTTCTATGCCTTCAAAAAGCTTTGGTTTCTTATTTATTATGCAATCACTGAAAGATCCGAACGTAAAAACTGCAATATCATGTTCGTTGATAAGTTTCCTCTCGTAATCCATGGATAGGGATACTCGACGTCCCATTCCTCTTGCAAGTCCTATCATGTTTGTGTTGGCTCCTGGATGGCGGAGATACTCTGCTATATCACAGGATGAATGCGGAAGATGATGAGAAGCAAGTGTTGGCGAAACAACCGCAATTTCAACCCCAGTAAGGGGAGCTTCTACAAGTA
>DASXVB010000111.1:0-7892 GCA_036504475.1 Methanosarcina sp.
CTTTTCACTGCAATCAACACTGCTGTTAGTTTTGTCACCAATACAAACTGGCAGGTCTACAGCGGCGAAACAACAGCAAGTTATCTTACTCAGATGGCCGGTTTTACAGTCCAAAACTTCCTTTCTGCAGCTACAGGCATCTGTATAGCAATTGCATTAATGAGAGGAATTACCCGTCATTCTACCGATAAAATAGGAAATTTCTGGGTGGATATGACTCGCTGTACTCTTTACATTCTTCTTCCGGTAGCTTTCATCTTTGCCTTAATTTTTGCTTCCCAAGGTGTTATTCAGAATCTAGACCCTTATGTCCAAGCTACAGGATATGGATCTACAGGACAGCAGACAATTGCAATGGGGCCCGTAGCTTCTCAGGAAGCAATAAAAGAACTTGGTACCAATGGAGGAGGTTTTTTCAATGCAAATTCCGCACATCCCTATGAAAATCCAACTCCTCTGACTAATTTGATTCAGGTATTTCTTATTCTCATTATACCTGCATCCTTGCCTCTAGTCTTTGGAAAAATGACTGGCAAAATTCGGCAGGGATGGATGATTTACACTGTCATGCTAATATTATTTTTATGTGGACTTTTTTCCCTCTACGCTGCAGAACTGGCAGGCAATCCACTTATAAAAGAGCTAGGAGTTTCAGGAATTTCCATGGAGGGAAAAGAAGTAAGGTTTGGGCTCCTGGGCTCGTCACTTTATGCTACAGCTACCACAGCAACGTCATGTGGTGCAGTCAACTCCATGCATGATTCACTTACTCCTCTTGGTGGTCTTGTGACTATGTTCATGATGCTCCTTGGCGAGGTTGCCTTTGGAGGAGTAGGATCTGGTTTCTACACTATGATTGGATTTATAGTGCTTTCAGTCTTCATTGCAGGACTGATGATAGGAAGAACTCCCGAGTACCTTGGAAAGAAGATCGAGATCTTGGAGATGAGAGCAGCTGTAATAACTGTCCTGGTTCCTGGTGTTATGGTTCTTCTGCTTTCAGGTATTGCACTGGTTCTTCCACATGTCACAGAATTAATGAAAAATCCGGGTCCTCATGGCCTATCTGAACTAGTATATGCTTTTGCATCAATGGCTAACAATAACGGCAGCGCCTTTGCCGGATTTGATGCATCAAAACCTTTCTACACACTCACAGGCAGCCTGGCAATGCTGATAGGTAGATTTGTCCCGGCAGTTTCCATGCTAGCCATGGCAGGATCGCTAGCACAAAAGAAAAAAGTTCCACCTAGCTCAGGAACTCTTCCCACAGACTCCGTTACATTTTCTGTCTGGACAATTCTGGTGATCCTTATCATCGGAGCTCTTACATTCTTCCCACTCTTTGCAATGGGACCAATCGCTGAATATCTCTCTATGGTAGGAGGGATTTAATAATGTCAAGAAAACGATTCCCTCGTTTAGGTGCTTTTGAGCCTAAACTCATTCGTAAAGCACTCGTTAGTTCAGTGCTAAAACTTGATCTGCGCCAGCAGAAAGAAAATCCGGTTATGCTACTTGTGGAAATTGGAGGTATCCTGACCACAATTAGTTCTGTAATTGAGATTGCTACTCAAAGATCTGCCTTCTTTACGGTCTTTGTGTCTTTCTGGCTATGGCTGACAGTGTTATTTTCAAACTTTGCAGAGGCTCTATCTGAAGGTCGTGGAAAAGCCAGAGCAGCGTCTCTCAGGCAGTCAAGAACCAGCGTTCCAGCCAGAAAGCTTACAACAGATTCTTTTGATGCTGTTTCTACCGAGATACCTTCTTCCGATCTTCGAAAAGGCGATCTTGTACTTGTAAAAGCAAACGAAATAATTCCTGGAGACGGAGAAGTTATAAAAGGAGCTGCGCTAGTTAACGAATCCGCAATTACTGGAGAATCAGCTCCAGTTGTACGTGAATCAGGTGGTGACCGGAGCGCTGTTACCGGAGGAACCACAGTTATTGCTAATGAGATTATTGTCAAAATCACTGCTGATCCAGGGCAAACTTTTCTTGACCGCATGATCTCAATGGTTGAAGGTGCAGAAAGAAGAAAGACTCCTAACGAAATAGCTCTCGAAATACTCCTCATTGCACTTACCGGTGTATTTTTAGCGGTTGTAGCCAACACTTACTCAGTTTCTGCATATAGCGCTGCTTCAAGTGGTAGAGGCTCACCAGCAAGTCTTACTATACTAATTGCACTTTTTGTTTGTTTAGCGCCCACTACTATTGCAGCTCTGCTTCCAGCAATAGGAATAGCCGGAATGGATCGTTTATTCCAGCTAAACGTCATAGCTCTCTCAGGAAGGGCAATTGAGGCTGCAGGAGACGTAAATGTCTTGCTTCTAGATAAAACGGGTACAATTACCTTAGGTAACCGGCAAGCAGTTAATTTTTTGACAGTAGATGGCCAGTCACTCGATGATCTGATAGAAGCTGCCTTTCTCTCTTCATCTGCAGACGATACTCCTGAAGGTAAAAGTATTATTTCTTTAATTCAGGAAAGAACAGGAAAAACTCCGACTTCTCCAGAAAATGTCACATTCATACCATTTTCAGCCGCAACAAGAGTTAGTGCTGCCCAATGTGATGAAACAACTTACCTTAAAGGCGCTTACGATGCAGTAACAAAAGCAGTTTTGGAACATGGAGGAACCATTCCTTCGGATCTTAAAGGAAAAGTAGACGGAGTTGCAACTGCAGGCGGCACACCCCTTGTAGTTGCTCGTAACGAAGTCATTCTTGGTGTTATATTCCTCAAGGATATCTTAAAAACAGGTATTAAAGAGAGGTTTGCAGATCTGCGTCGGATAGGGATAAAGACAATTATGATCACAGGAGACAATCCTCTTACTGCAGCCACTATTGCAGCAGAAGCCGGAGTAGATGATTACCTGGCAGAGGCTAAGCCTGATGATAAACTTAGAATGATCAGGGAATACCAGAATGAAGGGTACATGGTTGCCATGACAGGGGATGGAACAAATGATGCTCCTGCTCTTGCTCAAGCTGATGTAGCTGTTGCAATGAACAATGGAACACAGCCTGCAAGGGAAGCTGCAAACATAATTGACCTTGACAGCGATCCCACAAAGCTGCTGGACATTGTCGAGATTGGAAAGCAGATCCTGATGACAAGAGGAGCTTTGACAACTTTCTCTATTGCAAATGATATAGCCAAATATTTTGCAATTATCCCTGCTGCTCTTATAGGGATTTATCCGCAGCTTAAAATCCTGAACATCATGGGCCTTGCAACTCCTGAATCGGCCATTCTTTCGGCAGTCATATTCAATGCTCTTGTAATTCCAATGTTGATTCCTCTAGCTCTTGCTGGAGTTAAGTTCAAGAGTATGCCGGCATCGAAACTCTTTGCCTATAACCTGACCATTTTTGGTCTTGGAGGAGTAATCGCTCCGTTTATTGGAATCAAAATCATTGACCTGGTATTAGCCGGATTAATGCATGCCTGAGGAGGTATTGGTGTGACATCGATCAAAAAAGCCACATTACTATTTGCAGTGTTGTTTATTATTACAGGTTTAGTTTATCCCATAGCAGTGACGCTTGTTTCTGGTTTACTTTTTCCGGATCAAGCTCATGGAAGCCTGATTGTTGATAATGACAACCGGATTATTGGGTCAACTCTTATTGGTCAGAACTTCACTGCATCTCAATACTTCCAGAGCAGGCCTTCAGCAAGCGGATACGATGCAACCGCTTCAGGAGGATCTAATCTTGGCCCGATAAATCCAGTTCTTCTGGAATCTATTGCCAACAGGACAAGTGAACTACAAAAAGCTGGGGTTACAGGCCAGATACCTTCTGACCTGGTTACGGCTTCAGGTAGTGGACTTGATCCACATATCAGCCTGGAATCTGCACTTATACAGGTACCTATTGTGGCAAAAGCACGAAACCTTCCTGAAGAAGAAATTAAAGCACTAGTGCTTTCAGAATCTGTTGATTCTCCCTTTACAGGAGCTTATGTAAATGTGCTGTCGCTAAACATGGCGCTTGATAAAGAGAGTAAAAATTTGAGAGGTGAAAATGGCAACAGATCTCCGTGAAGAAAAAGAAAGACCATTGCCCGAGGACTTGCTCTTGGTCGCTCGCCGTGCTGAGGAAAAAGAGCATGAAGGACAGCTGACAGTTTACCTCGGCTACGCCCCAGGTGTTGGGAAAACATATTCAATGCTTGAAGATGCTCTTCAGCGAAGACGGGAAGGAAAAGATGTTGTAATTGGCTATATCGAGACTCACAATAGACCTGAGACTAATGCGCTGACAGAGAATTTTGAGATTATTCCGCCGGTTTCCATCATACACCAGGGTCTCTCTCTAAGAGAAATGAATCTCGATGCAATTATCCAACGCCACCCCCAAATCGTCCTAGTTGATGAGTTAGCTCATACTAACGCACCTGGAAGCAGACATGTGAAGCGGTACCAGGACATCGAAGAACTTCTGCAAGCAGGAATCTCGGTTTATACAACTGTCAATATTCAGCATATTGAGAGTCAGAACGATGCTGTTGCCCAGATAATTGGTATTAGAGTGTCCGAAACTGTACCGGATACTTTTTTTTCTAATGCAGATGAGATTCGGTTAATCGATATCACTCCTGAAGAACTAAATATTCGTCTCAAGTCCGGGAAAGTCTATGTAAAAGATATGGCTGAGGCCGCTATCCGGCGTTTCTTTAGAACCGGAAATCTTTTCGCACTCCGCCAGCTTGCTCTGCGGGCTATGGCGGAGTATACCGATAAAAAGATGATAGGCTACATGAGGACTCGGGCTATTTCGGGTCCTTGGCCGGCGGTAGAAAGGCTTCTTGTTTGTATCCGTCCAGGGCCAACGGCTGAATATATGGTTAGGGCAGCATACAAACTTGCAGCCAGATTCGATGCTGATCTGATTGTATTTTCTGTAGATATCAATGATGAAAGAGCATTATCTTCCCAGGAACGTACTTGGCTTAATCAAGCTCTTGAAACAGGGAGACGATTAGGTGGACGGATAGTACGTTATCGTGGAAATGACATATCTAATGAAATTATACGCTATGCCAAAAGGAGCAATGTCAGCATGATCATGCTAGGAAAACCGCATGGGCTGGACATATTTTCCTCTCCGGTATACAGAGTCATAAGGCAGTCACATGGAATTGATGTTTACCTGTACGAGCCAAAAGGAAAAAACGTTTACATACCTCTCAAAAATCGAATTCCACTTTTCTTTACAGTGGAATATATAATCAGTCTTATTCTGCTTATAGCCGTTGTAGGCATAAATTTATTTCTTAAAGAATATATCAACTCTTCAAACTTGCTAATAATTCAACTCATTCCCGTTCTGATATCTGCGTTCTTTTTCAGGCGCAGAGTAGCTCTGTTTACGGCAATTGTGAGCGTTTTGGTTTTTGATTTCCTTTTTGTTGAGCCTTATTATTCATTTACTGTTAGTGATTTGCAGTATTTTATTGCATTTATTGGGTATGTTACTATTGCCCTTATAATTAGTAGCCTTGCTACTCGACTGCGTCATCTTTTACCTCAAATATTGCAAAGCGAAGCTGAAGTAGGAGCAACCTCGGGTCTTTCCCGTGAACTAGTAGAAGCAAAAACACAACAAGAAGTCTTCAAGATCCTCACAGATCAAATGCATAATTTTGGATCCGGACTTTTCACGGTACTTATACCCGGCCCAGCGGGGCTTCAGATTGGCTCTGGTGATGCTGACTATCCTCTATCTGATAAGGAAAAAGCCATTGCTCAATGGGCCTATGAAAATGGTCAGATAGCTGGAGCTGGGACAGATAATCTTCCAGCAGGAAAAGGATACTATATTCCTATCAAGACTCATAGAATGATTTTTGGCATTATGGCTTTTACTTTTGATAAACCTGAAGAAGTTTTAATCCCAGAAAATAAAGAAATATTTGAAACAATGGCGTTCCTTGGAGCTCTTGCACTTGAACGCCTTTAACTCATGGACAGCGACATAACTTACTCAGAATTGTATAGAAAGCAAAAATAGTGATTTTTTTGTCTTTGAAATATTCAACTCTTTCAATGATAAAAGAAAATAACTGCTGAAGATGTTTTCCTATTAGGATTTACATAGTTGAACTAAAAACTCAGTGTGCTTTAAACCTTTAATTACCTAAAACGTGCCTGAAATCCCAAATATCTATTATATTCAATATTGTGCTCAAATATATAATTTCTATAAATTATACAAAGGTATCAGCATGCATTCAATTGAAACTAGATATGAAGAAATGGATTTTTACATCGATTAAGACAGAAAGATACACTTTTATCTTACAGACGAAGAAAACATGAGCATGAGCAACTAAAAAAAGGATTAAAAGATCCCCTGATAAGATATGAATATTGGTAACTTTTGGATTCTCATAAAAAGATTCATTAAAGCAGGATGTTTCAAAACTAAGTTTGATCCAGTAGAAAAGAGATAAATCCAGTGTTTTCTTAATAAAGTAACTGGTATGGAAGAAGACATTCTATGCATTATCTTTAATATTATCTATAAATACAGATAATAAGTATAGATAGTAAAGGGGAATCAGATATGAAAAGTACTGTTTTCAGAAAGATCATGGTTGCAACCGATGGTTCAGAGCTAGTAAAAAGGGCAGTTGATTTTGCAATAGAAATTACAAAATTAGCTGAGGCAAAGCTGTATGCGGTAAACGTGGTCGCGTTGGGAAGTGATTTATTAATTCCTTCCAAAGGTCAAGAGTGGAAAAGAACAATTGAAGAACAACTTACAATAGAGGGTAAAAAAGCAACAGCCTATGTTGAGAATGCCGGAAGAACTGCAAACGTTGAGGTTGAATCCATGATTCTTGAAGGAAACCCTGCGAATGAGATTCTTGACTTCGCAGAATAAAATGATATTGACTTGATTGTTATAGGCACACATGGAAAAACTGGAATCCAGAGATTTTTTATCGGAAGTGTATCTGAAAATGTAGTTAGGCACTCGGAAAGAGCGGTACTTGTTGTGAGAGGAGAATCTGAGGATTTATTATTAAAGGCTCTGCTTAAAAGTGAGGAGCAGACACAATAATGCATTTAGTAGGGTTGTGTTACAAAAATTTTCTTCTCGCACTTTGAAGCTATAATTGGTACCTTTATGTACCATTTTCCCGGTTAATGAGAATGATTAACTTTCCTAATTGTAAAGCTTTTCAGTTATTTTGTAAAATAACAGATTTTTTGCAACAGAACCACTTTTAGTATCGAAAGAAGACCTCTTTTGTGTCAGGCCTGCAGCTGCTAGGAGCATTTATTAGTCAAAAAATAAGTATGGGCAACATAGACAACTTTATAGGATATCTTTACTGCCCTTCTTCAATCCGGTTTATAACTATTGTAAATAACTCATGGAGAGAACAGCAATACATTAAGAGTAGTAACCATAAAAAATTAATTAGTAAGTAGTTGAGAAAGCAAGCTTGTGATTGAAAAGTTTACTATTATTCTATAACTGCCAGATAATTAGGCCCAATAAATGCAGTAATTTTCCCACAAAACTGTTCAATAGGCTATGTTATCTAATTGCATCTGAGCCAGTACTATATACATAACTAAATAAAGTAGACCTAAAATCGTTTACGATCGAATCGTGTCTTATGTAGATGCTTTTAGTTTTATCTATGCATTTCTTATGCTTTTTTGCTCTAACTAATTGCGGTTATCGACCAAAAGTGCCATATTCATATAGTATTTGGAATGACTTAGAAAACAAACACATAGGCAATTGTGGAAAAAATCTGTTTAGAAATGGTAATTATCATTATAATAATCAGGGATCGTGCGTTATTAGGTGATTGATATTTTGTCTTAGAGTATTTTTGCTTAATTGCATTTGTGGAT
>DASXVB010000112.1:0-2026 GCA_036504475.1 Methanosarcina sp.
TTCGTGAAGGAGAGAACAATGCTGTATTCATATTGCTAGGAAAAATGGACAATCTGGTTCTGGCTCTCTCTGCAATCCGAAAACTGATCCATGAAAAACCCTGTTCCGAACTACTTGCTTTTTCCGATTCCAAAAGGCAGGAAATTCTTTCCATGTTCGGGATTACAGATGCTGAAATTGAAGCTTCAGGCGAAGAGCGTATTCCGGAGCTCGTGATTGAGAGAGTAGCACTGGCAGATTTTGCAAAGTAAAAATGATCCGAAACTCCATCCCGAGTTTCTCATCAGCTTTCTCTTTCGCAGCAGCATTTCTTTGATAGCGTAACAAACGTTATGTAAAATTGTATTTTCTGTATTGTTTTTACTGATGGATAGGTTTTATTGTAAAACCTCTGCATAAATAAAAAAAGTAAATCCTGTTTTTATAATGAAGAAAAGGGAATAAATAGTTATTCGGAGTTTACAGAATTTTCAGCACATTGCCTAAGTTCTATATTTATTAAAAATAGTGAGGACCTTATTTTTATATTTAACAAACACTATATACTTATAAAGTTATAGTTCCTTTGGTGATAATTATAGAAACTATAAGTTTGTCAAATGCTTTCAAGTATCCTTTTTTAATGCCAAAAAGACTTCTATATGCACTCTTGTTGCTTATTCCGATTCTGGGATGGCTTGTACTCTTCGGCTATATTGTAAGGTTGATTAATGAATTTATCGAAAGCAGGTATGAAGGACTCATTAAACTCGACGTCATGGAGGATCTGAAACTTGGGATCATTATTTTCCTGAAGTCTCTTCCCTTCTTTATTGTATATATAATTGTACTGTCTGCCGTAAACTATGTCAATGCAACCCTTGGAATTCTTTTTAATTTGCTACTCGGATTCTTTGTAATTCCAATTCTTCAGATTAATTTCTACAGGAAACAGACTATCGAGTCTTATTTTGAGTTTGGCACCCTGACTATTGTTAAGGATAACCTTGGAGCCTATATTCTGGTAATCCTTAAACAATATGCGCTTGTAATTATCTTTTTAATCCTCTCAATTGTACTTATAGGCATACCAGCTTTGTTCTTTACAAACTCAATATTCATTGCAAATTTCTATGGAAATTATATTGGAACAAAATATACCACGATCTCAAAACCAGAATCAAAAGAGCCGGTGGCAGTCTAAATATAGAAATTCATTTGTATCCGGTTAAGATACGATCTATAAGAAATGTATTATTTTTGTTGCCATTTCTGTAAACCTATACATGTAAATCGAGATGTATAGATTATTGCAGTAGTCATTGTAACGTTAACAGATTCCTTAACTGAATACAAATGTATAGAAATTTAAGTTTCAGGCAGGAGATCCCTGACCAAGCTATATTCTAAACGTTTAACAAAGAACCTGAAACTCAGTGTATTGTTTATGCACAGGTTTTACGATAAAACAACTTCATTTTAATCTAATCATAAGAGGAGACAAGCTGGTTATGAACTGACTAGAAAAAATTAAAAGGAAATATTAGAAAAATTCTCGCAGAGAAAGAATCAAAATAATCTATTAATTATTTACTTTTTTGTTTCTCTATCTCATTAGCTATTGGACTTTCAAGCGCCTTAATAGTATTCGCAGCTCTCCTTGCTCGTTCTTCGGAGTGGTTTGCCTTCAGTAAATAATCGTGTACTGCATCAGGAAGCAAATCTGCACCAATGTGAGCAGAAATTGCAACTTTTGCAAATTTCCTTACCGCTGTAGCTACATCATCTTCTTTAATAGCTTTATATCCATCGAAAAGAGTATCTACTAGATCGCGTGTCCAAAGTACACCACCTGCCATAGCTCCTACCACCGCGACCACTGCAGCAGTCTTAGCAATTCCATAAAAACTGCTATTTCTTTTACACCTTAGCTCTCTTCCGCACTACTTTCTTTGCATCTTTCTCTCTTTTTCACACTCAATTTTCTTGCTCCCACATTAATTCCTTTTCACACTTTAATTTTCTTATTTACATTTTTCTTCAAACC
>DASXVB010000113.1:0-9368 GCA_036504475.1 Methanosarcina sp.
TCAAGTGCGTAAGTTCTATTAAATAAACTAGTGCCTACAGGTGTGGGATATAGGAATGAACATATAGATGACAAATGCGGATTTCCATCTCAGAGCAGTGCTGTTAGGAGCAAGCGAAACCCTGCCTATTCTAGAAGGAAAGTTGAGCTTGGAACCTGGCAGAGAATCTTTTTTGCTGAAATGGATGAGCCAAGAAGCAGAACAGTAAATATTATGCTCTTAGAGGTTTAATGCGATAACAAAAAAGTGAAAGACAAAAAGAATAATGAAGAAAGTTCCTTACGAATTGCCAAAAAAGCTATTCAGGAACTGTCGGGATTATTGAAATCATCCAGACGTGTCTGCTTTCTTATGCAGTTTTCTCCCGGGATTTCCACAGGGTATTCACCTGTAAGGCAGCCAATGCACATATCGTTCTTATCGCACTCAAGAGCTCGCATAAGTCCGTCAATACTCAGATACCCGAGGGAATCTGCATTAATAAGACTCTCGACCTCTTTTACGGTCTTATAAGAAGCTATAAGTTCCTGTCGGGTTGCCATATCTATACCTAGATAGCAAGGAGCAATAATTGCAGGACTTCCAACCCTTGCGTGAATTTCTGACGCACCTGCCCTGCGAACCATATCTATAATCCGCCTAGAGGTTGTACCCCGAACAATACTATCGTCAACCAGAACCACACGTTTGCCTTTGACGTTATCCTGTATGGCATTCATTTTGAGTCGAACTGCGGTCTCACGCAGTTCTTGGCCAGGCAGGATAAATGTGCGCCCTATGTAACGGTTCTTCATCAGGCCCTCGAGATATTTGGTGCCTGATTCTCTGGCATAGCCAATTGCCGAAGTAATCCCAGAGTCCGGAACAGGAGAAACAACGTCAGCCTCTACCGGATGTTCTCTAGCGAGCTCCCTCCCGATATTTTCCCGCACTTTGTAGACCAGTTTTCCATCAATAATAGAATCGGGCCTTGCAAAATAAATGAACTCAAACACACAATGTGCAGGATGAGACTCATTTCCTATCTGGTAG
Organism: Methanosarcina sp.; assembly: GCA_036504475.1. Classification (GTDB taxonomy): domain Archaea; phylum Halobacteriota; class Methanosarcinia; order Methanosarcinales; family Methanosarcinaceae; genus Methanosarcina. Next base: position 1,033 of record DASXVB010000113.1, read on the forward strand.
CTCTCAAAGCCTTCGCCAGTAAAGACTATTACTTCACCTGGCCGCACGTCCCTGGTAAGGGTGCCGTTAAGGGTATCCAGAGCTACGCTTTCCGAGAAGACTGCGTATCCACCATCGACTTTCCCGAAGCAGAGCGGTTTAAGACCGAGAGGATCCCGCACAGCGTATATAGCGCCATCGATATGGATTACCAGGGAGTAAGAACCGACAAGTTTGCGCATAACATTCCGGATTGACTCTATAGGGTCGTGTCTTATTAATTCTTTTACAAGGAGGTGGCCGATAACTTCGGTATCGGAATCACTAATAAAGATACGGCCTTCGCATTCCAGTTCGTCCTTGAGCGTTCTGGCATTAACCAGGTTTCCATTATGGGCAATTGCAACTGCTCCTCCTTTGAAATTCAGAATAAAGGGCTGGCAGTTTTCGATTTTTGATCCTCCGGTAGTTGAGTAGCGGACATGCCCTACTCCTACATTTCCGATCAGGCGCCCCAGAGAATCTTTATTATACACATCAGGGACAAGACCCATGCCTTTAATGGAATGAGAGGACTTACCGTCATATACCATTATGCCAGTGGATTCCTGTCCTCTATGCTGGAGGGCATACAGAGCGTAATACAGCTTAAATGCGACAGTAGTGGATTGGGGTCTATCGCTTGGTAGAATTATGCCTGCAACACCACATTCTTCTTTCAATTTTGACCTCCGGTGCAGGTAAAAAAGAGATAAAGTGGAACAGACAGGTTTAATACTTGCACTTTGCCTGCCACTTGTAAGCCCTCATGCGAGATGTTTTTCCAAAGCCGCATGAAGTACACTGTTTTGTATGCACATTAAAAGAAACACTACCGCAACGCCTGCATTTGGCGTGCGTGCGTTTCTGCCTTTTTCCCATTGATGCCGTACCTTTACTCATTCCTAAATCTCCTAATAAAAATCAATTTGTTAGAGCAGTATTCGATAATCTGAAGCGATTCTATTTTTCTGAAATAATTCTCTGTGGCCAGTCACAATAAGTCCTGTTGCTCACCAAGGTTTAACGATAATAGATGAAGTGCTTGATATAGATTACGGAGATACGTATACTACGTTGTCACCGCGAATAACGACACTGCTAAACTTACTTACAATTTCTCCTTCTCTTAGTTCTTCAGCATTGTCGAGCACGAGGTTCATATGAATATCGTATCCTTTCAGCTCGCCTCTAAACTCGCGTGCGCCTTTCAATCTAACGATTACAGGTGTATCCAGTGCGTTGTTCAAAATATCCAGAGGTCGGTTTGCCATCCTTACAGTCCCCTTAAAACATTATAAATCAAGTCATTATCTATATCAATATAAATAGTTAATCCAGATTTAAATTAATCGCCGCGTTTAAATTTGACTATTTGCATCAAAGTCGCAAATACACTATATAAAGGTATCGAAGCAATATATCATTTTTTAGGTTTTCGGCTGAAAAATACCCTGATAGGAAAGAAAAATTCTTCAGGACGGCAACAACCCTCCTGGAAAAAACAAAATATCACTTAGACATACTGAGAAAATTTTTTATAGACCATTTTATCAAAACCTTAGAAAATCTTCCTGGAAGGAACAATATTAAATTAATTTATTTCATTGGCAGAGAAAATGTTTCACAAAATATTAGGAATGCGAACGAAAAAAGAGAGAAATCCATGACCGAAAAACACTTTAAAGTAAAAACCCCGATTGTTATGACTATTGCAGGTTCGGATTCAGGAGGAGGAGCCGGAATTGCTGCGGATTTGAAGACTTTTGCTGCCCTTGGAGTGCATGGAACCTGCGCTATTACATCAGTTACTGCTCAGAATACTACAGGAGTCCTGGAAAGTTTTGACCTCGCTCCTCAAGCTGTCGCAAGCCAGATTGAGGCTGTCTGTGGCGATATGGATGTAAAATGGACAAAAACCGGCATGCTTGCCTCTTCGGAAATCGTAAGGGAAGTTGCGAAACAGGTAAAAAAACATGAGCTTTCCCTTGTGTTGGACCCTGTTATAGCTGCTGAGGCAGGAGGAAACCTGCTGCAAAAAGAGGCTCTTTCGGTCCTTACCGAAGAATTGCTACCCTTCTGCAAAGTTACTACGCCCAATTCATTTGAAGCAGGCGCACTTGCCAGCATGGCAGTTAAAAATCCTGAAGATGCAAAAATTGCAGCCAGGAAAATTGCAGATATGGGTGCTGAGGCTGTTATTGTGACAGGAGGACACTTGGATGCCACTGACCTGCTTTATGAAACTGCTTCTGATACTTTTACCCTTATTCCAGGCACTTTTGTAAAAGGAGGAACACACGGTACAGGCTGCACCTACTCTGCGGCAATAACTGGCTTTTTAGCCTCCGGAGAGAACCTTGATGGGGCTGCAATGAAAGCAAAAAAATTTGTTGAACAGGCGATCCTGAGAAGCCGGCCTGCAGGCAGAGGAGTAAGTCCTGTAAACCAGCTTGGAGCGATTCTGGAAGATAAAGAACGCTACCTGGTCTTAAGAGAACTAAAAGAAGCCGTTTCGATTCTTGAAAACAACCCTGATTTTTCGAAACTGATTCCTGAAGTAGGCTGTAACATAGGAATGGCTATTCCCGAAGCTGACAGTTACGAAGATGTTGCGGCAGTCGAAGGCAGGATAGTAAGGCACAAAGAGCGATCAGTTCCTGTAGGCTGTGTAGATTTTGGAGCCAGTCGGCATGTATCAAGGATTATTCTAGCTTCCCTTCGCTATGATCCAGAAATAAGGGCAGCAATTAACGTAAAATACTCCAAAGAGACTCTTGCAGCCTGCAGAGAAATGAAACTTGGAATTTCCTCTTTTGACAGGGCTGAAGAACCAGAAAACGCAAGTACCATGGACTGGGGCACAGCCGAAGCAATCAAAAAATACGGAAGAGTACCAGAAGTTATCTATGATAACGGAGGCCTGGGAAAAGAACCAATGATACGCTTGCTTGGTACAGGTGCAATTGAAGTGGTAAACCTTTCTGTGGAACTTGCAAAAAAGATAAGGTAAAAGCCCGGTTAAAAATTAAGAACTTGAAGTATTTACATACCATCTTAATATTAAGTGAAACTATAAGAATCGAGTAAAACGAATCGAGTAAAATTTTAGAATCAAGCTTTTTTTAGGATTAAGCTTTTGATTCCGGCCTTTTTTTCGTTTTATTCGATTCCTATTTCTGGAAGCTTTACTTTTTTCTTAGTTCTTGCTTCGAATTGTTTTTCCTTTATTCCAACTCCTGTTTTTGGCCGTCTTTCCTTTTTTCAAGTCCTATTTTTGAAAAGTAACTCTACTTAAACACCCTGTTTTTCCCAAAAGTACATAAATGGGATGCAAACACCGTAACTGTAAAGTAAATAACACTTATATACGTCGAAGTACGAATTTGTGCATAAATGAATGACGGAGAAAACCTATGGAACAGACCAAGATCATCCTTGACGAAAATGAAATGCCTACGCAATGGTATAACATCCTTTCAGACTTATCTTCTCCTATTGAACCGCCTCTTGATCCTAGGACCTGGGAGCCTATAAGTCCCGATGCTCTTGAGCCGATTTTCGCAAAAGCTCTCATCAAGCAAGAGATGAGCAGTGAAAGATTTATCGATATTCCAGAAGAGATACTCGAGATTTACAGGCTCTGGAGACCCAGCCCACTTTACAGAGCTCACAGGCTGGAAAAGCTTCTCAAAACTCCTGCAAAAATATATTATAAACAGGAAGGGGTGAGTCCTGCAGGTAGCCATAAGACAAACACCTCGATTGCCCAGGCCTATTATAACATGAAAGAAGGAACCGAGAGAATCACAACCGAAACAGGTGCAGGGCAGTGGGGAAGTGCATTATCTCTTGCCTGCAATTATTTTGATCTCGAATGTAAAGTCTATATGGTCCGTTCCAGCTATTACCAGAAACCTTACCGGAAGTCCCTGATGGCAGTTTGGGGAGGAAATGTTGTGCCTTCACCCAGTCCAGATACGGAATTTGGGAGGAAGATTCTTAAGGAGCAGCCGGAAACCCCAGGAAGCCTGGGAATAGCAATCAGTGAAGCCGTAGAGGATGCAGTCGCACACGATAATACGAAATACTCCCTCGGAAGCGTACTCAACCATGTTATACTCCACCAGACAGTAATCGGGACTGAAAGCAAGAAACAGCTTGAAAAGGTTGACACCTATCCTGATATAGTTATAGGCTGCTGCGGAGGAGGAAGCAACCTTGCAGGAATATCTCTTGAATTTATTAAAGACAAGCTTGAAGGAAAGGGCAATGCAAGAATAGTAGCAGTCGAACCTTCAGCCTGTCCATCCCTGACCGAAGGAGAATACAAGTATGACTACGGAGATACCGCTGAAATGACTCCGCTTCTAAAAATGTATACTCTGGACCACAAATATGTGCCTCCTGCCATCCATGCAGGTGGGCTCCGCTATCATGGAGCATCCCCAATCATAAGTAAACTCTGCGCGGAGGGGCTTATTGAAGCTGTTTCATATGATCAGTATCCGGTATTTGATGCCGCTGTGCAGTTTGCACGGACTGAAGGTATAGTCCCTGCTCCGGAGTCCTCCCACGCTATCCGATGCGCAATCGACGAAGCTCTCAAATGCAAACAAACCGGAGAAGAAAAAACAATCCTCTTCAACCTCAGCGGACACGGTCATTTCGACATGACTTCCTATGACAAGTATTTTAACAAGGAACTAGCCTGAAAAAACGAAAAAAACGAAAAGTCAAAGTGTAATTTAAACAGGATGCTTTAAAAGCATCCTCACATTTAGAAGAATTATGAAATCTCCCTACACTGCTACAGAGAGATAACTTTATCAAAACTCATAGGTGCAGCTATAGCCAAGACCTGAAAGGAGTTTGGGTAAATCAGCTCTCCTGAGCGAGTTGAAAATACAACCCTTCTTTTCCCTAAAAATTAGCCCTCTTGAGCGAAGCGAAAAGGGCACCGTCCTCCCGAGACGGGACTCGGGTGGCGGAACTCGGGAGAAGGATGGCTTTTTTAGTATAAATCTTTTCTATTTAGAATATAAGAAACCATTTCTGAGTTAAGCTTGCTTTCCTGTGCTACCTTTTCCGCAATTGTTTCACCGGGGATGCCTTCAGCTTTCATGCTTTTTATTTTTGAGATTATGGAAGGAGGAACAGTATAGTACTCGTTAATATCTTTTCTGTGCCCCCATACATCCCCCTCTAGAAGCTTAACTTTTTGCATTTCCAGAAACATTTCTATAGCTCTTGAAATTGTCCTTTTATATGATATTGGAAGCTGAATTACCTCTAGTTTTGGACATGTCTCAACAAGTAGGAAAATATCTTTATTCGAAGGCCTGAACGCAAAGTGGACAACCTTTTCGTTTGGATTCAGTGACAGAATTTCATTTCTTGAACTAACAACTCTTATTTTCATATAGATCCCCCGACCCAAAAATGAAGAAAGAACTAATAAAAGAAGTTACACGACTTTATTTATAGATTTTTCTGTGTATACTCATTAAGTTAATCCAGTTAACTTGAGATTATTTTAAAAAAGGTATGTAGAATAGTTAAAATAAAATTTTTGAAAGAAAATAGAATTTTAGTGTTTCAAATATTTATAAATGAGTTTAGTCCTTCTTAGCAAATATAAAAATTATGTTTTGTAAAATAGAATAGAATGTTGTACAAAGATAAAAGAGAATGATTGATGAAAAGGAAAAGAATTCAAAGAGTAAAATAGCTCGATAAAAGATGTAACTGGAAATAAGGCATAAGAGACAGTGAAAGAATTAGAGCATAGAAATTGAGGTAGAAGCATAGTAAAGAGTAAAGATCCTGTCTTCTAAAAAGCAATATGTGCTTCGAGACTGCAAAAACTCAGAAAAACCTAGAAAAGTATACACTAGATGGAAGTTCCAATGCGGAATTCCATCTTGAAAAGAAATATTCGAATTTTAAGGAAAGGCTTTCAGAGAAGTACCAGACTTTTTTAAGAGTTTTCACATTTTAGTTTGAAGATCTGTACATTTATCCCTATTTAAAGACCTCTCCATTTATTCCCTTTTGAAAATCTATAGGTTATTCTGTTCGCCATCTTTCATAGAAGATAGCCTGAAAAAGAATCTATCCTTGATCCTAGAGAAATGGCGAAAATTAACAGATTAATCCACAATTTTTTTGCTCAGAATATAAAGAATCATATCCGAGTTTAGTTTACTTTCCCTCGAAAGCTTTTCGGCAATAACCTCATTGGTGAAGCGATCAGCTTTTAACTCCTGAATTTTCTCCAGGACATTCTGAGAGACATTATAATATTCATTTATATCTTTCCTGTGTCCCCAGACATCACCTTCTAGAAGATTTATCTTCTGCATTTCCAGGAACATTTCTATTGACTTGGAAACAGTCCTTCTGTAAGATTTAGGAAGCTGTATCGCTTCAATTTTCGGGCATGTTTCTGCAAGCATGAATACATCTTTATTAGACGGTCTAAAAGCAAGGTGAATAACCTTCTCGTTCGGATTCAGGGTAGGAATCTCCTCCCGTGAACTAACTACTCTGATTTTCATATACATCCCCACACTCTTTATTTAAATTAAATATTCATTTATTTAAAAATCAAATTTTGTTTACGCATTTACATTTTATATACATATCGATTAGCCAAAATATTATTTAGAGGGTTTATACCCAAAACGAGTCCTAATAGCATCAGCATGTGCCTGTAAGCCCTCCTCCTCGGCTAATGCGATTATAGTTTCTTTTAGACTTTCAAGCCCACTCTTGCTGATTTTCTGAATACTAGAGTACTTAATGAAGTGGTTAATATTCAAACCAGAGTAAACTTTGGCGTAGCCAGATGTGGGAAGCACGTGATTCGTCCCTGAAGCATAATCTCCAACCGGAACAGGAGCATAGTTACCTACAAAAATTGATCCTGCATTTTTAATTTTGTCAAGTACGAAATCTGAGTTTGATACCATAATTTCAAGGTGTTCGGGAGCAAATTTATTGCTAAAGCTAATACATTGTTCTAAGGAATCTGCAGTAAGAATTGCTGCATTTTCAAGAGAAACCTTTACAATGCTGCTTCTTGCAGTCTGTTCAGCCTGCGTGAGAACTTCTCTTTTTACAGCTTCTGCTAATATATTCGAACCTGTAACAAGTACCGAAACTGCATTTGGATCATGTTCGGCCTGCGCTATGATATCTGATGCGACCATAACAGCATCTGCCGACTCATCTGCAATAATGAGTACCTCGCTTGGGCCTGCCGGAAAATCAATCTCTGCAACATCCCTGATCTGCATTTTGGCAGATGTGACAAAAACATTTCCAGGTCCTACGATTTTATCCACCTTAGGAACCGTTTCAGTCCCATAAGCCATTGCTCCTATTGCCTGCACGCCGCCGAGTTTGAAGACTTTATCCGCTCCTGCAACCTTTGCAGCAGCAAGCGTAAGCGGGTGCACGGAACCGTCTGGTCTTGGAGGCGTACAAACTATGACTTGCTCCACTCCTGCAACCCTAGCAGGAATTACAGTCATGAGTACAGTTGACGGATAGGAGGCACGTCCTCCAGGAGCATACGCACCCACACTTTCTAGGGGTGTTGCCTTTTGACCAAGCACGACCCCTGGTTTGAGTTCCATAAACCAGATAGCTTTCGGAAGTTGAGCTTCATGGAAAGTCCGTATATTTTCAGCTGCGGATTTAAGGTGATCCAGAAGTTCAGGGCTTATGTCGGAGAGAGCCTTTTCAAACTCCTCCTCGCTCACTTCAAAGTTTGCAAGTTCGACTTTATCGAATTTAGCCGTATATTCCCTGAGCGCGGCATCTCCTTTGATACGTACATCCGAAAGCACGACTGAAACGGTTTTCGCTACATCCTCAAGCCCGGAACCTCGGGAGAGCAATTTCTGCATTTCAGCTTCTGAAACATCAGACAACTTTTTGAATAACATAATGACCATCTCTGAAAGAACTTAAAAGAACCTGATAAGAGTGAAATATGAAAATTTGATCTAAACTGGCTAATCTGATATAAGCGACTCTTGTGCGGATTGATAATCGATGGTTTGAGAACCGAACAACCAGATAATCGATTAAATTGGAAACCAAACAACCGGTTAACCTGAAAATCTAATTCCATAAAATCCTTCTCTCATTTAATATTTTATCCCTTGTTGAACTCTTAACACATAATAAAAAACTGTAAAAATACATGAAATATCCAGAAATATAAGAGTGAGATATGTAAAATCAATAATCGTTGATTGTCTTTTGCCCCGATGAAGGACTTTTCTCAGGATGTTCAGACTCAAGAA
>DASXVB010000114.1:0-24084 GCA_036504475.1 Methanosarcina sp.
TGGATGAGATGGGATACAAAGTCGTCGAAACAAATCTTGGTCTATTTGACCTTTACACAGCCGATGAAGTTTTCGTCACAGGCACTGCAGCTGAAGCTGCTCCTATTACCAAACTTGATGGAAGGATCATAGGCACAGGCACACCCGGTTCCATGACAATGAAGATGGTTGAAGCCTTTGACAAAATCACTCAAAGTACAGGCACACCCATCTATAAGTGAAAGGGCAGCCCTGAAAAATGAACGAAAAAAAGACAATAAATCACGCGGGACTTTTTCCCGCCATTGTTCTTTTTTATCAGTGTTTTGATAAAGTAATCTCCTTTTTATATATTTCTAAATTTTTTTGAATCAGCTTAACCTTGTTTTGAATTTTTCCTTTAGCTCCAATTTAAGTCTCCACTAGTAGATTTCTTTCATGCGGTCAATGAGATACGTTTTCTTCCAAGCTTGTATCTCTATAATGACCTTTTCTATAATGACCTTTCTCGAAAAGGGGCTGATTTGCACTAACTGCTGTCAGCATATACTCTTAAAGGGAAAAATAAGTATAAAACAGGTTAGGTAATGCTATTAAACTAAAAACTCATCTGAAGGCTGTAGGTAAGGATTTGATTTTTATGAAGCGCAAAGAATTTCGGAAACTTATCTCCGTGGATAAAGCACGGGAAATAATAAATAATTTGCATATTTTTCCCCAACAAGAAAACTCCTCCCTTGAAAACGCATATGGTAAAATCCTTGCAGAGGATATTATTACCGAAATTAATGTACCTCCTTTTCCAAGAGCCGTAATGGATGGGTATGCAGTTAGGGCAGAAGATACGTATGTCTGCAGTGAAACTGAACCTGTAAAACTCAGGATGGTGGGAAACATCCAAGCAGGTTCGGATGAAAAATTCATTGTCTCAGCGGGGGAAGCTGTGGAAATAGCTACAGGAGCACCGATTCCTGAAGGTACAAACGCTGTTGTCATGGTTGAATATACTTCTGAAGAATACGAAACCGTGTCGATCTACAGCCCTGTAGCTTTGGGAGAAAACATCATGAAAGCCGGCTCAGATATTCGGAAAGGAGAACGGGTACTCAAGGCAGGGAGGAAGCTTGGGACCCGAGAAATCGGAGTGCTAGCTTCTGTCGGAAAAAAAGATGTCCCTGTCCTTAAATTAAAAATTGGGATTATCTCAACAGGAGACGAGCTTGTGCGCCCCGGAGAAAAACTTACTGTCGGGAAGATATATGATGCAAATTCCTACACATTGCATGCCGGTATACAAGAGTGCGGAGCCTTTCCCTTACTTTACGGAATTGTAAAAGATAATGAAGTAGTAATGAGAAAGGCACTTGAAACTGCAGTTTCGGAGTGTGCACTGATTTTAACTTCTGGAAGCACGTCTTCGGGGTCAGGGGATGTAATGTACAGGCTCATAGATGAAATTGGAGAAACCCTTGCCCACGGTGTAAATATAAAACCTGGAAAACCTGTAGTTATTGGGATAATAAAAGATGTCCCAATAATCGGGCTGCCAGGAAATCCTACCTCCGCATTAATGATTTTTAATGAATTCATAGTTCCCTTGCTCAGAAAAGCTCTTGGAGATACTAAAGGACTTAAGAAAGTGGAAAAGGGAATTATGGGCGCGAATTTCCGTTCCGAAGGACGCCAGCAGCTTCTTCCTGTAGGACTAATCCGTGGAAAAGTCTATCCTGCAGATAGAGGTTCGGGTGCAATAACTTCTCTTTCCGGGGCAGATGGTTTTATAGATATCCCATCCACTACCGAGTTTCTGGAGGCAGGAACTCCTGTAGAAGTGACCCTTTTCGGGGAGGTTGAAAAACCTGATCTACTGATAGCAGGTGGTTTTTGTCCTGGTATTGACGTGCTTGAAGATCTTAGTGGACTTCATTTCAGAACCCTTTATAAGGGTTCAAGTGGAGGCTTCAGTGCGATTGCTTCAAACACGGCCGATATTGCAGGTGTGAACATGCCGTCACGAGATCCAAGAAGACAGGATGGAATCCTGTATAATATCCCTATAATCGAGAATATGGGACTTTCAGGCGTTGTTCTTGTTAAAGGGTATAAGCGGGAAGTAGGGCTTCTTGTCAGGCAAAACAGTCCGATTTCCGGACTTTCTGATCTTCCCGGAAAGCGTCTGATTAACCGAAATATGGGTTCAGGTACAAGAGCCTTACTGGATCTTAAAATTGCAGAGTTTGCTGCTCAAGAGGGAATCAGCAAGAAAGAATTTACGAATTCGATTCCTGGATACTCGTCCGGAGCAAAATCGGAGAAAGCTATCTGTGAGGTAGTTGCTTCAGGAAAGGCTGAAGTTGGCGTGGGAATAAGAAACTCTCTCGAAAGAAATGGCCTCCAATTTGTAAGCTTTGCAGAAGAAGAATATGATTTCCTTATAAGGAAGGAAATACTGGAAACTCCCGAAGTCCTCAGGTTTCTGGAAATTCTTAATTCCAGAGAATTTGCTTCGAAGCTTCCGGAGGGACTGCATGTTTATGAGAGGACAGGAGAAATGATATCTTTTGAATAACTTTGAATAAAAAAGAAAGTCCTTTTGAATAAAAAACAGTTCTTTTAATAAGTTATATAATCTCTTTGAACAAAAGAGTATTTCCTTTGAATAGAGTTCTGGTTAAGAATTTTTACCTGGGGCTTCATTCAATAAACTTTAAATATTATTATACTTATTAAGAAATATAAATATCACTGAGTAACCTTAACAGAAGAATCAGTAAATAAAACCATTCCATAGGTATATATATTGTATTCAACTATTCAGGATAAAATATCCAGATACGGATCTCTTTTGGATCAAAAAAGGTTTGTAGAGATCGCTTGGATGCGGTTTCTTTTTCTAAATAATATGAAAATCATTTCTTCAGTCCCGAAGTTGGCAGGTTCCAGATGAGCAGCATACAGGAGCAAATACAAGAAGTCGAAGATGAAATCCGAAAGACCCAGTACAATAAGGCAACTTCCCATCACATAGGTCGGCTCAAAGCCAAGATAGCCCGCATGCGAGACGAGGTGGAGAAGAGAGCGTCTGCGAAAGGAGGGGGAGAAGGGTACTCGGTCAGAAAATCAGGAGATGGAACCGTAACACTTGTAGGTTTTCCATCAGTAGGGAAATCTACGCTTCTGAACAAAATAACAGGTGCCAAGTCCGCAGTGGCAGCATATGAGTTTACTACCCTTACAGTTGTGCCAGGCGTGTTGGAACATAAAGGGGCAACAATTCAGTTCCTTGATGTCCCAGGGCTTGTAAAAGGCGCGTCTTCAGGACGTGGGCGCGGAAGGGAAGTCATATCAGTTATCAGAAACTCGGACATGGTTATATTTTTGCTTGATGTCTTCCAGCCCAAGCATTACGAAGTACTTATGGACGAGCTCTACCAGGCTGGAATTCGCATAGATCAAGAGCCCCCTGATGTAGTAATTAAGAAAAAAGATAGGGGCGGAATAGATATCAACTCAACTATTGACCTTGACTTGGATGATGAGACTATCAAGGCTGTGCTGGACGAGTACAAGATCCATAATGCAAGTGTACTTATAAGAGAAAACATAACGGTTGACCAACTTATTGACGTTGTTCTGAACAACCGTAGTTATGTCAGGTCTCTTATAGCTGTTAATAAGGTTGACCTAGCCTATCCCCAGTTGATTGAAGAATGCAAAGAACTATACCCTAACTCGATCTTTATTTCAGCCCATAAAGGCACTAATATCGAAACTCTCAAGGACGCTATTTATGACAGGCTGGGTTTCATTCGAGTCTATTTAAAACCACAGGGCCAGCTCGCAGACATGGAAGAGCCTTTGATAGTTATGAGCGGAACCAACATAGGCCAGATTTGTGACCGCTTGCATAGAGATTTCCGCAGGAAATTCCGTTATGCTCAGATCTGGGGCACATCAGCAAAACATCCGGGGCAGAGAGTAGGTATAGACCACAGAATGCAGGATCAAGATATCCTTACAATTATCATCCAGAAGTAAAAGAAAAGCAGAGACACGAAAAAATCAGATCCTTTCGTGTTCCAAACTTTTTTCAAATTTTATACCGTTTCAAAGGCCTGTACTGTTTCAGAATCATCCGAGAAAACACTTTCTTCAGGGTTATTTTCAGAATCTATACAGTTGTTGGCTTCGATTTCTTCCTCAAACTCGGCAGCACATTCAGCCGGACTTTTCCTTGAAGTGATTTCAGGTATTTTTCTGGAAAGCTCAACTTTTCCGGCATCTCCTAGGCCATATCTTTCCTTTGCAGCTTCAATAATGGCTGCAAGCATTCCAGAGTAGGAAATATTGGCATAAGCTGCCATTTTTGCTAAGTGACCATCCCAGCACCAGCCAGGATTGGGGTTTACTTCCAAAAGCCTAGGTTTGCCTTCGGCATCGAGCCTCCAGTCAAAGCGAGCATAATCCCTGCAGTCCAGCCTGGTGAAAAGAGCAAGGCAACATTTTACGATCTCTTTTCTGGTTTCTTCAGGGAGATTGGCGGGAACGGATCTGATGTTCCAGTATGGAGAATCCGGGAGCCATTTTGCTTCATAACCGCAGATCTTTGGAAGTTCTTCCGGCACTCCAGAGTAATCCTCTTCCGTAATAGGCAGTATAGTGCATTCAGGCGGATTTCCAATAATACCAACACTAATGTCTTTTCCAGGGAGGAACTCTTCAAGCAAGAAAGGCCTATCCGAGCCTATTTTTTCTCGGGTTGCAGCAAGAATTTCGTGAAGCTCTTCGTGGCTGTGGGCAATGCTATTCTGTGTAATCCCAAAACTAGAGTCTCCTGAATTCGGTTTTACAAGAAGGGGGAAAGAGAGAGAAAGCTTTGAAATGTCTGAATCTTCAGTTACAAGCATTCCCTTTGCTACAGGAATACGCATCTCTCTGGCAACGCCCCTTATAATGGATTTGTCATAACAAAAAGCAAGACACTGAGGACCTGCCCCTGTATAGGGAATATTTAGCTGCTCAAGTAAAGCCGGAACATGAAGTTCTTTTGTGGGATTATTATAAAACCCTTCATCACAGAAATTAATTACGAGATCAATTTTTGCTGCTTTTTTCTTCAGGTCATCCAGCAGCGTTTCATGTCTGTCGAGGAAAGTAAATCTCATAAAAGGAATTTCTGCAAGCGCCTTTTTCATTCTCTCAAGCGTATCAAAATCGTCATCATCAAACACACAGGCAGGTTTGACCTGGTCTTCTTTTCTTGGGTCTCCAAGTACAACTACAATATTCATCGGCTTTTTATTCTCAGATACTTGAAGGGAACAAGGCCACGGTTTTTCAACAGAAGCCGAGACAAGGATTCTCTGTTCCATCATGCCTGCATCCTGAGTTCCTGCAGATACCGGGCTGAAGGTGGTATGAAATGCGGGACTGCTAAACCCTGAAGCAGTAAGTAGCTCAAAAAGACTTTCTTTATTGTATAATCTCTCAGCGTAAAATTGGTCTGCAATTACTCCCCTGTCAATACGGCTTATCACCTCCCTGCAAATTAGCCTATCTCCATCAGCTGAAAGAGCTCTTTCCCTGCAGACAAAATATTTCCTATCCAGCCATTCCCATGACCTGGGCTGGAAACTTTTTTTCATATGGTCCCCGTCTACTGCATCAATGAAAACTCTGCCTCCAGGTTTCAAAACTCTAAAAATTTCTTCAAGAACTTTTCGATCTTGAAGAGTTGAATCAAAATAACCAAAACTGTTGCCCATTATAGTAACTACGTCAAAAGTATCAGATGAGTAAGGAAGCTTTCTTGCATCTCCCTCTCTGAACCTGACCTGCAGGTTCTCTTTCTGTGCTCTGGTTCTGGCTTTTCTTATTAGGTACTGCGACCTATCATATCCTTCTACGTTTGAAAAGCCTCTTCTTGCCAGTTCAAGTACGTGTCTTCCCTGTCCGCAACATAGATCAAGAATTTTTTCTTCAGTATCCACCCCCAAAATGGAAACAATTAGATCGACCTCTTTCTTGGTTACCTCCAAATCATCCAGAAGATCGGCATCGGTCTTAAGATAAAGTGAGTTAAAAAGAGTCTGCCACCAATCGGACCGGACATGAGTTTCAAGATCTGCCACAGGTCCGAAGGTTTTCTTCTGTACAGTACTCTTAGAGCGCTTTCGCTTGTTACTTGTAACTGTATTATTTTGGGTCATGATCTTATTTCTTCCCAAAAAAAGTTTATGTGTTTTGAGTATATCAAGTTTATTGGGGAGTTGAACACTATTTATATTAACTAGAGGAAAAAGGCAAAATAATTGAAGGTTAAAATACCTTTAAATTGAATTTTAAACAGCAATAGCCCTTTGTTATCCCATTCTAAAGTCATTTATACCATTTAAGGGTTAGAGAAATATAAAATAAACAATAGCATCCAAAACCGTTATTAAAATCCCAATTCTGGAGAATTCGGTAAATGAAAGGGTGTTTCCCTCCTTTTCCGCGTTTTGAATAATTATAACGTTGCTTGCAGCCCCCAGGATTAGAAGGTTTCCCGCAATTGTACTTCCCGCTGCGAGCGCCATCAGCTGCCCTTGAGAAACCGTACTGCCCATGGCAGGTAAATAGAGTGCAACAAAGGGAACATTAGAAATAAGTTGACTAAGCCCAATGCTGAGCGCGAGTATCATTGATACCGAGCCTAAATGGGGTGACATTCTGGCAAGCAGTTCCTGGCATGTTCCGGAAATCCACACGCTCTTCATTAGCACAAACATTGAAACGAAAAAAACGAGAGTTGCCCAATCAATATTTTTCAAGATCTCTATGCGCTTTCTACTGAGTAGGACAGGCAATGCGGAGAAAAGAGCAATCAAGCTCAAATTGAAATCCCAGGCAGGGAAAAATTCCACTAGAAAAATCTTACATGCTATGAGAATTAGTAGAAGGGAAAGAGCCATTTTTGAAGCACTGGCAAGTTCAGGGTCGGTAATTATTTCTTCGGAATGGATCAAGGTTGATTTTCCAAATTCCTCCTTAAAAAAGAGTTTTAGCACGGCATAAGCAATTAAAAGGCATATCAAAGTTGGGAGAGCAAGTGAATGCAAAAACGTTACAAAAGGGGTATCCAGGTTTCCACCGATTGCTATGAGAAGGTTTTGCGGGTTTCCTATAGGGCTCATCACGCTTCCTGTAGTTATCCCGAATGCCAGGGAAAAAAGCATGAGTTTAGGAGATATATTGTACTTTCTGGAAAAACCAAGAACAAGTGGGGTCCCCATGATAGCTAGAGTATCGTTCATAAGGATTGCAGAAAGAATTCCTGTAGAAAAAAGTACAAGCAGAATAAGTTGATCTGTATCCCTTGCCCTTGAAACTATCCGGTTCCCAAGCCAGGCAAGGTATCCGCTCCTGTTAAGTGCTTCTCCTACGCAAAAGGTTCCAAAAAGGAAAATGAGCACGTCCATATTAACTGCTGCAAGAGCTTCTTGAGGCGAAATTTCACCTAGTAATAGGACAAGTACTGCTCCAAAGGTCATAATCTGCCAGATCTTCAACTTTAAAGATCCTACCTGCCTGAGAGCGGTAAGTACAAAGACGCCCAGAAGAATAAGCACTGAAAGGTCAGGTAAAGATACCAGAGGAGACAGTATCATTTCTGTTGTCATAGAACCCACTAACTTCACAATATATATTTGGAATGTGATTATAGCTTAAGTATAAAATTCCTGCGCTTGTAGGAAGATTTTCCACACGAAAACGGTTTTCAAGACATTTAAGGTGGAAAATCCTTAAAGTAAACTGATAGATATTTTCAATTATGAAGATCTGGTTTCCTTTTTCTGCAACCATCTGTCAAGAAGAAGATTTCTATATCTCAATCTGCCCTGAAGCAGATATAATTTGTAAGGGAAAAACTGTTGAAGAAGCTATTGAAAACCTGAAAAGAGAAGTGGAAAAATTCCTTGGAGATGAACTTTCTAAGGGATTTTCGAAAATTACCTTTTATTGAATTTGAAATTTGCGGCTTTCTTCCGGAAGTATAGATTCCTTTGTGGCCACCGGCAAAGAGGCTTCAGGTTCTGCTGATATTATGAAAAACGTACATTAAAAAAGTATTAAGGAACGCCCAGAAGCGTTCTATCCCTTTTACCGTAGCCCCCTATATACGATTGATCTGAAAATACGCTCCCCCAAGCATACGATTCAGAACAGGATCAAAAGCTTCCGGGCGATTCTTTAATTATTATTTATACCCATTACTCACTCGTTCTGTTCTCCCCAAGTACAACGTACAGTTGTCCATATGATTATTTTAAATTAATTATATCAAAAATTAGTTTCAAACAAAAAATGCCTTCGCATAAAAAGTTTTAAATTCCGAGTATAATTCCACACTAAATAAGTTTTTCGCGCCAACAAAGGATTAATCTCTCTTCTTAATGTAGAATAAAGTAAATAAAAGGTTTGTTCATGGATGTACTTGTATCTCATTATCTGGCTAAAGTTTCAAATAAAAATCTTCAAGGATGTTTTCAATTCTTCAAGCTCTTAACAGATACTTAGAAAAGAGTAAAAATTTCACTTAAGATGAAATTTTTAAGACGACAAAGCGAAAATATAATACAGAATAGATCCTTGTTGTTGAAAGTAGAAACAGAAACAGAAAAGCTATATCGTGTAATAAAACGAGCATTAAGATCGCAAATAAAAGTAAAGAGAAATTACCGACAATAGGAAGTTACAGCTTAAAAGGTAGTTAGTAGAAGGCAGTTAGAGCTTAAAAGGGAATAAAAAGGCAGTTAAATTGATAAATTGTTTAAAACATCGTTAAGGCCACTTAAAAACTTAATGAAAAGAAGCCCAAGAGCAGTTTAGTCCGTTTGCTGCATCCCCCAACACAGCCGCTTCCGGAGTATGCTCCCATCTAACAAATCCTGAAGCAAGAACTGTTAGCTCCCGGGCGATTCTGTTACAACCCCTATTTCGCTATTCAATCATACCCTTTCTCTTCCTGTTACACAATATAATTATGAAATAAATTATTTTAAATTAATTATCTAAAAAATTGCCTGTTAGCGAAAAATAGTTGCATGGGAAATATTTCAAAGCCAAAAAAGGATTGCATGCAGAAATATAAATATAAAGATAAAGATAAAGAATGTCTTAACGGAGATATTAGTAAAAAGCAAAATAGAGAGTAAAGGAATTTGGCTGGAAAATTAGCACAAAATGGTTCTGATCTGGCACAAAAATTAAGTACAAGAATTAATCTATATGTAAAAGCCTTAACATGCAGTCCTGTAGGGTAGTGGTCAATCCTTCGGGCCTTTGGAGCCCGGGACAGCGGTTCGAATCCGCTCAGGACTATTATCTAATTTGTATACATGCTGGTAAATTGATGGCTGATTTAAGAAAGGATCTATTTTTTTAGTTCAGCCATTTCCTTTCTCATTTTTCTTTCAATTATCTGTTCGGCGATCCGGCCGATAGCGTTGTAAACAGGATTAATCGGGACATCCACGTAATATTTTGCTTTCTGGTCGAGCCAGCCTTTCTCTTTCCAGTACGCGTAATCGGCAGGAGCAGTGTATCCAAGCTTACCGAAACTCACCTTTTGAAAATGAAATACCAGTACATCTATGAGCCCAGGAGATTGACGTCTTTTCAGAAGGGAATTGTAAAATAAAAGTGCAGCTTTCTCAAGTTTCCGGTCATTTTCCTGTTCGTTCCTCTTCGAGATCTGTTTTGCAGGAATTACAAGGCCAACACTATGAGATACCTCAAAACCCCATACACCAATTACCAGTTTGAGGTAATCAAGAACTTTCTTAAGGCCCAGCGAGCCTGTAGTAGAGAGAAGAAGGGCCTTTTTATCGAAAAAGCGAGGGCGATGACAAACATAAGCGAAATGGTCAATGAAAGTCTTTATGAGCGCAGAAACATTCATGACGTAAACAGGGGTAGCAAAAATAACACCATCGGCGGTGTGCATCTTTTGCTCAAGAACCGAAGATTCGTCTTTAAAGGGGCAGTGTTCTTCTCCTTCCATAATACACATATAACAACCACGGCACTGAGAGAGATTTGCATCTTTTAGCATAAGATACTCAAATTCGACATTACCCATAGACTGCATTGATTCTTCGATTTTCTTCACAGCTCGATATGTATTGCCTTTCCGCGGGCTTCCCATGACAACCATAATTTTCATGACTTAAACACACTCTTAATGTCCGAACTTGATGTCTAAACCAAACAATAATAAATCAACTTTCAACCTGAAGAATCCCTACGAAAAAAACCCGCTTTTATCTGACAATATTCCATAACGAGTTGCTCTTTGTCAGTGTTTTTGATGGTTAAACATCGTTGGACAAAGAAGATAGTCATTCATTTAATTTATAGAAATTTTTTCTCAATTGTCTTCTTAGCATCTGTTCCGATATCCAGCCAATAACATTATAAACAGGATTAATCGGCACATCTACGTAATATTTTGCTTCCGGGTTGAGCCAGCCTTTCTCTTTCCAGTAAGTATAATCAGCAGGGTAGCTCAGACCAAACTCATTAAAACATGTTCTCAACCCACGAAAACCTAATATATCTTTAAGTGTAGGCGAACGACGTTTTTTATGGAGGGAATTATAAAATTTTAACGCAGCTTCCTTAAGCTTCTGGTTATTTTTCTGCTCTTGCTGTCTTCTAAATGACAATGGAGGAGTTGAAAGGCCAACACTATGAGATACCTCAAAACCCCATGCACCGGCTACTAGCTTGAGATAATCAAGGACTCCTTTAAGGCCCAACGCGCCTGTAGTAGAGAGAATAAGGGCTTTTTTATCGAAAAAACGGGGGCGATGAAAAATATAAGAGAAATGGTCAATGAAAGTTTTCATAAGTGCAGAAACATTCATACCATAAACAGGTGTAGCAAAAATCACCCCATCTGCATCATGCATTTTTTGCTCAATAGCCGAGGACTCATCTTTAAATGGGCAGTGATCCTCCCCTTCCATAGTACAGACAAAACAACCGCGACACTGCGATAGATTTTCATCTTTTAACATCAAATACTCAAATTCGACATCACCTAGAGACCGCATGAATTTTTCAATTTTCTTCGCCGCTCGGTAAGTATTACCTTTTCGTGGACTACCCAAGATAACCAGAACTTTCATAACTTTAAACACTTCTTTGTATTTTTGCCAAGTAGTCTGAGTATAGTATTCGACCTAAAAAATTCTTGTGAAATAAGTCCAAATCTATTGTCATCAACATGGCTGAAAAATAGCATAAAGGATATACTTAACTGATCTATCCACATATATCAAAATTCCTGTAACTATTACGTTTCCGTGCCGGTTAGATAAAACACACTAGCCTAGGAATCTGGATCAAGAACAGGGATCGAGAACAGAAAAGAATCATTTCAAAGTGAATTGGAATCTGGAAATTTGAGGAAAATATTAATTTATACAATTAATCATTATATATCCATTAAAAAGGGTATTAAAATAAGGAAAAAAGGAAGTGGGCAGCTCTTAGTTTCTTCTTGCTGAACCTCCTCTGCCTTTTACTTTTCAGAATTGTCAGGATCTCTCTGGGGGTGAAAAAATTACTTCTTTGATATCTGAATATACAGGATCTGATGAACTTGAGCCAATAGCGGTTGCTGTGCACTCTCTTGTTGGGCTTCCAACCACTATCCGCAGCCTCAAGCGAAAAGGGCTTCGCCTGGAGAATGGTAAAATCCTTGACAGGGATTATACAGGTCCTTTACTCGAAGAGGTACTCAGGACCGGCAAAACCATACGTGGAGTGCCCAAAGAAGGCACGTATCTGGGTAGAAACGTGGCCGTTTCTCCTATCTTCTCAGAGGACGGGAAAGTCGTTGCAGCAATAGGAATTGTAGATTTACTTTCGGTCCTTGAAATGCAGGAAATAATCAGAACAGTTGTGAATAATAGTCATGCAGTGGTATTTCTGTGGAAAAACGAAGAAAAATGGCCTTCAGAGTTTGTCTCTGAAAATGTGGTCCAATTTGGATACACAGTTGAGGACTTTATTTTAGGTAGGGTCTTGTATGGAGATATCATCCATCCCGATGACTTGAAGAGAGTTAAGGATTCACTTAAAGAGCGTATCCGGCGGGGTGAAGTTGATTTCAATATAGAGTATAGAATTTTTACAAAAGCCGGGGACGTCCATTGGGTAAACGAAAGGACGTTTATCCAGCGGAGCCCTGACGGAGAAGTAACTCACTTGCAAGGACTCGTGCTGGACATAACTCCGAGGAAGAAGAGTGAAGAAGCCCTCAGAAAGTCTTTAGAGACTCAGAAGATGTTGAAAACCATAATAAACAACAGCCCGGCAGTGGCTTTTTTGTGGGAAAATAACGAAAATCTGCCAACCGTCTACGTTTCAGAAAATGTGACTCAATTTGGGTATACGGTGGAAGATTTTACCTCAGGAAAAATATCCTACAAAAGCATTATTCACAGAGATGATATAGACTCAGTTATTGAAATCCTCAAACGCAATATCGTAGAGAAACAGGACTCCTTCGACATTGAATACAGGATTTTTACCGGGGATGGAAAAATGCTCTGGGTAGATGAGAAAACTTTTATCCAGAGAAGCGAGGATGGGAAAGCAACCCATTTCCAGGGCCTTGTAGTTGATATTACCGAAAGAAAAGAAGCCCAGAAAATGCTTGAGATCCAGCGAGAACTCGGAAAGGAGCTGAGTGCCACCTGGAATCTCCAGACAATACTCAACCGAGTTCTTGATTCCTGTCTTCAAATAAACGGAATCGATGCAGGAAGTATATACCTTAAGGATGAACTCATGGACCAGATAAACCTTGTCACATATAGGGGAATCTCTCCAGAGTTTAGAGAAATGGTTTCCAGATATAAAGCAGATTCTCTGGAGGCAAGGCAAATTTTGATTGGAAAGCCCATATACTCGCTGGAATTCTACTCCTATTCAATGGCTGACGCAGTAAAGAGAGAAGGAATAAAGGCTGTTGCTATAATCCCTCTAGAGTATAGAGGAGAGATTGTAGGCAGCCTGAACTTTGCTTCCCGTACCTTGGATAAGATTCCCTGGAGTATCCGAAAATTCCTAGAGAGTATTGCTCTCCAGGTGGTAAACTATGTCGCTCCAGTTTGCATTCAAGCAGAACTCTCATAAGCTTTGATATTTCCAGGTCCCTCAAGAGGATCTCAAATTAGCTTTTAAAATCCATAGCATAGTTTGATCGCCCTTAAAGCAAAAATAACCTAAAATCAAACAGTTAAAAAACTACCTCTTTGTTTCTCCATAAAAAGTGCGTTTAGTGTCTTATCAAACAAATAATTTTGTTTTATCTTTGCGTGACAAAAAGTATACTTTGCGTTAAATTTAAATTGTGCCCTCCAGAATATTTTTATCAAATCAACGCTATTTAAATTGTAGATTGGACTAATAAACCACAATGAGACGATTGATTATGGAAATATTAGTTAAAGTTGTTATATATTCTGTAGCACTGTGTTTTATGATTTATATTATCGGTTTTATACTTCTAGGCAGGTAATGTTTTGAAAATATTCTATTTTGCAACAAAACAGGACAGTAAGATATGGTGTATATAAGTACACTTTCGAAAACAGGTGTTTTCTTTAAAAAATGTCTTTAATTATGGGAAGCCGGTCATTTGTGAATAATGCCCAAAACACAAAAGGAAAATAATTGCACGCCCACAAATCATTTCCATCCCTGGCCATGCTACACCAAGGCAGTCACCGCGTAGGAGCCCTACAATCGACTTGTTTTACAGAGGTGGGGGGGATACCTGACTTTTGAAGTAACCTGAAATGACCTACCATAAAGGGGAAAGAATGGGGTACAAAGTCAATCATTTTTTACCCGACCTTCCAATGTCTTCAAAAAACAACGTTTTTCTTATTATCGTTTTTGGAGAATTGTTCGAAAATCTACAGTTATTATCTCAACTGAAGCTTTAGGGAAATGGATGCTGGAAATTTTCAATGAAGGCAAAAGGTCGAAAATTGTAGGCCATTTCAAAAACATATGTTTGAATTATCAGGGTAGTTTTCAGAAAAAAACGATGGCCGAAAAATTGTGAAAATTGAAAGGACATCTGTAGAAAGTGGGTTTTACAGAACTTTTAGTACACTGCCAAGACTGCCAAGAAAAGTACCTATCAGAGTAAGTGAAAAAAGAATAAGTTAAGAATAAGTTAAGAATAAGTTAAGAATAAGTTTTTAAGTCAAAATCCTAAGGTGTCGTAACGAAATAACTTGAGGAATATGTTTATATTTTTAAACAAAATCAACGGAGCAGCTTGTGGAAATGTTAAAGTACAGTGTAAAAATGGAATCAAGTTATTTCGCAGCGAGTACTAATTTGAAAGACTTGATAAAATCAGTTAGGTGGTTCACAAGGTTTGTTCCATGTTAATGAAGTTTGTTACTGGATCAGTTTTGAAGCTGTCCGGCATTTCCCTCCATTTCACAGTACTTCCTTATGAACCAATTAATACTATGCAACTAATATTATAAAATACTATCGATAAAACACGAATTTATTTAATCAGTTCCTATATTTTAGCAATTAAGTGTCGGCGTTCACCTAAAATGAGGTTTTATTATTCACTCCATGTGAAGGTCAGGTACGCAAAGATCCTTTTGGTCAAATTAAGAGTTTCATATGACACTAAAAACACGAACTTTCTTTTCTTTATCTTGATTCCGTCCAGATATTCCTCCAAATCTCCTTTATTTTTGGTCTCTTCCCGTACATGAGCAGATAAGTCCTGAAAAGCCGGCTGGAAAGCAAGATCACAAGATGAATTGAAATGAAAAGGATGAAAATGCTGGCAAGAATCTGAGAAATAGGCACGGCTGTTACTCCCATCCTGGTAAGCATGGCTACAGGCGAGGTAAGGGGAAAAAGGGAAAGAAAGACTGAAAATGGGCTGTCCGGATTTGTAAGGATCAGTTGCATGAATACGAGGGGTAACGCGGCTGAAAACGTGAAGATTCCTGCAACCTGCTGGCTCTCCTGAAGAGAGCTAGCAACTGCTCCTATTCCTGCCATCATACTGGCAAAAAAGAGGAAGCCAAATACGAAATAAATAAGAGCGAAGACGAAAGTATTAGGCTCGATTTTTATTGGAAGGGCATACCCGCTCCCAATCATTATTGCCGCAAGCCAGACTACTACTTGCAGAAGGCCGACTGCGCCAAGGCCAAAGATCTTGCCTGTAAGAATTTCAAAAGGAGTTGCGGAAGACAGCAGGATTTCTATTATTCTGTTTTCTTTTTCTTCGGCAACGCCGCGAAGAAGAAAGCCAGATGATGAAAAAATGCTGAAAAAGAGGAGAAAAGCTGTAATAATAGGAAGGCCGAAACTGGCAAAAATTTCAGCAATTCCCTGCTCGGAGAATTCTCCACTCTCCCCTAAACTATAAGACTTTATGTTAACCGGATCTCGGACCCTGTTGAGAATCGATTCATTCACTTTGCCTTTAAGGAGGGTGGTTACAACAATATCCGAAAGTTCGGCAGACAGCTCGAAGCCTGTCAAAGATGATCCTTTTTCTAGGCTATACTGTTCTATTGTTCCGGTCTCAAGGAAATCTCCAGGGATAACCAGATAGGAAGAAATCTGGCCTGCTTGTAAGGCCTGCTTTGCATCAGAGATCTCTTCATACTTTACAAATTCTATAACTGAGGTTTTTGCCTCTGAGGATCCTAGAGACAGACCTTCGTTTTGTATTGATTCTGGAAATCCAAAGGAGTCAGTCATATCAATATAACCTATTTTCTGGTCTTCAGCGGGATTCATGCCTGAAAGCAGTGCTGGAAGAAGACTAATTCCCGCAAGCAGGAGAGGAAAAAGAAGGTCATAAAAAGAAATTCTTTACGCTTTATTGTTTTCAGAAACTCATGCTGTGCAACAATAAAGGTTTTTCCGGGAAAATTATTCATTGGAAGCACTCTCCAAGGTTTCAATAAAGATTTCATTCAGAGAGGGAAGCGTTTTCTCAAAACGCAGGAGATTTGTTTTCCGGACAAGCTCCTCAAGAAGAATCTGGGTGCTTATTCCTTCCTCTGGAAAAATTTCAACCGATTTTCCATGTTCTATTATTTTCTTTATGCTGGAAATTTCCCGAATTACATCCAAATCCCCTTTTTCTGCGAATTCTACAATTAGAGAGTTTTTTCCACGCTCTTTCCTGATATCATCCACAGAGCCGTAAAGTACTCTTCTGCCTTTATTGAGCATAAGAATTCTGTCGCACAGTGTCTGCGCCTGTTCCATCATGTGTGTGGAAAGGATTATTGTTTTTCCTGCGGCCTTGAGTTCCAAGATTCTGGCCATAACGGTCTTTGTATTTACGGGATCAAGTCCGGAAAAGGGTTCATCAAGGATTACTAGTTCAGGTTCATGGATAATTGCGGAAAGGAACTGGATCTTTTGCTGCATTCCTTTGGAGAGCTCTTCAACTTTTTTGTTTTTATGTTGATATAATTCCAGGGATTTGAGAAGGGATTCGGCATTTAAATAAGCCTGTTTTTTTGACATGCCTTTAAGCTGTGCAAGATAGACCAGCATATCCAGAAGTCTTGTTTTCTTATACAATCCCCTTTCTTCAGGAAGATATCCGATCTTGTTTTTTGCATCTGGGCTTAGGAACTCTCCAAAAACACGTATTTCCCCGTAGTCCGGTCTGATAATATCAAGAAGAAGCCTGATAAGCGTTGTCTTTCCTGCCCCGTTTGGCCCGAGAAGCCCGAAAATCTCGCCCTGCCTCACTGAACACGAGATCTTCTGAAGAACATTCCTTTCTGAAAAAGACTTTGATACACTCTCAAATTCCAAAGTATGCATCCAAATTAAATACGTTCCAATATAGATAACTTATTCGATATTTAATAGAAACTCCAAATAAATTAAAAGTAGATTCGGCGTTTAATAAAGTGATAATTTTGCATAAAAATGGTAATAGGAATTCAATAGGGGAAATAAGAAAAATTCAGGGGATAGTATGATACCAAAGGTAATTATTCACAACAGTGTCAGTCTCGATGGCTCCACTACAGGTTTCGAAGCAAATCTTGAGATTCACTACAAAATCCTTAGCAGTTATCTGCCCGATGCCATGATAGTTGGCTCGAATACGGCAAAAACCGGGACCCAGTTCTTCTGCGACAAGATTCCTCCTGAAGAGGAATCGGACTTCAGGAAGCCTGAAATCCAGCCCGACGATCCCAGGGCATATTGGCTGATTGCGGACTCAAAGGGAATTCTTGAAGGGTTAATGCATGTGTTCAGGCGTTCCGAATTCAGCAAAGATGCAATCGTTCTGGTCTCAGAGAGAACTCCTGAAGCTTATATAAATTACCTCAAAGAAAGAAATTATGATTTCATCCGGACAGGTGCAGACCGCGTAAATATTAGACAGGCACTGGAAATTGCAAACGAGAAGTATGGTTTTGAACTTGTAGTTTCGGATAGCGGTGGAGTTCTTAACAGCATATTACTCGAACATGGGCTTGTCGAGGAAATCAGCCTTATTTTCACTCCTGAAATTGTAGGAAAAAATGGGACAAATATTTTCAGGACTCTGGAAAAGAGTGGGATCAGGCTTGAACTTTTAAGAAACGAAATTGTGGAAAAGAAATATGTACATCTGGTATACCAGGTTTTGAAAGAATAAAAGAGTTGAAAATATAGTTTTTAGTAAAAACTTTTCTCTTTTAAGAGCTTTCCTTCTCTATGATCAGTGCATACTAAAACTGTGGTCACCTAAAATTTACCTAATATTTTTAATATTTATATTCAGTCACAATGTGAAAAATGAAGGTTTTTCCTCTTAAAGCAGGAAAAAAGCTTTTTTATTAAATTTTGAGAAGCTCTATACTTCCTATTTTTAGAGAGCAATTGCCAAATATGAAAATTATTTATATTTACAAAAAAGTTTATAATGTAAACCTGTGTAATGTTAGAAAGTATTTGGCGAAAAGTTTCCGAGAAAAAAGAACTTTCTAAATAGAAGTTTTGGGGGGAATCTAAATACGGATCACGAAATTATTTTCATAATCTCTAATAAGAAAGACAGTTCCAAAAATCTCGCGTCAAGTGGAATGCGGGCTGAAAAGGCTAAACTTTTGATTAGCTGGCTTAAGGAGTGAATGAATTGCTTGAAGCCCTCATTTACAGTGCTGTTATAGCCCTTATAGCTGGAACTGTTTTACCTCTCTTGTACCACAGTAAAAGCTCAAGAAAGGCTTCTTTCGGCCTATCGTTTCTTTCTTCGATTTTGCTTCTGGCTTTTGCAGGCATTGTCCTTTACACCGGAAAAGGGCCTGTTTTTCCAGCCATCAGATTTCTTCCCGGACTGGATTTCACCCTGGCCGCAGACAGACTTTCGGCAGGCTTTATTCTGCTGATTGCAACTGTTGTATCAGGAGTTTCCATATATTCCGTTGAATATGTGGAACATGCTAAAAGTGAAGCCAGAAAAAGTCTTCAGGCAGCCCTTACAAACCTCTTTATCCTTGCTATGCTGATTGTCGTGCTTGCAGGAAATATGATAGGTTTCTTGTTTTTCTGGGAAATAATGTCTCTTTCTTCCTTAATGCTTGTACTCCACGATTATACCTCGGAAGAGAACAAAAAAGCGGGACTCTTCTACTTTATAATGACAAGCTTGAGTACAGCTTTTCTTTTCATGGGTTTTATAAGTCTGTTCAGGCTGACCGGCTCTGCCGAATTCGGACAGCTGAATTACCCGACAAGCGTCCTGACTTTGCCTTTCCTCTGCTTTTTTACAGGTTTCGGAATCAAAGCAGGTCTTGTTCCTTTTCACAAATGGCTGCCCTATGCTCATCCTGCAGCCCCTTCAAGCATTTCGGCTCTGATGTCAGGCGTCATGCTGAAGGTTGCAATCTATGGTTTCCTGCGGTTTTTACTCTCGGTCTCCGCTCCAGAACTCTGGTGGGGTACGTTAATCCTTATAGCAGGAACTCTCTCAGCCGTATTAGGAGTAATCTATGCCCTCAAAGAAAGCGACATAAAAAGGCTGCTTGCTTACAGCAGCATCGAAAATATCGGTATCATCTTCGTAGGAATTGGTTTGTATCTGATATTTAAACTGGAAGGCCTTGAGGCTCTTGCCCTGTTAAGCCTTGCAGGAGCCTGCTTCCATGCTTTCAACCACGCCCTTTTCAAAAGTCTGCTCTTTCTCGGTGCAGGCTCAGTGGTTCATGCCACTAGCACACGAAACATCGAAGCCTTCGGAGGTCTTATAAAACGTATGCCCCATACCGCTGCTCTTTTTCTGATCGGATCGGTCTCAATTGCCGGCCTTCCTCCAACAAGCGGCTTTGTAAGTGAGATGATGCTTTTTCAGGCTTATTTCTACTCTTCAGCGGTTCCGGACCCTCTTCTTAAAGTGCTTTTAATTATTACTCTCTCGGTCTTTGCACTTACCAGTGCACTTGCAGCAGCTCTTTTTGTAAAGCTTTTCGGAATTACCTTTCTTGCCCTTCCGAGGACAAAATGTGCACAAAAAGCCATTGAAGTTCCAAAAGCCATGCTGCTCGGAGAAGCTGTGCCTGCAGCTTTCTGCATCATTTCAGGGCTGTTTTCATCCCGGATTCTGGCTCTGCTCGGCTTTAACCTTGTGATTCCGGATATGTTGCTTCTCGGGCTGATTCTTTTCGGAGCCTGCGGGCTTGTATGGCTTGCAGTTCGCAAATCCTGCTCTTCGGAAACAAGAATAAGCAAAGAAACCTGGGGCTGTGGAATCCTGGCCCAGCACCCCACAATGGAGTATAGCTCTGCAGGTTTTTCGGAGCCTCTTGTAGTTATTTTCAAAAAGATTTACAGGACTGAGATCTCCAGTACGAGGACATATTCAGATACCAAAGAAAGCATTTTTAAGAACGGGACTGCCAGAATCCACCTGATTAAATTCTTCGAGGAGCGCCTTTATCTTCCTGTAGCCGCTGCGGTCAGCCTTGTCTCTTCCCAGGTTTCCAGAATGCAGAATGGAAAGCTCGATACCTATGTACTCTACGTTTTCATTGCGGTACTAACACTGATGACATTTACGAGGTATTTCGCATGAATGCTTCATTCCTCTTATTCATCCTGCTAAATACGGGCTTTATCCTGCTGGTTTCTCCACTCTTTATGAGCCTGATTAAAAAAGTCAAGGCATCTGCCCAGGGACGAAAAGGCCCGAGGCTCCTGCAAAGTTATTTCGATTTACGCAAGCTTATGCAAAAAGAGGTTGTGTACTCACCTAACTCTTCCGGAATTATGAGAATTACTCCTTACCTCAACCTGGCAGTCCTTCTCCTAGCCTCACTCTTTGTCCCAATTGTCTTTATCCCTGACGCCCCTGCAGGAATCGGAAACATAATAGTTTTCCTCTACTTGTTTGCAGTAGAACGTTTTTTTACAGCACTCTGCGGGCTTGACGCGGGCAGCACTTTCGGGGGCATGGGCAGTTCTCGCTTAATGAGCCTCTCGGCAGTCATTGAACCTACGATGATCATAGCCTTTGCTGCGCTTGCATATGTCTTAAGAACCGTGAATTTTCATGAAATGTTTGCAATAACTGCCGGATCCACAATCCCGGAAAGCCCGACCCTGACCCTTATTTCGATTTCCCTTTTTATTATCATCATAGTGGAGACTGGAAGGATTCCCGTGGATAACCCTGCAACACATCTTGAACTTACCATGATGAACGAAGCCATGATTCTGGAGCAGTCCGGAAAAAACCTGGCTTTAATAGAGCTTGTCCACGCTGTTAAACAGACAATCCTGATGGCAGTCCTAATAAATATTCTGGCTCCCTGGGGGCTTGCAACCGAGCTTACTTTTGCAGGTATTGTTGTCTCCTGTCTTTATTTCCTTGTAAAAGCCAGCTTGCTTGCAGGGTTAATAGGTCTTTTTGAATCTTCCATTGCAAAAATGAGGCTTTTCAGGTTGCCCAGCTTCTATATGATGGCGTTTTTCTTTTCCGCACTTACCATTCTGATGGAGGTGTTCGCATGATATCTTCTTTCCTGACAGATCCGGCATTCCTCGAAGACATAATCAGGATTCTCTTTGTCTTTGTGCTGATCACTGCAGCTTTTACCCTTTCCACAAGGAATATCGCCTCGCTGCTGACCGTATATGCTGTCCAGTCTCTGCTGCTGGTCATGATCGCAGGGTCCCTCTATATGATCGAGGGCAACAGGACTCTGATTGCGATTGCAGCCCTGACGCTTGTGAGCAAGGTGCTGCTGATTCCCATTTTTATAAACCTGATCGGGGAAAAAATCAAAATCAGCCGGGACCTGAAGTTTAATTATCTGGAGCCGACAGCGTCCCTCCTTGTTAGCATGGGCCTGATCCTGCTTGCCTATGTTTTCCTTTCAGGCTTCTTCCATGAGTATATCCTAGGAAAGTTGTTTTTCATCGGGGCTGTAATAGGCTTATCCCTGACTCTCATGGGTATGCTTGTAATATTCAGCCGGAAAAAAGTGATTACGAAGGTCATAGGATACCTGACAATGGAAAACGGGGTGTTGCTCTTTGGAACCTTTGTTGCGGATCTCCCTTTCATTATAGAAATCCTGATCGTAATAGACCTGATGATCCTTGTACTGTTGATAACTATCCTGGCAATTGGTCTCGATTCCACGAGGGAGGAATATCACCAGCGCCTCCAGACACTTAAAATCTGGTCAGGGAGGGAAAACTAATGCTAATACTCAGTTATCTGATAGTGGGAGCCATAGCTCTTGCCCTTATCACGCTTTCAAAGTCCCACAGAGCAATGAATGCCTTCTTCATTCTGCATACCCTTGCATTTTTTGCAATCGGGTTTTATACACTGTTCACTACCGCAGTCCCGGTTTTTGAGGCCGGAAGCGAATACTTCTATATGGATCATCTCAGCCTCTATGAAGTTCTAATTGCGGCCTTACTGTTCTTCCTGGCTTCGGTCTATGCAAATGGTTACGTGGAGAGCCTGATGCAGGCCCAGGAACTGCACAGAAATAACCTGAAAATCTTTTATATGGTTTTCAGCCTCCTTCTTACAACAGTGACCCTTGCTTTCTGTTCAGACAACCTTGCTCTATTCTGGATCTTTGCCGAGCTGACAACGGTTTTTTCAGCCGCACTCGTAGCAATCCTGTCTGCCAGAGAAAACATCGACGCTGCCATCAAATACATTTTCATAGCCTCGGGAGCCATGCTTTTTTCGTTTATAGGGTTAATCTTTCTATACACACTTTCCGGGGAAGTTCTGGGCAGTGGGACTCTGAACTGGACCCTACTGTTTGAAAATGCAGCCCTTCTGTCCCCTAAAATGCTAACTGCAAGTTTTGTATTTCTGTTTATTGGCTTTGCAGCGAAATCAGGGATTTTTCCCTTCCATACCTGGCTTCCGGATGCCCACTCTAAAGCTCCTTCAGCAGTAAGCGCCATCTTGTCCGGAGTCCTGTTGAATATAGGCATGTACGGAATTCTGCGGATGTATGCGATTGTCAGGCAGACCCAGGCCGAAGCTATGATCTCTCAGTTCCTTCTGGGCTTTGGGTTGCTTACGGTGGCAGTTGCTGTCCTGAATATGCTTTCGCAGAAAAACTTGAAGATGCTGATTGCCTTTTCAAGTGTGGAACATATGGGCATTCTCCTCCTCGGAATAGGCATTGGAACGCCTCTTGCTCTCTTCTGGACACTTTTTTATATCCTTGCCCACTCGCTGACCAAAGCCGCACTCTTCTTCTCGGCAGGCATTCTGCACAGGCAATACAAAAGTAATCTGATTCAGGACATAAAAGACGTTTTTTCGCTCCAGCCAATCGCAGGATGGGGCTTTATTCTTGGAAGTTTTGCAATCATAGGTATGCCTCCTTTCCCGATCTTTTCGGCCAAATTTTTTATTCTGCTGGAGGCTTTCGGGTTTTCGAAATCCCTTGTCTTTGCAGTGCTTCTCCTCCTAGTCATTGCATCGGCTGCATTTGCAAGGTTTTTAATCGGGGCTTTTACCCGGAGTTCGAAAGAGGCTGGAATTGAAGGGTCGGAAGCTCCACTTTTACCCTATGCAGTTCGAAATGGTATGAAATTTCCAATACTGTCCATTCTTTTCTTAATTCTGGCCCTTGGAGTTTTCTTTCCGGAACCTCTGGAAAACCTGTTGAACGAAATCGTGTATGAACTTGGATATCTGTAAATGGGAGGCAAAAAGAAGATGAATTCAAACAAAAATCCAGAAAGTTCTCTGATTTCGGCAGGCCCGCAATTAAGAGAGAATTACCAGATTCGGGGAAATTCTACAGTTCTGGCGACCCCTTCGGTTCTGGCTACCCGGTGCGCTACGGATTTAATAATTGATATTGCAGGCAAAGAGCCGCAAATCAGGAGGGGAAAAAACAGTGAATATTATATTCCTCTTGGAGAAGAAGAGTTTTTAAAAAGCGTGCCTGTACTTTTCGAGAAGGGTTTTGTGCTAATAAGTCTGTTCTGCGTTCAGAGTTTTGAGGAAAGCCCTGATTTTACCCTCTTTTATGTTTTCAGATTGAACAGTTTTCCGGACATATTTGCGTTTATGCGGCAGGTCGGGACGGAAACTACATCTATTGCCATGTTTTTCCCTTCGGCCTGGTGGTACGAGCGGGAGATCCGGGACGGATTTGGGATAGAATTTACGGATGCTTTTGACAAAAGAAGACTCTTTTTACATGAGGCATATCCTGAAGACTTTCACCCTCTCCTGAAATCATTTAAAAATGGAAAAATCCAGGCTGTCGAAAACTCGGAGGAAGCATATCCTTTCAAGCAAGTGGAGGGTGAAGGGGTATACCAGATCCCGGTCGGGCCTGTTCATGCAGGAATTATTGAGCCTGGTCATTTCAGGTTCAGCGTTATTGGAGAGTCTATTTTCAATCTCGAAATCCGTCTCTTTTACAAGCATCGGGGAATCGAAAAACTTGCTGAAGGAAAAAGTCCCTCTGCTTGTGTGCCAATTGCCGAAGCTATAAGTGGGGACGAAACCGTTGCCAATGCCGTTGCCTTTTGCATGGC
>DASXVB010000115.1:0-2678 GCA_036504475.1 Methanosarcina sp.
CCTCTGGGGGAGATTTTTCTGATTTAAGGAAATTTTTCAAATTATTTATAAACTAAAGAAAGTAGCCAGAAAATGGATCGCTTAATAAGATGTGAAAATTTCTCCTTATCCTTCCAGGTAACTCAAAATTGATTCGAAAAAGGTAAGTTGGAGTCATCTATCTATACGTCTTTTTATATGATTCTGAAATATCTGTTATTATGGTTGAAACACCCGAAAACTTACCCGGTTGGGTAATCTGGCTTATTATTATATTCGCTATTCTCACAGTTTTGGTAAAATGGGTATTACCTGTTATAAAACCCTAATTCTGAGATAGATACGTGGCAATTTAAAGTTTCAGATAAATAAACATGAACTCACTAGAAACTAAAATTGAGTGTTTTAAACATCCAATTTGATTTAATAGATATGGTTTTACTTTAGATAAGATCATACTCAAAAAGTCAAGTAATGTCTACACTTTTCCTTTATACTTTTGGATCTTTAATTACCAGTTGGCAAGTTTATTTAAAGTAATTAAAAAAAGTATTAACTGAAAACCTGTGAATTTTCTGGATTTAAAGGAGTTTATAAGGAGCCCTTCGCAGGGCCTTTTTGATAAAAGTGATCTTTTTCTTTTGGGGGGATTTTCTGATTAAAAATGAAAGCCTGTTAACTGAATTATGTTTTTAGGAGCTACCAGAGAATAGGCTATTATCCTCCGTAAACTATTTTTAAAAAGAGTTCTCTCATTTGAGATACTCCGTGCCAATTTGTATAGGTACATTTATATAATTTGACTGTATAGTACGTGTATTGAAAATAAAGAAGCGTATAATCTGTTATTAAAAACCAATTTTTGTTTTTTAATGTAAGGGTCTATACAATCTTGTTTTTAAACTATTGACTATCCGCTAGAGCGGAGGTGAAACGAAAATGGCTTTTAATGACAGAAATTTCAGGGGAAATTCCGGAGGTTTCCGCGGTAACAGTGGACCAAGGGAAATGACAAAAGTGACCTGTTCTGACTGCGGTGTTGAGACCGAAGTACCGTTCAAACCTACCGAAGGCAGGCCAGTATACTGCAGGGAATGTCTTCCCAACCACAGGAAATTCTAAAGATAATCTGCATCAGGTGTTATTAATTTGTAATTATTTTACATTAACACACCTGATTCATCTTTTCTTTTTGTTTTTGTTTTATTCTCTTTGTTTCTATACTTATTTCCACCTACCGCAGCAGAAAAAAGTAGGAACAAACCGACATCGAGAATGAGAACCTGTACGAATTATTCACCATCAAACTTCTGCAAAAATAGAGTAAAGTATATTCAGGAGGAATTAACCTGGCTAATTATAGAAGCACTATTAGAAAAAGAAGATTAGGATCCTCAAAACCTGTAAACTCAGGAAATGCCCCTGAAGTATCCAGGGTACGAATCCCTCGCAAGGACAGAAATGAAGTCCTGGCAACGGTTGCGTGTTTACTTGGCTCTAAAAGAGTAACACTTCAGTGTATGGACGGGATTGTCCGCATGGGCAGGATCCCGGGCTCTAAAAAGAAGAGAATGTGGATTCATGAAGGCGATGTTGTCATAGCCAATCCCTGGGAAGTACAGGACTCCAAAGCCGAAGTAACCTGGAAATACACAAGACCCCAGGTCGAATGGCTTGAGCGGAAAGGCTACATTACGTACTGATCTTACTGATCTAAAAGTATCAGAATAAAGATGCCTTATATGGGTATCTGAAATAAAGGTATCTGAAAAAGATGCCTGATATCCAGATTTCACTTTTCTGTAGGAACGCGTCTGTTTTTGATGTGGAAAAGGTTATATAGATGATGACTTTGTTATATATTTCATAACTTCATAGTTATAATTACTAAAGAAAGATGCCGAAATTTCTTTTATTCTTTACAGTTCTATTCAAATATATTTTCTGCCAGCGGTCTGCTGAATCTTTCCCAAATACATTTGTTAAGAAAAGAGAACTCGAAAATCCGTGATTTTTGCAGATTTAGAAGGAGCACTCTGCAGGGCCGCTCTTTTAGATCAAACTGATTCTTTTATGTTATAGGATTATTTTAAAAGTGAAAACTTGTTAACCAAATTCTGTTTTCAGGAGCTATCAGAAAATAGGCCGTTGTCTCTTCTGCAAACTATATCTGGAAATTGTTCTCATTTGAGAGATTGTGCTTTTATTTTATAGATAGATTTATATATTTTAAGTACTATGTATGTGTGTTGACAAATAAAGAGACGTATAATAATCTGTTATTAAAAACCAATTTTTGTTTTTAATCAAAGAATCTATACAATCTTATTTTAAAACAATTAACAAAAACTAAAACAAGGTGAAACAAAAATGGCTTTTAATGACAGAAACTTCAGAGGAAATTCTAATTTCGGCGCTCCCAGAGAAATGCACAAGACAACCTGTTCAGACTGTAAAGCTGAGACAGAAGTGCCTTTTAAACCTGACCCAGAAAGACCGGTTTACTGCAGAGAGTGTCTTCCTAACCACAGGACGCCCAGAGAAAACAGAAGATACTAAGTGTAATTGTGTAATTAAGTTTACATCAACACTTATTTCTTTTCTACTTTTTTAATTCACATAGTTTCGGAATATACTTTTTAAGTAAACTCTTCTCCATGTTCAATTCAGTTGAAATATTATTTTTTTTGCCGGCGGTC
>DASXVB010000116.1:0-16723 GCA_036504475.1 Methanosarcina sp.
TTGAGGCGTTCACCATAACACTTGAAGAATCAACAAGCCCTGTGAACTCTTTTCTTCTTAAGGCATCTTCAGTTATTATTCCATCGGTGTGGTGGGAACCGAAAGTGTTTATGTGATCAATTGCTTCCTTTATATTGTCAACGATTTTTATTGAAAGAATAAGATCATTGTATTCAAGACTCCAGTCCTCTTCCGTAGCCTTTGAAAGAGGAGAAAACCCTCTTTTTTCAAGCAGTGAGTAAGTATCCTGATCACAGCGCAGTTCGACTCCTGCATCAAGGTACATCTCTGCCATTTTCGGCAGGAAAGCGTCAGCAATCTTACGGTTTACCAAAAGGGTTTCAATAGCATTGCATACTGCTGGATACTGTACTTTCGCATCGAAACAGACCTTCCAGGCTGTTTCGAGATCTGCATACTCATCCACATAAATATGACAGATTCCGCTGGTATGTCCAAGTACCGGAATTTTTGTATTTTCCTGGATAAACTTGACAAACTCATTTGAACCTCGGGGAATTAAGAGATCTACATAGGCATCAAGGCTCAAAAGGTCCATAATCTCTTCTCTGGTTTCCATAAGCTGGAAAGCTCCTGCTGGCATGCCATCTGTAGATTCTATGGCTTTTACAAGGATCTGAAAAATGGTGCGGTTTGACTCTCTGGCTTCACTTCCACCTTTAAAGATGGTCGCGTTCCCGCTCTTAAGACAAAGCGACATAACCTGAGGCACCACATCAGGTCGGGATTCAAAGATAACCCCTATAAGGCCAATTGGACAGCTCACTTGGTAAAGAATAAGGTCTTTGTCCAGTTCAAGAGTAGAGAGGGTATCTCCTACAGGGTCCTTAAGTTTAATTACATCTCTGATTCCTGCAATCATTCCCTCAATCTTTGAGTCACTTACTTTAAGTCTGTCCACGAGCGCCTGAGTTAGTTTTCCCTTCTTTTTCAGTTCTGCTGCATATTCAAGATCTTTTGCATTTGCATCCAGAATAGCTTTCTTTTCTCTGTCCAGAGCTTGAGCCATGGCTTCAAGAGCTCGATTTTTTATTTCTGTACTTACACTGGAAAGTTCAATCGATGCCTTTTTTGCTTTTACTACTTTAGTTTTAATATCCTCAGCCATATGATCACCATTTGATATGATTCCATTTGGACACCCTAAGGAATCTGGGCAGCCAAACCTGTTAACTGCATCAATATCGATTTATTACAGAATGTTCAGTGCTAATCGGTACTGGTTGCGAGTACCAGATCTTATTAAATTTTAAGTAATGGCACTTAATATTGAACAATAATTGAAATTTGATTGGATGCTGAAATTAAACTATATATTCTTTTTTTAAATACTCGGGGTTATATTCATAATATTAAAGATTATTTATTCTTTGAGTTACATTTAAAAATAAACGTGAACGAAAAGAGAGTGAAGACAGTTATATAATATCTTTTAATTCTTTTTTGTACACTGTTTAAGTATATCATACAGCTAAGTTCTAAATAAAAGATCCCGTTTTATTAAGCAATATTTTAGTTGTAATGTTATACTTTTAAGGTTTTAACTCTGGATGTTTTAGCTTCTGGTTTCATATCAATATCCAAAACTGTTAAAATACTCATTACTTTAAATTTACCTGATGCATGGTCTTATCTTATTAAAGTTTACTTTAACTCCATTAAAACCGGCAATTAACCTTTTGTAGCTCGATATCCCTAGTAAATTCCTCTTTTTTGTTTTACTAAATGAAATTTCGGTAGTGTCCGTGAATCATTGATCAATTCCGAAAAAGCAAGTACAATCCCTGCACTTGAATCAATTATAAAGAAGCCTTTTTGCTTATGGTTTTCAATAACTTTGCCCACTACCGAAATTTCCAATACAAAATTTATTAAGTTGATATCTATGTAAAATCTCAAAAAAGCTTTCTTATTGATAGATATTATTTCAAAACGAATATATATAGGATGAATATAACTATAAAATACGTGACTCCATAAACTGGAAGCGTATACTACATTTGAAAAAAGAAATTGTACGGTACCCTTATAATTTTTGAGGATCTCTTCCATAAGAGATATATGATATTTTACAGCTAGGGATCAGACCATCTACGTTGCTTTAAATGCGATTAGAAGGTCATAACAGATCAGAAATGTCCGAAAACCTTGGCTGTTCAGCATCTTTCATACACAAAGATTATTATAGGGGTATATCCATATCAAAATGGGGATAACTTCAGTAATTGGTGGTGTGTAAAAAATGAAATCATTCGCATTAGTCCGCGCAGACGACTCGGATAAAGTAAAAATAGCCTTACACGATCTAGAACGATACGGACATATTCAATTTTCGGCTACTCCAAAATGCATAGAACCAAACTATGCTGATGAGCTTCTTGTTAGTGTAATGGGTGTATCCCTCAAGTCAAAATGTAACTCTGCAGCACTAGTGGAGCTGAATAATCATGCAGGGGCGGCAATTAGCAGGCTGAAAAAAATTCATCCTCCTGCTCATATAATAATTATCAGTCCAAGACATAAAATGTTTGAAGAACTGGCTGGTAAATTTCCAAAGTATCCGGAATTTGACCGGACATTTAGCCATCAAAAAAGTCCGCAAAGTATAGAAATGATTCCGGAGAACGGAGAACCTTCAAATCCCATGCATAAAGAATAAAAGCTCCGTCATAAATTAGTGTTAACTTTAATATTAATTTATGAACTCAGCCTTTAAATTTAACCTTCAAATTTCTTTTTTTAATATTATACTTATTAGAAATCCTACTTTGAGCTGAAGCCGATCTTCAATCTCAGTTTGGATACGTAGGTATACAGGCTTTCTACATCTTTAATTTCTTTCTGAGCTACAAGTTTGAGTTTATTTCTAATCTCAACGTCGGGTTTCAGGCCAAAACTTCCAAAATATCCTGACAGCTTTATGGCCAGCAGGTCACCTCGTCTGTCCCAATCGGTTAATATGACTACTTCATTACCAAGTTGAGCAATTCTCTCGGAGAAATTAAAAAGGGAGTATTGAGTCGCAAGTTCAAAATTACCTTCAATTCCGAGTCTTTTTAGTGAGAGAACGTCTCTTTTTCCTTCAACGATAATAATTGCTCCCCTTCCTGAATATTCGGAGATTTCGGAAAGAAGTTCTTCAATTCTTTCAAGTCTTTTTCTATAAATTTCTAAATCAGCCACGTTTTCTGCAACCTTTTTATTATTAGAATTTCAAGAATATTTTACTTTAATTTTTAAAATTTAAAGAGTTACTCTTAAAACCCAATTCTTTCATAAAATCCTGCTTTTTCTTGAAATCCTTGTTTTATTTCCTTAAATAGGCTCCTAGAATTGAAACCGCCTGTTGATACGAAACTCCTTTTAATAGTAAGGACTTTTTACTGCTTGTTGCCCCGCTGTTTATCAAAATATTTGAACTGCTAACCCCAAAGAGTTCGGCAAGGCATTCCACAAGCTGTTCGTTTGCCTTTCCTTTTTGGGCATTTTTGGTTAGTTTCACTTCAATTCGTTTGCGCCACTCATTATAACCACTTGGAACCGAAATCACCCTGGAACCGGGAGTAACCTCTATATCAATAATTATGTCAGAACCTAGATCTGTTATTGCCTCTTCGAAGGACATATCTTTTACCTTTCTGGAGGTATTCTATAAATCAATAAATCAGTAACGAATTGACATGTTAAAGTAAAAATGTACAGAAATCCTGAGAAGATTAGATTAATAAAGTTTCGAATTGGATCTCAAATAAAATTTAGTTTTATTATTTAATATCTATGTATCTATATTAATCTAAGTCTTTAAACTCAGAAGAAAATAGTGCTGTAGCCCGAGCGCACTAACTCCGAAAGCTCATCCTCTGGTTTTCCGCAGTCACTTTCAGTTACCCTCGTGCCGGGCAGTGTTACACTATTAATGTACCGCATTGGGGTTGTCTGTACACTCACAGTCAGGATTTCCCATTACCTCATGCAAGGACCTATACAATGCGACAAAGCTCCATTATATACACATTAATATATAAAAATATTGGTGATCTATGGGTTTACTATATTGCATATATATTTATAGGAGCCATTTATATTAAAGACCAGTTTCTCATAATAACGAGCAACCTTTATCATAAGAGCAATAGAACGCAATCTGCGTCCTACAAAGAGTACACTCTCTAAAAGATTATTTTACCTATAAAATTCTGAAGGAAAACTTATATATTATGTATTGCTTGCTTTTCGCAAGTTCAGCACTATGTTTAATGAATAGCCGAGGTGCGTAGATATGTACGGCACTGAAAAGATTATTTCCGGGACAATTATTGCAGGTCCCGAGCTGGAACCTATTGAGGGGTATATCTGCGTAAATAGAGGAATAATTACTGAGATCGGAGAGGAGCGTACACGCTCTACTAACATAATAGCTCCCTGTTTTGTCAATGCTCATACCCACCTCGGGGATTCGGTATTCAAAGATCCTCTTCTGGGAAAAGTCTCTGGATTTCGAACTCAAAAAAATCTGGATGCTCTAGTAAAGCCTCCTGACGGGTTAAAACATAAGATTTTAAGAGAAACTCCATACAAGACCATCATCGAGTGCATGAGAAAGTCCTTGTTGGATATGATAGAAACCGGAACATGTGCTTTTGCGGATTTTAGGGAAGGAGGTGTTGTAGGAGTAGCAGCCTTGAATAAAGCTCTCGAAGGGATTAAACTTCATTCCATGGTATTGGGTAGACCTGCAGAACCTGAACTGCCGCTTCAGGTAGTACTGGCGGAAGTACGAAGAATTCTTATACGTTCTAATGGCCTTGGAATGAGTGGGACAAATGATCTTGATCTTGAACTATTGGAGAATATTGCTACCTGCACAAGGCAGCGTAAAAAATTCTTTGCGATTCATGCAGGAGAAAAAGATACAAGCGATATAGAAAAAGCATTGTCACTTGAACCGGATCTTCTTATTCATTTAACAAATGCTACAAGAAGAGATCTTGAGTGTGTGGCTGATTCGAAGATTCCAGTTGTTGTCTGTCCAAGGTCTAATCTTATTACGGGAGCCGGAATGGCACCGATTGCCGAGATGCTGGAAGCTGGGATAAAGGTAGCTGCAGGAACGGATAATGTAATGTTAAATTCTGTAAATATGTTTGCTGAAATGGAATTTATGTCTAAGATTTTTTCAATTGATGATAGGCAAGTATTTAAAATTTGCACACTTAATGGTTCTTTTGTAATGGGATCTGATTCTATGGGTTCGATACAAAAGGGGAATAAAGCTAATCTCATGATCCTGAATGGGAGTTCCAATAATCTTTCAGGGATAAAGAACCCTATAAGTGGAATCACAAGGCGGGCAAGACCCGATGACATACTATCGGTACTTCATTCGTGAAGTAAATGGAGAACAAACATGATGAGCGAGTTTTACCGGAATATAGTGATTGCAACAGACGGATCCGATAATAGCTTTAAGGCTATCTCTTATGGTATTGAAATAGCAAAACTTAGCGGGGCCACAGTTCACGCCCTTTACGTGGTAGATATAACTTCTTTTTCTTCGATACCTATGGATGCGGGCTGGGAAGCAATGTATGACTCCCTGAGAGAGGAAGGAGAGAAAGCGATATCCGAGGTTAAGGAACGTGGAGAGGCCTCAGGGGTTGAGGTAAGAGAAGTACTGTTGGAAGGTCACCCGAGCAATGAGATTATAAATTTTGCAGAAAACAATAACGCTGACTTGATAGTTGTGGGGACTCTTGGCAAAAGCGGGCTTGATAGATTTCTAATGGGAAGCGTTGCAGAGAAAGTAGTAAGAAACTCAAAAGTCCCGGTTCTAGTCGTCCGGAGTGATGGACAAAGTTAAAACTTTCTGTCAACTGAAAGCCTTTTGAGAAAAGAGACATAGGAGAAAGAAAACCGGGATTTAGAGCATATAAAGGTGTAGATTACATGCCAAAAAGCATCTTCATTGAAGATATTATGGTAAGGGACGTAGCAAGCGCAACCCTTCCAGGTTCAAGGGACGAGGTTCTAAAAATTCTTAAGAACAAACACATTTCAGGAGTTCCGGTACTTAAAGACTCTAAAGTTGTGGGAGTTGTAACTAGGACAAACCTTTTACAAAACCCTGAAGAAGAACAACTGGCTCTTCTTATGACACGGGATCCAATAACAATATCTTCTGGGTCGGATCTGCAGACTGCAGCACGTTTACTTTTGGAACACCACATAAGGAGACTTCCTGTTGTAGATGACGGAAAACTTGTAGGGCTTATTACTGTTGCAGACATTATAGGCGCAATTGCAGACATGAGTATCGATATTCCGATAAAGGACTATGTAGAAAAGAAAGTAGTTGCTATTTACAATGAAACACCCTTGCCTGTTGCTGCCAGGATTATGGAGCTTGCAGGTGTCAAGGCTGTACCTGTACTTGATGCAAACTTGGAGCTCGTAGGAATAATCTCGGATCGTGACGTTATTGCGGCCAGCATAATTGAAGACAGTGTAGAGATGTCAAATATGTCTGCAGGTCAGGACGATGACGCTTGGACTTGGGAATCGATGCGAG
Source organism: Methanosarcina sp. (assembly GCA_036504475.1). Taxonomy (GTDB): domain Archaea; phylum Halobacteriota; class Methanosarcinia; order Methanosarcinales; family Methanosarcinaceae; genus Methanosarcina. The sequence continues at coordinate 6,590 of DASXVB010000116.1, forward strand.
ATACCATGAGTATCTATTACAGCGTCTCAAGGATTAAGGTTCCCAACCTGATCGGAAGCGATATAATGATCACGGAACCAATCACAGCTACATATATTACATCTGTCAGTGACTGTGCACGGAAAATGAAGCGGAACAGGATTGACCAGGTTCCGATCATCAATTCAAACCGGAAGCTCCAGGGACTTTTGAGAGACCATGATCTCCTTAAGCCTTTGATAGAAATTGAATAATAAATGGATAATAAATAAATCAATAAATAAATCATAAATAAATCAATAAATAAATACATAAATCAATAAATCAATAAATAAATAAATAAATAAATAAATAAATAAATAAATAAATAAATAAAATTTCACTTCTAAAAACCATTACGCTTTTTAATATGAGGCAAAGAAATAATTAAGACTATAATACCTCTCAAGGATTCTTCAAATAGGAGGTTTTTTTCCGAGAAATGCCTCATAAAACTACTTTTTTCAGGAGTCAGAAAAATGGACAGACCTTTTGTTTTTATTAATTCCGCTATGTCAGCTGACGGCAAACTCTCAACAAAGGAAAGGAAACAGGTCAAAATTTCCGGAAAACTAGATTTTGAAAGAGTCGACGAACTTCGAGCTCAGACAGATGCAGTTATGGTAGGAATAGGAACCGTACTTTCGGACGATCCAAGCTTAACTGTAAAGTCTCCAGAGAGACGGGCAGCCAGGAGAGCCGCAGGAAAAAGTGAAAATCCAGCAAGGATTATTGTGGACAGTTCAGCAAGGACTCCTATAAATGCCGATATTTTCAAAAAAGGGGAAGGGCTCAGGATAATTGCCGTTTCAAATTCAGCTCCTGCAGAAAAGATTAAACTTCTGGAAGAAAAAGCCTTGGTAATCAAAACAGGAACTCTTAGAGTTGACCTTCCCGAACTTGCGGCAAAATTAAAGAAAATGGGAATTAACACTCTCATGGTCGAAGGAGGGGCGACTTTGAATTGGGGCATGCTCTCTGCTGGCCTTGTTGATGAAGTCTACACTTTCGTTGGAAACCTTATAATAGGAGGAAAAACAGCCCCAACTTTTACTGATGGGGAAGGATTCACGGAAGCCGAACTACTGGGGCTTGAATTGGTTTTTGCTGAAAAAGTCGAAGAAGGGGTACTTCTTAAGTGGAAGGTCAAAGGAAAAATAAATTAGATTATTTCTTCATTTTTCTTGCCTTATTAACTTATTTAATTTTTGCCTAACAGTTCTTTTTTCATTAAACCTTAGTTTCTCGAATAATTAAGAGGCTGCATGGAATATGATAAATCTGTATGTTATCGTTTTTGGTATTGGTTAAGATGGTGAAAAAAATAAATCACTGTCATTGAAACTGATAACAAGTTCGCAAATATTATCGCCATAGCTCCTTCTTTTAGTATATCAATGTTCTGAAAAAAGTAGTATACTTTCAATCAACCCGGCTTCATAATTATCTATGGATAAACAAGTTCTGGCATTCCATTTTTTACATGCTTCCCCAACGACATTTCTTGGCATGAATTACTATTTTGTTGCTATCTTCCTATATTATTTTATTTCTAATTCCAAAAACCCGGTGGATTGCCAGCAACACATACGCACATCCTTTTAGATCTCTTTTTAAATCCAGCATCTCCAGAATTTCGGTTGATTGCCCACGTCCAATGTTATACATAATCTCATTTAAGTTGTTTACATCTTCTTTTCCATATTTTTCCTGTATCATTTCCAGAGTGTCCACATATATTATCCCAGCTCCACTAACAGATTTTTTCCATCTCAAAGAATATGGGATAAAATCCCACACAATCAGTCTCTTCAATAGAAAACTTTTAAAATACATGCTACTCCTCTCAGTTTGAAATCTTAATTTTCCAACAATGAATCAAAGCAATTTTTGAGGTAGTCTGATTAGATCGTTTCAACCTGTGTTCAGCAGGTCAATATTAGATCTTGAGAACTGTTAATAATTTCTTTCTTGAAATATAGTGTAATTTGTTAAGGTTGAAACTGTAATATCACCCAGATCTCACGGTAATATAATCAATGAATCACTTTTTTCAGTAGTATTTAGCTTAGGTATAATCTGTTTTCCAGCAAAAGAGCCATCATTTAAAATATCGAAAAATAAATGATCTAAAAAGGTATATCTCAAATTTTTTCACGTAAATAGCTGTTTGAATTTTTATTTTTCCTATTTTTGCTTGTTTTACTGAGTTTTTACTTCATTTTGACTTCTCAAAGCTAGATCTTTATTTCCCTCTCGAATTTGTCTAGAAACGGTTTCAAAATTCCTACTACTCATGTTTTAGGCTGAGAAAGCAGATAGTCCCCATTTAGTTCTATTAATTTTTAGTTCCCTACTTGAAATATTTGTCCAGAAGGATTAGAGGTATTTTTGAAACAAGCTTCATTAAAGCCTATCCGAAAAGTCAGTAATGCATGTTAAAATGTTACAATAGGTCTATAGTATCAGAGTATCTGTGGTCCGGTTTTCGTATATTGCATACTGTAAAAGTTACAGCAAGTAACTATTTTTCGGATAGGCTCTAAATACCACTTTGTATAAAAAGCTCTATTTCTTTAAAAATAATTATCTAATTTATCTTCTTTTTATTTTATGAAAAAGTATATATTGTTTACTATTCTTTGTACATAATATATACTAAGAAAATGGAGGAGCACAAAGTGAAAAAAGTAGTGAATATTTCTAATATGACAAAAGCGTGTAAAAAGTACAGGAATGTTTTTACGGGTTGAGGGTTATGGATATAGTCACGCTCATTTTAGATTTTGCAGTTATCGTTTTTGTAATTTGGGTTATGTTTACAATTTTGTTCAAGCTTCTTTATTTTGTTGTACGAAAAAATAAAGAGTAACTAATATATTTTTTATGTACTAATAATAAGAATCCAATGTTATCTCCGTAATTTTGCCTTTCGTCCTCCACAGAACATGCAATTTGCGAAAATTCGTAATGTCATTACATAGCGGTTAATTTTTGGGATTATTTCTTAGTAGAAATATGTCGCATCCTATTCACTAACGATAATACTGAGGATAAATCTAGATTGGAATTTCCCGAGAGGTTAGACATTTCTTAATTGATAAATGTAAAAGGACGGAACAAATTGGTCTTTTTTGGTTTTGCAAATTGGGTTCTTTCAAAAAACAAAAATGGGAGCAGGTACGGGAGCAGGTCATACTTCCAGCCAGAAGCAAAGCACGGCACTTAATAGGTTGACATCAAACCGACCACTATTTCACAATAGAATATACTCAACTTTGAGAATAGCTTTTCATCAACGAGCAAGTTTTAATCAAAATTGTCCCATTCATGTTATTTCTAATATTAAACAACTAGATAACGAAATAGGTTGGATGTATATACACAAGAAATAAATTTTTTCTTGTAGTTTCTCATTTGTCTAGGTAGTTTAGTTTATTTGATGTCAAATAATTTGGAAAAAGGTATCTGACTAGTTAATTTAGGCTGTTTTAAAATTTTATTTGGAGATTTGAATTGATAGTTTTGTAATCTCTCTCTAACTTGTCGTCTTGGTTTAATTGAAATCCTAAGAGTTTTTCGATTCCATTTTTTAGCCCTTCAATTTCTTCACTTTGGTTTTTAATTATTCAGAATTGCTATGTAAAAAATAGGAGGCAAATTTAAGTCCTCTTTACTAAACAGTACTTAAAATTGTTCAAAAAAGCATTAATCCTAGTATTCCGTGTGTTTTTTGAAATTAAAGTTCAAATACCCTCTATTTTTAAAAACAAATCTTTTTATATTTTATTTTGGATTAGCTCTTAAAAGGCCTTAATAAGTATTAATTGTTCTATTTAATGGTTTTTTTGAAATTAATTATTGAATAAAGGGTATTTTTTAAAAATAAATTAGATTATTCTCTATGTATATAAGTAACATTATATTTTTTAAGTCTGATTTATGGATAGTTGGCGCAGAGTCAGCAAGACCACCTAAATCGGGTACATGCAATTGAACTGATAAAAGAGTAGTATTCTAGTACTTTTTTATCTCAACTATGCAAGTCCTGAATTAATCAATATAGGAGTTAAAAAAATGTTAAAACAAATCAAGAAAACACTTGCTGTTTTGCTTGCAGTCTGTTTTATGGTTACAGTGACAGCTGGAGCAGTAAGCGCACAGGCAAATGATAATGTACACAAACAAGTAACCACAGTTGTTAAGAAACCAGTAACTACGCCAGTAGTCAAAGTTGTCAAAAAACCAGTAACTAAGCCAGTAACCACAGTTGTTAAGAAACCAGTAACTAAGCCAGTAATTAAAATTGTCAAGAGATAAATATTAATTCACGAACATTAAGTATTATCACACTGAATACTGCATTTGATTTTTGTACTTTTAGCTAAATGTATAAATTTTTTGTTAAATAGCAACGTTTTCCTACAACGTTACTATTTCTTTATTTTTTAAGTTTGTTTCATCAAGAATAGTACTGTTAATTAGTATGGGGCTTAAGATTATATTTTTCAAACCCGCCATTGTAATATACGAAAATATCAAGTTCGCACTTGCCTTTTAGAAATTCCCGCATTTTTCGATCATATATACTTTGAATATGTTTCAAGTCGTTTTTTTGGAAGTGAGCTTCTACAGCTTCAAAAAAACCGATCATCTGCCTCAGGTAAGCTTCTTCATAAGCTCGTGTTTCTTGCGCAAGTGCTTCACACTCAGAATCCCCAAGTTCAAAATTGTAGCTTCCATGTTCATTTAAACCACTTATCTGGCGCCAGTCCACTTTACCTGAGTCGTCCGCTTCTCGGTGAAGCATATAAGGATAAACCCTGCAAATTGAGGGGCGGCTATCATATATTTTGCATCGCTTATTCTCAAGGAAAACGCAGGAGCCGTCAGGCTTTGTTTTCAGGGCGTAGCCTGAGACATAAAACCTGTCCTTCTGGTCACAAAACTCAGGGTAAGGAGCGGGGGTGACAGCATCGGGATCTATTTTTTTGATGACAGCTATGTCTGTATCAAGCAAAAAAACGTGGTCGTTAAACTCTTTAGTGCAGCAACGTGCGCAGAGTCCACACCTGAACCCCAGCTCTTTAATAATGCTAACAAATTCAGAATCCAGAAACTCCCTTATGCCTGCAAGTTCTTCTCGTACATCTGCAATCCTTGATTCAATGTTATCTTTTTTTACGCTAATCACCTTTTTTTAGAAAGAATTATCGGCATGAGAATCTATTCCACGCAAGCCTTTTCAAAAAAGGCTTGATCGCAAGCCTTTTCAAAAAAGGCTTGAGCGAAAACCACTGTTAAATCTAAAACGACATGGTCGGCGTGATCAACCGGCGCAACGGTTGTGGTTCAACGCTTTTTACCTTATTTTAATCTTATGTGCGTAACATTTAATTACTAGCGTTTCTTTCTATGATAAATCCAAGGCTTGATGACATTTATATTTTCGCACTTTCAGGCTTCAAGGAATATAAGATATTCTTCAAGTATCATTGAGAATTATCAATTCAACGTTCTCGAACAGGGAAATACCTGTTTGAATACTTGTTTATTGAGACCCTGCCGAGGAGAAAAAAATCCGCGGCAACCGGCAGTGTCCAGTAATAAGCGAATACTTGGGTATATTACATGATAAATTACAACTAAATTCAATGAAAATTATAATTAAAACTTAACGAGGAATGATAATGGGCAAAACCGGCAGCATTGATTGGGTAAAGGTAAAAGGCAGAAAAGGCAAAGTAATCAAGGTCCAGAAATCACAGGCTCAAAAAGCACACCCAGGACCTTCACAGCGCTTCACTTCTTCAGGTCATAAGAGGCGCTTCATCAGAAGATCCGCAAAGGCTCTTGTAAAGTGATTTTAATGGCTTTTTAATTAATCTTTTTCTAATTTTCTTTTTAAGTATTCAGGAAGGTTCTGTTGCAAAAAATCCTAATATTGAAGCAAAACTTTAGTTTCACATCAAAAAACATAAAAACACAGTTATTTCTCATATAACATCCTGATTTAGACAGATATCCCGAATAACTTATTTATAAAATTGGCTTCAGAAAGAATACATCGATTTTAAATGTCAATCTGTCCTTTTTTAATCATAATTAATTTTTGCGCCAAAACCAAAAATTTAAAGTTATTTTATACATAAAACTATTATAAGGCTTTGTTCCAAAACCTAGTGATTTTTAATTTTATGTTCTTCATTAAATTTTGGAGTTCAGTCCATTATAATCTATAATTATATTTTTTAAAAAGAGGTACAAAAAATGGATAAACGATGCTTAGTATTTATTGTACTCTTGATACTATTATCGAGTTCTGGAATAGGCATTACAGCCGCTGAATCGTCTGGAAGTAACTCAACAAATACAAATTCTGTTAGTACTGGATTAACTGATGATAATTCTGTAAATGATACTTCCACAGATAATACTTCTGCAAATAATGCCTCTACAGATAATACTTTTGTAGATAATACTTCTGTAAATGATGTCTATACAGATAATAATTCTGCATATAACACTTCTATAGATAATACTTCTATAGATAATACTTCTGTAAATGATGCCTATGCAGATAATAATTCGGTAAATAATGTATCAACTGCAAATAACCTGACAAATGAAAGTGAGTTAATCTCATCTGAACCACAGACTAATATTCAACATACAGAGATAAGTCAGGTGTATATCAATAACGAACAAAATGTAAACATCAACATTACAAACTACAATTCAGTTGTCAATAACATAAACTTTGACTCAAAGAAATCTTTAGGTAAGACTACTATTGTTGTAGAGGACTTGAAAGATAAATCTTATTTAATTAATAATCCGCCTGCAGGTAATATCTATAAGTCATTTAACATATGGATTAACAATGGAGATGTAAATAATAATTATATTGAAAATGCAGTTGTCAATTTCCAAGTTGAAAAATCATGGCTTAAAAAGAACAATTTTGATGAATCAGCCATTGTCCTTAATATATACAGTAAAGGAAAATGGATAGAAATACCCGTGACCATAACAGGACAAAATACAAAGTATGTATATTTCAAGGCTAAAGTGTCTGGATATTCTTCATTTGCAATAACAGGGAACACAGATCAGGCAACTGTAACTACAAAGCCTATACAACAGGTAAACAATAATTCTGTATCTCAGAATGAGATAATACGTCTGTTGAATGAAATCATAAACCGTTTGGATGAAATTATTAAACTACTAAAATAAGTTTCGCTTTGCAGTAATATGTAGTTTATAGGAATCTAACTATTGTAAAACTTAGAAGATTACCTATGTAGACTACATAATACTTACTAAACAATGTAATTTTTTTAACTTTATTTTTTTTAGAAAATCTGTCAAAATCGACGGTTCCGTTGCAAAAATCTCAGAACAAGTATGCAAATTCAGTACTTCGCTAAAAATTTATCCTTCATTTAAGGCTATAACTAGTACCTGTATATACTATTTTTCATAGTGATGAGAATGATGAACTGTCCTAATTGTAAAGGTTTTCACTGGTTTTGTAAAATAGCCAGATTTTTTTGCAACGGAACCGTTTTTTAAATCCACTCCTTATGTATCATTTTTTCTACAATGTACTCATTTCCAAACGTGATTTCTTTTCTTAAAATTATCTTTTTTCGGCTTTAACTATGGCTTAGGCTCAGAAAACGTTAGAAAGAAGTGAGAAGTATAATAAATGGTAAGTGAGAAGGGTAGTAAGTAGTGTCTAGGATTCACTATAAGCGTGCCTACAAATGTGTTCTTAACTCTAGGAGCTGGCTTGAAACACATTCACTCGATTAAGAAGACGTCCACTTCCTCTCCTTCCTCATACCCTTCAATATTTTCTGGCACTAGCACATATCCGTCAGCTTTTGCAACGGAACTCAGAGCCCCAGATAAGGCTCCTGCCACAGGGCGTACTTTATCACCTTCAATGACAACACGGACAAAACTTACGTACCCTATATTCGAACTGATTTTTGCAGCCAGACGTTTTTTAAGAATAAGCTCGGGGATATCCGGAATTGCTGCCAATTTCTTTATACCTGGGCGGACGAATAAATAAAGGCCAACAAGCCCTGCGACAGGATAACCTGGTAGGCAAACAACAGGGATATTTTTTATAACCCCTAGAGCCGCAGGTTTTCCAGGACTAACTCCTATACCGTGTACGAGTAGTTCTCCAAGATTTGCTACAACCTCAGGAGCATAATCTCTTTTTCCTACTGAGGTTCCACCTGACAGAAGAATCATATCGGCATCCAGGTTTGCTTCTAAGGCCTTCTTTATACTATCCGGATCATCAGGCACTATTTCGACATATCGAGGAACTCCACCCCACTTCTCTACATAAAGAGCCGACATCAGTCCATTAGTCTCAAGCACCATACCCTGAGGAGGAACATCCATACTCTTTTTACGACTTATTAGTTCGTCTCCGGTCGGAATAACTGCAACAACAGGTTTTTTGAAAACCTTCACCTTGTCAAATCCAATCGATGCAATCACAGCTGCATCACATGGGCGAAGAAGATGACCTTTTTCAAAAATTTGTTCTCCTTTCTTTATGTCCTCTCCAATCTGTCCCACATTTCTGTTCGGATAAGCCTGAGCTCGGATCTCAATAAGATTTCCTACAGCAACGGTATCCTCAACTACCACAACAGCATCGGATCCTTCAGGCATTACAGCTCCAGTATGGACCCATGTTAAGCTTCCCTCCTCTATTTTATCTGAAAGTTGCAGCATTACTGGATTTGCAGGGGAAGCTCCCATAGTATCGGAAGCCCTTACAGCATACCCGTCCATGGCAGCACGCCGGTAATGAGGCACGTTCCTTTCCGAAGTTACGGCTTCTGCCAGCACTCGGTCTGTGCAGGCTTCTATTGGAACTTCTTCTGTTTTTCTCAAAGTAGAAATATTCTCAAGAAAAAGTCTCAAAGCTTCATCAATCGAAGTCCGCTCTTTAAATATCTTGCTCATTTTTTCCTTCCTGAATAATTATCCTCCTGAAACAGGAGGCAGGATTGCAAGCTCATCAGCTTCTGAAAGTATGGTATCAAGCCCTTCAAGATGCCGAACATTGTTTCCGTTTATGAGGACATTAATTGAACCACACATAACAGGAGCCTCACTTTCTCCTTCGGGCTTCTCAAAAATAAGGTCCTTTAATTCAGGATATTTTTCGGTAAGGGACAAGAGAACATCGATAACTTTTTCTCCCGACAGCTGAAGCTCCGATGTCCCTGCCTCTTCACGTAAATTGGCAAACAACTTGATTTTTACCTCAGCCATGAGAGAAACTATTTCATCCTATCCCTTAAATATACCTATGCCTTATAAAGGAACAGCTATGCTGGGAAGGTTTGGGGAGTAATGCAGCAAGGTCAAGACTACAATATCGAAAACTCAAAAGGGCTTTCTGAAAGAAAATATAAAATATTCGGATTTCTTATTCTCCTTTTTGCTCTGTTAATAAGATTGTTTGACCTTGGGGAACGAGTTTTTCATCATGATGAAAGCATACATGCCAGTTTTACCCTTAAACTTCTCGAAACCGGACAATATAAATACAATCCAGCCTATCATGGCCCTTTTCTTTTCCATTCTACCGCTGTCGTTTTTCACTTTCTGGGAATAAACGACGCAACAGCACGCCTGATTCCTGTCTTCTTCGGGGTAGCGGCAATTCTTCTACTCTTTTTGCTTAAGAAAGAACTTGGGAAAAAGGGTGTACTCTGGTCGGCTTCTCTGCTTTCTTTTTCTCCAAGCATGGTGTATTTTTCAAGGTTTTTCAGAAATGACATGATTATTGTTTTCTGTACCCTAGCTACTGTTATAGGGGGTATTCGCTACCTTGAGAACATTCACAGCTCAAAAAGATATCCTTATCTTATCCTTGCCACATCCTCTCTTGCTATTGCTGTATCCTCAAAAGAAAATGCCTATCTTGTTATTCTCATGTTTGGAGCCTACGCAGGGATTTATTTTTTGTACAGGTTTTACTCCGACTGGAAAAAAAAGAAATTGAGCTTTAAAAAAACTCTTTTTCTCAAAATTTCAGCTATTTTTCCATTTTTGCTAGAAATTTTGCTT
>DASXVB010000117.1:0-14949 GCA_036504475.1 Methanosarcina sp.
ACTTTCCATCTGACTCTGGACATCATACTATCTTTTTTTTTATTGTTTATATCACTTTCTATCTTTATTTATACAGATATCTCAGAAAATTGCTTTTATGTATTCTACTTCAGATTTTTCTCTCTTATTCTACACCCTAGGCCACAAAGGAGGGCTGTCACATCGGTTTCGACAGAATTGGCATCACAATCTCCAAAAACAGTTATCCTGTAAGTAACTCCTAATCTTTCCATTTCTCTTTTTCCTTTCTCAGTTTCCACTTGATTAAAGTCTTGACAGTCTACTCGATTGATCCCTTTATATATACCGTTATATATATCACTTATTTGGCAAGCTGCAAGCTGTTTATTAGTGTTTATAGCGTTGAGAATGACCTCAGGGTCAGCCCCATTAGGGATAAGTACTGAAATATCCCTGGTAGAATGTTCAAGGTTTTCTTTTCTCCATTCCCACAATTCTGATTCCGAAAGCATGCGAAGATTTTCAAGCTTGAGTTTTACAAACTTGTTTTTTATATGGGGGGAAGTGCCTTTTGATACCAGCTTTGTAAGAACTATCTCATCCGGGCCTGTCTTTTCCAGGGTACCTACATGGATTTTTCCGGAATAAAAATGAGAAAAACCACAAACCTTTCCAACAGAGTTCAGGATAGTCTCGTATTCAGTTATTCTGGAATTAATCAGTTTATCCGATTTACGCAGGGCGTGAGCTGTATCGCCGTACTTCCGAGCAGCAGCTTTCATTTTTTTCACAAAGCCCTCCTCATCATGGGCTCGTACCAGCCTTGAGAGCTCTTCACATTCCCTGATAAATGCGTCATGAACCTCCAGAACTCCAGGATTTTCCATCTGGATAAGGGCATATAAATAGGGGTTCTGGCCAAGAATCCTGCCTACAAAGTCCAGCATTATGTCATAGACCGGGCTTACGAATTTTCTGGATCTTTTTACATCAAAATCTAATCTATCGATAGTCGTTCCTATTGTAATATAAGCAAAATGAGTAAGCCCCTGCACAACCGAAACAAGTCTGTCGTGTTCAGCCGCAGTAGTAATTTCAACATGTGCTCCCCCTTCCTCAAAAAGCTCTCTTATTACCGGAAACCACTTCTCTGAATGCCCTTTTACAGGGACGAGAATAACAGTTTGCCCCCTTATAGTAGGAATCGTTGGGCCGAACATTGGATGTGTACCTAGAATTTCCACGTCTGAAGGGGCAAACTTTTTCATGGCTTCCACAGGCTTTACTTTTATTGAAGTAAAGTCCATAAGAAGACTTCCAGCTTTCATTTTTGGGGCAAATTCCGCAATAGTTTCTTCAGTTACGTTGATGGGCACCGAGACTATTACTATATCACTTTCAGGAACAGTTTCTTCAAGATTTGAGGCAAAAGGAACTTCTAATTTCCTTGCAATCTCAGTTTTTCCTCCTTTTCCCCAAACTGTAACTTTGTAGCCTCTTTCTTTGAAAAAACGGGTAAACCATTGTCCCATTTCTCCGGTTCCGCCAAGAATCAGTACCTTCGTTTTTTCGGGATTTTGATCCATATTGACCTGACTCCCGGGTTCCAGATTCGCATTCAAGCCTGAAGAGCCTCCAAGACCGTTTTTTTCATAAGTTCGACTGGAGGTTCTGCTCCTGTCCAGAGCCTGAAAGCTTCAGCTCCTTGATAGACAAGCATTGAGACTCCATTCACAGTCTTTGCACCTGAGGCTTTTGCTTCTCTTAAGAGCCTTGTTTCCAGTGGATTATAGACAATATCAAAAACAGTAAGGCCAGGGTGGAGATCTTTTGCTGTAGCAATAGCAGTATCTGTATTCGGGTGCATTCCGAGGGTTGTGGTGTTGATCAGGACATCAGCATCCTGCAATAGGTCTTTTAATCCAGAGAGCCCTCTCCCTTTTACACTTCCAGAAAGGGATGCAGCTGAGATATCTTTTGCAAGTTCAATTGCTCTATCTTCGGTTCGGTTTACTATTGTGATTTCAGCGCCATCGGCTGCAAGCTGAAAAGCAACAGCTCTCGCTGCTCCGCCTGCTCCCGCAACCACGATATTAGACCCCCTTATTTCCACTGCAGCATTCTGAAGTGCCTGCTTTGCTCCTAATCCGTCTGTATTGTACCCTTTTATTTCTTCGTTTTTCCCAAAAACGATAGTGTTTACAGCTCCTATTTTCTCGGCTAGTGGATCAGGTTTTATGTAGTCAAGTTTCAAAGCTTTCTCTTTTAAGGGTACTGTCAGGTTTAACCCTCCAAATCCCATAGCTTCAGCCCCAAGAATTGCTTTTTCCAGTTTTTCGGGTTTCACCCTGAAAGCGTGATAGACACAATCCATTCTAAGGTCTGAAAAAGCTGCATTATGCATTGCAGGAGACAGGGAATGGCCTATCGGATCTCCAAATACGCCAAAAATTTGTTTCATTCAAGCAGCTCCATTATCTTTTTTACTTCATCTACCTGCAATTGTCCGGGAGCCGCAGAAACTGTACCTTCAACAGCCGCATATGTCAGGACTGAACCGTAAAAAGGAGCAATTGCTCGTGTATGTTTTCCGAGCTTTCCCATAGCGATTGCACATACAGCGCCTCTAGACTCTCTGGTTTCCAGTGCAATTCTTAATAGATCAAGTATATCTCTCATCGAATGCGGCATAACAGCAAGTTTCGCAATGGCTGCTCCTGCCAGAAATGCCTCTTCAAAAATAGTCTTCATTTCCTGAAAACTCGGCGTTTTTGAAAAATCATGGGAAGAAATGATTACAGTTTTTCCGCACTCTTTTGCCACTTCTACTACCCGATTTCTCGCTTCTCTTCCGGCAGATAGCTCAATGTCTACCGCATCTGGCCCGTCTTTTATGAAAAGGAGATTTGTAAGAAGTCCGATTCTTTCGGCCTCTTTTCCTTCCCATTTACCTCCTTCTGTACTGGAGCGATTTGTGAGAATTACCGGAAGTCCGGTGGCAGATTTTACTTTTCGGATTGTTTCTGCAGCTGTTTCCAGGTCCTTAATTCCAAGTAAGTCCAGCCGGATCTCGAGAATATCAGCTCCCATTTCTGCGGCCTTTTTTGAAGTTTCAAGGGATTTTTCAAGGATTACTGCAACAACGGCAGTTTTTTTTTCAAGGTCAAGCGGGCCAATATGAATCATTGCTTGCTCCAGTTTTCCTTTTCCGCTAACAGTCACTTCTGACAGGTTATTTCTCTATAATCGTTTCTTCGATCTTTTTACCGAAATGTCTGGCTCCTTCTTCCAGACAAACCAGAACTTCATCCCCTTTCTTGAGTTTGGCAACTGAGATAGGATTTCCATCTTTTCCAACTAGCTTGATGGTTTCGGCGTTTTGCAGGATGGCGCTTAGAATCCTGTCCCCCGCTTTTGCTTCAATAAGCATTAGAGGGCGGCTTTCAATTTTGACCCTACCTACAATACCTTCTCTCTGTTTCCCTTTTGAATCTACAATAGTTACCGTATCGCCAGTCCTGAGTTCCGATAGGTAACGCGTTTTATCTCCAATTTTGATATAAGAATGAACTGCACCCGCATTTACCCTGAATGGGCGGGCTGCAACATAAGGGCTCTCATCGGATTCGGAATTTACCAGGAACATCCCGCTTGCCTGAGAACCTATAAGCATGCCTTCTCCTCTTTGCATGAGATTACATGTGTCTACGCAGACTCTATCTCCCATTCCAAGAGGTTCAACCTGAGTTATAATTGCAGATTCAAGCTTGGTGGTCTCGCTTTCCAGCTCCCTTGCAGCCTGGATAGTATCTTTTATTTCCTGAGGATTTTCACTGTCAAGAAGGACTCCATCCGCTCCAGTTTCAAGAGTTTGGAAGGCCAGTCTTGCTTCTTCTGCGCTTTTTACCCCGAAAATTATCTTTACATCATGACGTTGAAGTTCAGCTATCAGATTTTCAAGAGGGATAACCTTCCAGTCCATTCCAGTCACAATCAGGAAGTCACAGACTTTTCCCAATTCGGCTGCGAAATGTTCATAGCGTTTGTCCCTTATTACGACATATCCGCCCACAGCCACTCCTTTATCCCTGAGAAGAGTTGCTGCGTTTATGTCAAGAGAACCCGAAGTTTCAAGGGGTAAAGGTTTTGTCCCGTCGCCTTCTCCTCTTTTTCCAACGACAATAATCTCAGCCCCGGATTTATTGTCACGGCTAAAGGTTGCTACTGGAATATTTCCCAATTCCTTGACTTTTTCGACATCTCCTGGGTTTACAAGTACACAGTCGGCTCCTGATTCAAGGCCTGTTGTAATTCTTTCTTTCTGTTGTTCCCATCCGCCTTCATCGGCTTTTATCCACACGCTTTTTATTCTCAAAGACTTCAACCTCTACATACTTTCTATTTTACTCAGGCCTTTTTCCTTTTATAAATTTTATTTCAGGTTCTGGTCTTGCTTTTCAATATCTCTCATTTCAGCTGTTCGAGAGCTTCTTCTACAGGCCTTCTATGATGCACGATTTCGCAAATAGCCCGAGTTAGCCTGACAGGGTCTCTATGCTGGAAAACATTTCTCCCAATAGCAGCACCTCTAGCTCCGGCTTCCATTGCCCCGTCAATCATCTCCAGGAGTTCTCTATCAGTTGAGGTTTTAGGCCCTCCTGCAATAACTACAGGCACAGGGCAACCTCTGACAACGTCTCTGAAGCTATCAGGGTCTCCGGTGTATACGGTTTTTACAACATCAGCCCCAAGTTCGGCTCCAATCCTTGCAGCGTGTGCTACATTTACAGGATCGTGCGGATTAGTAATTTTTTTACCTCGGGGATACATCATAGCAAGAAGAGGCATACCCCATTCTGTACAGTCTCTAGAGATTTTTCCTAGCTGTTCCAGTTGGTCAGTTTCGGTTTGAGAGCCTATATTGATATGCATGGAAACAGCATCAGCACCCATTTTTATTACTTCTTCTACTGTACAGACCTGCACTTTGGCATTTGGGTCCGGACTCAGGGAAGAGGAACCACTGATATGTACTATAAGTCCTATATCATGGCCGTATCCTCTGTGCCCGTATTTTACCATTCCTTTCTGCATAAGGACGGCGTTTGCTCCTCCTTCGGCAACTCTGTTTACTGTATCTGTGATATTGATAAGCCCATCAATAGGCCCGTCTGAGATCCCATGGTCCATGGGAATAATGACCATGTTTCTGCTTTCCCGGTTCATCAGTCTTTCTATCCGTATCTTTTTACCAATTTCTGACATTATAATCTCCTTCGAAAGTGAAATGCTCTCAAATTGCTATGAACTACATTTGTTCTAACTTTCATGCTAGTATGTGACATGCTAGCACGCTCAAGCTATTTAAAGCTATTCCACATGGATGCAAGACAAGCTACGCACTCTATATAAATGATCATTCTTGAACTTTTCTGTATAAAAGTGTTCTATGATGATCATATTTTGTGGCTCACTTTTTGCCACAAATCAATAACCATTGAAAGAACGTTCTAGATCATAGAAATAAACTGGGAGTAAAAGTCTCTTGATTACGAAAACAGATATAAAAGTTCTGAAATTCGGAAATATACGAGAATTAAAATAGGATAAGATTGGCTAATAGAATAAACTTAGAGCTTGAGAAAAATACAACCATAGTAAAACAGGAACTGAAGGAACTATGAAAGAGCTGAAAATTCTTGTTGTTAATAACTACGGACAATTCTGCCATCTCATTCACCGAGCTGTTCGGGATCTTGATATGGATACGAAAATAATTCCCAACACAACTCCAGTTGAGGATATCCTGGCAGAGGAGCCGGATGGATTAATCCTAAGTGGTGGACCGGAAATGGACAGAGCAGGCTTATGTTTTGATTATGTCCGGGAAATCGATCTCCCTATTCTTGGAATCTGCCTCGGGCATCAGGCGATTGCCCTGGCAAACGGGGGTCACGTTCATGCAGGAAAAAAAGGTGGGTATGCAGAGGTTGAGATAGAGGTGCTCGAAGAAGATGATATTCTACGGGGACTCGGGCCCAAGACTACTGTGTGGGCTTCTCATGCAGATGAGGTTGCTATTCTGCCTGAAGGCTTTATCCATCTTGCCCGGTCCGATATCTGTGAGATTGAAGCGATGCGCCATCCTACAAAACCGATTTACGGCGTACAGTGGCATCCTGAGGTTTCCCATACCGAGAAAGGAGAAGAATTGCTTACTAACTTCCTTGAGGTTTGCGAGCAATATTAAGATCGAAATTAATTATCAAAGCTAATAATCGATATTACTCTCAGGAATTTTAAGATATTCCGTAAACTTAGTAACTATAAAAAAGAAATAAAAGCCATAAAAACTAAAAAAAACTCCGGGATAAATCACATCCCGAGTTTTTTCTTCATCATTTTCTGAATATTGAATTTTCCGCCTCTAAAGCCTTTTAGAGCTGTTTGCATGGTTTTGTGGTATTTCAGAAGCTCTCTTACTTCATCAGGGCTACAACCCGAACCTCTTGAAATCCTTTTGATTCTGGAACCGCCAATGAGTTTTGGATCAGCCATCTCTTCTTCTGTCATGGAATCCATAATGATCCTGTAATTCTTCATCTTGTCACTTGTAGCTTGGAACATCTCATCTGAGAGCTTCATACCTCCCATTCCACCCAATCCCATTGGCAGCATGGACATAATCTGTTTGAGAGGGCCCATCTTGTTCATGGCTTCAAGCTGCTTGTACATATCTTTGAGGGTAAATCGCCCCTGCATCAGGGCTTCCATATTCACGTCTTCTTCGCTCAGGGTTTCTTCAGCCTTTTCCATCAGGCTTTTGAGGTCTCCCATGCCAAGAAGTCTTGAAATGAACCTGTCAGCCTCAAACTTTTCAAAATCTTCTGGCGTTTCCCCAACACCGATAAAGGCAATAGGGGCTTTTGTTTCGGAAACAGCAGAAAGAGCTCCGCCTCCTTTTGCAGTTCCGTCAAGTTTTGTTATAATAACGCCTGTAATTCCTACAGAGTTATTAAAAGCCTGAGCCTGCTGGCTTGCCTGTTGTCCTATTCCTGCATCTAACACCATGAATTTGTGATTCGGCTTTGCAACGGCATTGATCCGCTCCATCTCATCTATAAGGTCGGCTTCAAGGGCGTGCCGGCCAGCCGTATCCACAATTTTCACATCGTATTTTTCCAGGGCTCTGAGACCATTTCTGGTGATTTCGACAGCATCGGGATTGTTTTCTTCTCCATAGAAAGCTACATTGAGCTTTTCACAGAGGGTTTTAAGCTGGTGATATGCACCAGGACGGAAGGTATCCGCGGCGACTACTCCTGCTTTTAGCCCTTTTCTTTGGAAATATCTGGCAAGCTTTGCAGTACTTGTAGTTTTTCCACTCCCCTGAAGCCCTACCATCATTATAATCTGCGGTTTAAGCTGGATTTCAGCCCCCTTGCCAATAATCTCCATCAATTCCTGGTAAACGATACGGATTACGTGTTCCCTAGGGTTCATACCTGCAGGAGGGTCTTCTTTCATCGCACGTTCTTTGATTTTCTGGGACATTCCCATAACAAGTTTTACATTCACATCGGCCTGGAGCAGAGCCCGCTGGATATCTTTTACTACTTCATTGACCGTGCGCTCATCAATTCGCCCTGCACCGATTAGCTTCTTGAGCGCTCCCTGTAAGGAGTCTCCAAGTTTTTCCATTACCATATGAAAATCATCCTGCTCATTTTTGAGGATACATAAAAAGATACTCACACTTTTTTGACCTTGTGTAAGAGAGTAACCTTCCTTAATAAGCCTTGAGTTTAGTAGCTTAAAAAAGGGATAAGTGAATGGATTCTATAAGTAAGTTCTATAAATAAGTGGATTCTAGATATAAGTTAGTAACCGGCTATAAAAAAGTTGCCAGCTATGAAAATCTGAAAAGGTATATCCGAAAGATTCTGAACAGTATTGAAACACAAACAAATCCAAAAAAGAATTTTACCATAGCGGGGGATGGATTCGAACCATCGGTCTACGGGTTATGAGCCCGTCGGGATCTCCTGGCTACCCCACCCCGCTACAGGGTTTTACTTGTCAGGCCACTTAGCCTGGGATAACTATCAGAACATACGAACTATTATTTATATAGTTTTCGGTTGGCTTTCTATTTTCTATAAATTTATTGAGATTTACTGGTTCTCTAAAGGAGTTTTGTAATTCTTTTCAATTTTCTTCAGATTCCTATTTCTGTCCTTTATTTTTCCCTATTATCTAGTTTTCCGGAAACATATTTGAAATCTCGAACCCTAAATCATACTATGACAAGGTGCTTATTTTGTGGAGCTTACTGTGAAGTAAAGTGTGGAGTTTACTGCGAAGGATATCCTAGAAGCCAGGGGGAAAAAGAAGGTATGGGAGCTCTTGGATGCACGCAAATTGGCACATCCTATATCTGTGAAAATTGCCTTAAGGATCTAAAACAGGCTCTAGGATCTGTCTAAAGGGTCAACCAGAAGGGAATCTAGCATTTGAGGTTAAAAGTGCCCTTCTCCTTTACCTAATAAAATGAATAAATCGAGAAAGGGCAAATATAACCAATATTCAGACAACTTCAACCTTAAGTGTGAAGGTATTTTCCTCT
The DNA here is from genome assembly GCA_036504475.1 of Methanosarcina sp. GTDB lineage: Archaea > Halobacteriota > Methanosarcinia > Methanosarcinales > Methanosarcinaceae > Methanosarcina. The sequence goes on from DASXVB010000117.1 coordinate 8,588, forward strand.
CCGGTAACGTTTTCCCAAGGTCTTTTATATATTCCTGTTATCTGCTGGCTGCCTAGAGTCACAGTTTTTATTTCCCATTGGCGAGTCCCTGGAACGCCGACAGAACCTTTAGGAGCTTGATCCTGAGTATACTCGTAACTGAGAATTCTGAATCCCTGGCTCAGATTTAATTGCCAGGAGTAGCCTGTGGACGGATTTTCCCTGAGTCTAAGGTAAAAAGTTTCTCCATTCTCAAGATTTATTGTCTTTCCGTTGTCAGCTTCAGTTATTACTTGCCGTTTCGTCGGCATAGATCCAGGAGATTGTTGAGTCTCGTTATCAACTGCCAGTTCAAAAGATCCGTTTACTCCATTTACGTTTACAGTGTAATTTCCAGCTTTAAGACCCTGGACTTCAAGAGGAATAGTTTTCGTAAAGTTCTCTATAGCTTGCGTACAGGCCGCATCTTTTGGTCGTTTTGTGCTGATATTGATATTAAAGGCATTTCCTTCTCTTTTAGTCTTTATTTCGTCAACCTTAGTACATCTATCAGGAAGGGAGCCTTCTGCTATCACCTGTATCTGTACGGGAAAAGACTCAAGGGTTATGATCTTGACACTCTTTACGTTTGCAGTACTGTATATGTAATCTCCCCCACTGGTTCCCTGATTTAGGTTTGTTGTATTTTCTGGTTTGGTTTTGTTCTGTCTTTCATCAACACAGCCAGAAAGAATCACAAATGCCATAAGCAGGACTGTAATAATTTTTGTATTTTTCCAAAACTTATTACTTATTCCTCTTTTCATTTTTCCCCTCTTGTTCTCTCTAATCTATTTATAAAAATATACGCTTTTTTGGATTTATTCTTTGCTTAAACTTTAATTCTATTCGCAGCTTTGTAGTAATGAAAATATACTCTATTATATACTCTATTAACCATATAATTGTTTATAACGTTGTTAACTCCAATCTTTTGTGCTTAAAAGTGTATAATTCGTAATTTCAAAGTTTCAAAAAGATAATTCTTCTTAATATGATCAAAAAATATGTGTATCTGACATTTAAGGAGATTTCAGCTTGAGCTCACTGAAATAGCTGATATAAACACAGAATAGATCCAAAATAGTGCTTAGAGCAGATTTTTTTCGATCATGGTCTCAAGAATAGACCTTAACAGCTCCAAGGAGCAGAGAAAAATTAAACCGATAAATATTTAATGAATTTATAAATGGAATGAGTGGGATTTTAAGAGAATGCTTTATTTTAAACGGCATTCTGAAGTATCATTTGTTTGCAGAAACTGGAAAATATATTAATCATCTTTTCGTCTCTACTTCTCTTGACCGAATCCGCTTTTTATTTCTTGAGCCTTCTCTCCGTAATACAGAATAAGGTCTTCAGTCCATGCCAGAGCTGCAGGCTCGAAGCCTATAATAGTCTCCTGGTCAAAAACACCTTTTAAGGTAAGAAAATCAGCAGCCATGAAGCGTTCGGTCTTAACCAGCATAGCAACTTTTATCTCATCCTTGCAGATAAAAAGCCTCCTTTTTTCTCTGGCAAGATAAAGCTGCAGTTCTTTTTCGAAGTCGTTTTTCAGTCTTTCACAGATTTTTTCTGTTACTATAAGAGTTATCTCGGTATTATTGTCTTCATTTGCTAAAAACATTTCCGAAAACACCGGATGAAATATTGATGAAAAAGAGAGTATTTTTTTTGATTTTCTTATGTTCTCCAAAAATACAGCAGAAGGCTCAAAAATATTATCCGGATCAGGTATGACCAGAGAGCATGAATGCAAGTCATTAATCCTTTTCAGGAATGATCTAGGTAAGGCAGTGAGATCGTGTTCCTCCCAATAGTCCATGTTTTCCTCAATGACCTGCAAAACATCAAGCAGAGGTTCCATTTTTTCAACCAGAATTTCCGCAAGAGGAGTTAATCTATATTTTCTATCTTCCTGAAGAACAAGATGTTCATCCTTCAGCTTTTTGATTTGAGGAAGCATGCCTGTTGGGTTAACGTTCAGAATATCTACAATTTCATCTATCGTTTTTCCTTCATTTTTAAGCAAGAGCAAAAGGTCTTTTCTCTTCTGGGACATAAAGAGCAGATCTATCAGGGCTTTGTCCATTGATTTCACTTTCCAAATCTCGCGCTTCTGCGAAAGATTCATTTTCCCTCGATTTTCCAGAAAGGATCTCTAAAAGAACTTGCAAATTCTATAAGAAATCCTTTGGGAATATTTGATATTAATTTCAGTAGCATCCTATCAATATATCGAGATTTTCGAATGTGCCTTTTAAATTTCTTTTTAATTTTATCTGTTCTTTTTAAACTTTTCCTGTATTATCCTTTGAAAAGATAAGAAACCGTAAAGTCTATAATCTAAGTTATATAGCTCAAGTATAGAAATTGGGAAGTGTATACTCCTTAAATAGTGAGTATCCTGACCATGTGCACGAATTCCAGCTCAGGGAGGACTTTGCATAGAATCATTCAAATGTGTGCTTACAAACTGGGATTACATTTATAACCTGTGCCGAAACATCTCTACAGAAATCAAACGTTCTGGATATGAACCGGATGTGATTATTGCGCTTGCAAGGGGAGGCTGGTTTGCAGGACGAGTGCTCTGCGATTTCCTGGGTCTCGATGACCTGTCCAGTCTGAAAATTGAGCACTACATAGGAGACACAGCTATCGATACTGGTGAGCCTTACATCCGATACCCCCTTTCGGATAGCGTTGTGAACGGAAAAAAGGTACTTATCGTAGATGATATCGTTGAGACCGGTGATAGTATGCTAAGCGCTAAGGCTTACGTCGAAAGCCGCAATCCCATGGAAGTTAGAACCGCTTCATTACAGTACCTTGGAAGTTCGAAAATCGACCCCGATTATGTGGGTGAAAGGCTTGAAGATTGGGCCTGGATTGTCTATCCCTGGAACTTCATGGAAGATATGATAAGTATCCTGACAAAATGCATGAGAAAAAACCCTAAAAAACTCTGGAACCTTGAGGATCTTAAACACAGCCTTTACACAAACCATGCCCTGGACTCAGTTGTCTTTGAAATCACTCAGCCCGGAAGGCTTCCGGAAGTTATGGAAGAGATGGAGAGAATGCGTAGGGTCAGTTCAGAAACTATCAACGGAAAGAAATACTGGAGACTTTTATGAAAGCCTTTGATATATACTTTCTTCGTGAGAGGCTAAAAGTTTATGCTTCTAAAAAGTTTATGCTTCTAAAAAGTTTGTGCTTCTAAAAAGTTTGTGCTTCTAAAAAGTTTGTGCTTCTAAAAAGTTTATGCTTCTAATTTGAAAGCCGGAGGAGATCTACAACCAAAGAGGATTTTTTGCTTCTTCTAGTTGGTGCTATCTCTTTCGTTTTAATATGGACATTAAGCTGTAAATACAAATATACATATCTACCCAGGGTATCTATTAAAGTATCATAGAGATATCATTGTTGTCACTCTGTATGCCCATTTAATCTCTCGGTCTAGGATACTAAATTGGTCTAAATACCGAGTACATAATTACATCATTTACAACAAATTCGTTCATTATCTATATCGGTGAACTCATGCCCCACAGATGTACCAGATGCGGAACCATTTTTGAAGACGGAGACTCTGTCATCCTAAGTGGTTGCCCGAACTGCGGTTGGAATAAATTTCTTTATGTAAAAAAAGAATCCGAAGGTTCGGAAAACCAGGAAAGGCCTACTCTGGAAGAACAAAAGCTAGATTTGGAATCCTCTCTGGATGAAGTTGTCAGAAATATTGATGAGGCTCTTGCTTCTGAGCAGGAAGAAATAAAGCAGGAACCAGAAGCTGAGAGGAATACAGAAGAAGAAAGAGTAGAATCCGTAAGAATCCTTGGGCCTGGCTCCTATGAACTCAACCTTGACTCCCTTTTAGAAAGAAAAGAACTAGTCATGGCAATCCGAGAAGAAGGATCTTATGCTCTACACTTACCCTCGGTTTTCAGCCAGCAAAAGGAAAACCAAAAAGAAAAAGAAAAGCCAAAAAAGCAGAAATAATTTGCAAGTTTTTCCTAACTTTTCCCACTAATTTCTTGCCTGAATATTTTAAAGAAATAATTTCCAGATGGCCTTTATAGAGCAAATTGTAAAAGCATACGTCTTTATCATGGATTATAAACGCTAATTTGTCTATTTTTATCTAAAGCTTTTCTTTAACCCTTTTATTGCTTTCACCACAATCTGGTTTCATTTTCATTTTATTTTTCATATCTATTACTTTTTGATTTTTTTTAGCTCCAAATTTAAAATATCTATCAATAGTAATCTTAATATACTATCAATACTAACTATAGGTTACTATCTTATACGTACTCCTTTCCAGTTAGTCTTCGTAGTAAAGTTCCGGTCAGGTATTTCTTTTTCCTGTCCGAGTTTACTCAAGACTACATACGTTATAACCTAAGTACGCAAATCACGAAACTTGGCTTTATCGCTTAAGCTTCTAACAAATTAGACAACTACCAGAGGGGAAAAATGGACCCAGCAAAATTACTTGACATCCTAGGAAATGAAAATCGCAGGAAGATTATTCAACTTCTTGCAAGTCGCCCTTGCTATGTCAGTGAGATATCTAGCAGGTTGGGAGTAGGGCCAAAAGCCATAATAAGTCACCTAGGTCTGCTTGAGCAGGCAGGACTTATAGAATACAGTGTGGATGAGCAGAGGCGCAAGTACTTCAACATCGCAAACAATATGCGACTTGAAGTGTCAGTATCACCGTATGCTTATACAGTAACACTTCACGACACTGCTTTTGATAGGGAGAAAAAAGAAGAAGCTCCTGTGCAAAAGGAGCTTCCTGCCAAGGAAGAATTATCAGATTTCTTTCTTAAACTGAGTAACAGTCTTAAGGAGCTCAAGATAAGGCACGAGGAACTTGCACAGATGCAACAGCAGCTCCAGGCTGAGTATACAAGAGCTATGGATCATTGTCTTGATTTAATAGAGGAAGTTGTTAGTAACCCTGTGGAGTGTGAGCTCCTGTTTGAGCTTCTGAAGAATGAAACTACTTTAGCTACCCTATGTTACAACCTGCGCTTGCACCCTAATATTGTTAACACTAACCTGATAAATCTCGCAAATAGGGGGCTTATTGAATATAGCATCAAAAATAACCAATATTATTGGAAAATACGTGAGGCCGGAGTTGAGAATGAATGATTGAAGAAATAAATTTGAGAGTTGCTGAAGCTTATCATAAGGACGTGGGCAGGGGAATTGCACGAATTGACACCCGGCTGATGCAGCAAATGGGGCTTGTAAGTGGGGATATAATTGAGATTTCAGGGAGAGCGAAGACCTATGCAATTGTCTGGCCAAACGTAGAACGTGACCAAGAAAACAGGATCCGAATAGATGGAAATCTGCGAAGCAATGCAAAAGTAGGAATTGATGACAGGGTCACAATCCAAAAAGTCCAGGCAAAACACGCTCAGAGAGTTACTCTTGCTCCTTCTCAGCCTGTAAGACTTGTTGGAGGTGCTCACTATATCCTCAGAATTATTGAAGGAAGACCTCTTAATAAAGGTCAGCAGATCAGAGTGGAAACTGTAAATAATCCTCTGACTTTCGTGGTTGCATCTACTAGACCTACAGGACCGGTTGTTGTTACTAAGGACACCGAAATCGTCATCAAAGAGAAATCGGTTGAGGAAATCAGGGTTCCAGAAGGCATTTCATATGAGGACATTGGGGGGCTCAGGCGAGAAATTCAGCTTGTCAGGGAAATGATTGAGCTGCCGCTAAGACATCCTGAACTCTTCCAGAAGCTTGGGATTGAACCTCCAAAAGGAGTGCTACTTCATGGGCCTCCGGGCACGGGTAAAACACTGATCGCAAAGGCAGTAGCAAGTGAAACTGATGCTAACTTCATTACTATTAGCGGCCCTGAAATTGTTTCCAAATATTACGGAGAAAGCGAGCATAAGCTCCGTGAGATTTTCGAAGAAGCCGAAAAGGATGCACCTTCTATCATTTTCATAGATGAGGTCGATTCCATCGCCCCTAAGCGTGGTGAAGTCACAGGAGAAATGGAACGCAGGGTAGTTGCCCAGTTGCTTTCCCTCATGGACGGGCTAAAGTCAAGAGGTGAGGTAGTTGTAATCGCTGCCACAAACCGCCCGAATTCAATAGATGAAGCTCTCCGCCGCGGTGGAAGATTTGACAGGGAAATCGAGATCGGAATCCCCGATCGAAACGGCAGGAAGCAGATTCTTCTCATTCACACCAGAGGCATGCCTATTCAGGATGTAAGTCTTGGTGAAATTGCAGATGTGACTCATGGGTTTGTAGGCGCTGATCTGTCTTCCCTCTGTAAAGAAGCTGCAATGCATGCT
>DASXVB010000118.1:0-8628 GCA_036504475.1 Methanosarcina sp.
TATTTCCTTTTGAAGCATTATCTGATTCATTATAGAAACCCATTGTTTTTTCGAATGAAATAATAACTTTTGAGGGATTAAAATTAAATTTAAGTATATCTATTATTTCAGTAAGTGTCATGCCAGCCTCGGAGATATTAAAAGAGTGTTGTAAATCAATCAGCTTAATACAATTTGATGCTCTAAATGTGAATTTCCTTTTCAATAACGCTTGAGATTTGCTTATTTGCTTTTATTGTTGCTTTAGAAGTTAATTGAGAATAATTGAGAATTCTAAACCTAATTTGTAGTTTATGGCAGCAGTGTCAAAAGTATATCTAGTGAGCTACAGGAGTGGTAGATGCCTGCAGCCCGATATGCGGTTTCTCGAGGTAAATGCCATTCATTTGCATCGCGTGGGTAGAAAAATCAATTAAAGATAGATTAGGAGAAAGCCCATCAGAGTTATTATTCATTTTCTCAATTCCGAATAAACCCCATATATTATTTGGAAGAGAAAAGTTACCGTTTCTGTAAACCTTTAAATGTAAATTGAGATGCATAAATTATTGCAGTAGTCATTGTAATGTTAACAGATTCCTTAACCGAATACAAATGAAAGGATACCATTAATTCTACTATCAATTGACTGCCAGCAAAACAGTAAATATTTTTTTATTTGTTTTAACATATTAATTTCCCTTCTTTGTTTGTTTGCCTGCATTATTATTAATATATTGGCCAACTTCACTTCAGATTATATCAATGGCACATTAAACAGCAAATAGAGTTCTTATAAGCCTTAATAATATTATTAATCGATAATTTACATTATATCTCAGCAACTTTTTTATAAATCTTTAGGTCTATATTTATATATATATATGTATTCACTAAATATCTTTCTATATGGATATATAGTATTGATGGATACTATAAATAGTTGAACATGTATGTTGATGTATTTGTTCGAGAAAACCAAATTTGTTTTTAATGTTGATGTTATCAATATGGACATTGAGTGAAGGGAAACTTTCAAGTACGGTTCCTAGGGGAGAAAGGAGGAGTAATCCTCCCGACTTACCCGACATTTACATGCTTATTCTGAGATTTTTTGCAATGGAACCTTACAATTTAATCTTACCAATTTATATAGAAGTTGCATATGATGGATGAAATTGAATCAACCCGGGACCTAGCCAGGAAACTGTCCCCGAATCCAATCGTAACGGTCGTAAGAAATCATGAAGATTATTAAGAAACCCCAGATAGACCTTGTCCTGAAAGCTTACATACAGGAAGCGGGACAAGAAATTGAGCAAACAGACCGATACATCGACCAGCTTAAAAACCACAGCTGTTTTAAGGAATTTGAAACAGCAAATTTCGAAACTCAAAACCCTGAAATGAAATTTTCCATTCCATCCAGTACCAGTACCCTATTTGGTAATACATGCAAGGTTGAAGATCCAGGCTTAAATCTCCTGCAGGCTACAAAGAGGGATTCTTTGAATTTCAACCTTAATTTGAGCGAAACTTGTTTGCAAGTCGTTATTGACGCAACAGAACATTTCTCCTGCTTGCTGGTTCCGGATACCGGGAGTTAAGGGCAATAAAAAGGTGTTAACAATGTCAGTTAACGACTCAGTCAACCGGATAGTGGCAGGTTCCGGCGTAATACTTGCAGGAACCTTCATCGGAATGCTCCTCGACATCATTACTAAAAAAGTACTCACATCACATATCCCGCCAGCCGACTTTGGCACATACTCCCTTGCACTTACCGTAATCTCAATTACGGGTGCAGTCGCAACCCTTGGACTCAACGAAGGAGTGCCAAGATATATTGCGTTTTTCAGGGGCAGGCAAGAGGAACAGAAAATACATGAATTGATAATCTCAGCCATGCTTATGGGCTTGATTGCAGGTTTGCTTTCAATTCTGGTTTCACCTTCCCTGTTCCATAGTATGGCCGAAAATGGTTTTGACGCACAGGGCAAAATCCTGTCCGTGGTGAAGATCCTGATCTTTGCTGTTCCGTTTACCATATTCCTGAACCTAACAGTAGCAATCTACAGAGGATTCGACCGTACAAATGTTAACATGTATGTCTACAACATCATAAGGCCGGTATCCCTGCTTGCGCTTGCTTCAGCTGTCGTATTCATTGGGGCTTCCCTGAAAGGGATTGTGTTTGCGGATCTGCTTTCAATGATCTTTACATTCGGAATTATGTCAGTTTATTTTATAAAAAGCCCACCAATTAAGCGGACAACCAAGCAGGAATGGGAACTTAAATTCAGCGAGCCTACTAAACAGCTTATAAGGTATTCGTTCCCGCTTTTAATAAGCGCGACTCTGCTGAACCTCATGACCTGGACAGATACCATAATGCTGGGTTATTTTAAGTCGACTGAAGTCGTTGGAGTTTACAATGCAGTATACCCTCTCGTAGGGTTTCTGTCTATGATAATCAATTCCATGGGCTTTGTGTACATTCCCGTAACATCAAAATTGTGGGGAGAAAACAGGACCCAATTGATTGGTCCTATCTACCAGATAATGACCAAGTGGTGCTTCCTGCTGACCTTTCCGATATTTGCATTGATGTTCATATACCCCGAATTTCTGCTCACGAGAATATACGGAGCTGAATATGCAAGCGGCGCCATAGTACTGCGTATCCTTTCCTTGGGATTCGTAACAAACTCATATTTTGGATTTAACTATCACACGATAGTGGCATCCGGGGACTCCGACTTCCTTATGAAGTGCTCGGTAGCAAGTGCAGGAACTAATGCCCTTCTCAACTTCATGCTCATACCTCATTACGGCATGGTAGGTGCAGCAATCGCATCTTCTGTATCTTTTGCATCGATCGAGGTCTTGATGACCATAAGAACTTGGAGGAAGCAGCATATGCATCCGTTCACTTCGATGTATAGGAAACTCAGTCTCATCGGTGTCTTCATGGTCATGTCCATGCTTGCAGCCAAGAATGCTCTTCTGCTTTCAGGAGTGACCTGGGAGGACATGTACATAGTCTTCGTAGCCGTATATTTCCTGATCGTCCAGCGTGCAAAAGTACTGGACAAAACTGAAATAAAGATAATAGGCGAGATCCGGAAGACTATCCTGTATAACATTGGCGTTCGTGTTCCTCAGGCAATCAAAACACTTGCATCATAAATTGCGCATCATAAATTGCGAGACTTTTTAATATTTTCTGAGATCCACAAATTTACCATTAATTTCATTGACAATTGACTGCAATCAATCAAAAACCCAGAAAAGGTCCCGTTGCAAAAAAATTATGAAAGGGATTTACTGAAATAATAGAAATGTAGGAGTATATGTTATGCCAGTAAATTCTTTTAAATGGAAACATTATGCAGGGGAGATTATTTTACTAAACGTCAGATGGTACTTAAAATATTCACTAAGTTATAAAAGTTTAAAGGAAATGATGGCAGAAAGAGGAGTAGAAGTTGATCACACTACGATAATGAGATGGGTACATCAATGCTATCCTGAAATCGAAAAGAAGGTACGTAGATATTTAAAACCAACTAATGATTCTTGGAAAGTTGATGAAACCTACATCAGAGTTAAAGGTGAATGGAAATATCTTTACAGAGCAGTTGACTCAAATGGGAACACAATTGACTTCATGTTAAGTGCAAAACGAAATAAAAAAGCTGCAAAGAGATTCCTTAGGAAAGCTTTGGATTCAAAACACAATCAAATCCCAAGAGCAATAACAGTTGATAAGAATCCAGCTTATCCACCTGCTATAGATAAACTGAAAAATGATAGGATGTTACCTAGAAACGTAGGTATTAGACAAATCAAGTATCTGAATAACATTATAGAACAAGATCATAGATCTAGTGCGACAAGAAAAGCTGTATCAGAGATTACGAACAATCCGTCCCCTTTCCGTTTAGGGGAAGTCCCTACCGTAGCATGAGTTCCTGGTAACGGGAGCGTGTGAAGCCTACAAGACAACGTGGAGAAGAATACGAACCCTGATCTATTCAATCTGCTAGGGAAATGACGCCGTGGAGAACGTAAAGTGAATCATCGTAAGGATCATTATGATCGATAAGTGAAAAACGGGGTGATATACTTGAGCCAAAATGGCACGAAATCTGGCTATTCCGGTTAGATCACGGAATGGCAAACGGACAAACGGTTTCCGGTCTAAAGATGGCTCCTAAAGCGTCAATATTATCTTTGATATGGAACTTGGTAACCCGTATACATTCCCCTAAAAAGGGGTAGGTAAGTCGCGAGACCTACCAACAGTGTAGACGGGAGAGGATGGTTTCAAAAAGCGAATGCTTGACTGCAATGGTCAGGATAGAGGCTTATGCCTTAGCCTGAAAAGGCGCTGACTTGAAACAGGTATTTCACGGCGAAGAAGGTAGGTATACCAGTGAAAGTGTAGCATTCAACGACGCCTAATGGCGAGAAGCGCACTGACAGAGATTTATCAATGTTAACTGGCTACAGAACTGGATCGCAAAGGCAACATAATGAAATAGGATACATTTTCGTAATGTACCGCCCCAAAAAGGTTGTGAAATGCGCGAGCGAACTGCGGTGAAAGTCGCACGGTTCGTTCCTGGAAGGGAGGGAAAGAGTAATCTTTCCTTCCTATTCAACTAAAGCGAATTATTAATCCAATGTTAGGATTTCAGTCTTTTCAATCTGCTAATAAAACTTTAAAAGGAATTGAAGCTATGAATATTATTAAAAAAGGACAAATCAAAAACCTAAATTATTCTGGCTTTAATGAAGCTAAATATACTAATCAATTATTTGGAATAGTTCTATAATAGTGACACATCTTCTTAAATATTTTAATTTTTGTTTATTGTTTATGGATTTACATGCTTATTCTGAGATTTTTTGCAACGGAACCGTTTTTCACGAATCCTCACATCTAAAAGAAGACCCTTTTGTTTCAGCAGATTTCCATAATTAGAGTGGATGGATACTTCGTTGGGGTCGACTTGAACAGCAAAATTTTACTTTCTGCTGCTTCTGAAAAGCGTTTAGTTTCAGCTTGTTCTATATAAATTATGTATTTTGTAGTGAAGAAAACGGCTATAAAAGCTAAAAAATTATAATTAATATTTAAATATTGTTTGCTAAAAAAACATTTTACATACGAATATTATTTGTTCATAACCAATTTTTCATATAATTTATTTTAAATAAGTTTAGGAATAATTATAGCTTGTAACCCCACGAGAGTTTGAGAATAGACCCAATCTCGAGAAAAAAAGAGAACAAAACCAAATGAGAGATTAAAGCAGATATACAGACCACTAAGAAAAACGAATGGATCAAAAAATGGATAATCGGAAAGTGACTGGTAGAATATGTGAATAAAGAATTGCCTGGAAAATGTTCTAATCCAAAGAATATATTGAGGAAGATTTTGGGGGTTACTTTATCGGGGGATAAGTAATAGGAGGAACAAAAAATCTTCCAGGTTTCCTCCAATCTTTTCAAAGTACTTTTTTAGAGATTTCAATCGTTTAATTGATTTAGACATCATCTAAGAGCCTATCCGAAAAGTCCTGCTGCTCTGAGTGTTATCCATACACGTGCAAAATGAAGCATAGCAAGGTAATTCTCAATTTTCTTTTCCTATCTTAGAAGCAGTCTTCTGAATCTGTTTATCCATGAATGTGTCCTTTCTACAACCCATCTTCTTGTCCTAAAACCTGGTATCTTTATTCTTATGTTTTCCTCCCCCGGCTTTTTATAGTAGGATAAAAGAAAGCGGTCGCCCGCTGCCCCTCTCGACGAAAGGAGTGTAAAAGTTACCCTTTACTCCGCTCTGGTACATTTCTACCTTTTCAGGTGTCAGTCGAGAAATTGCATAAAGGTCGATTGTCGAGTTGAGGAAAAGAAGTGTTTTCTTCGTTCACGCCATTCTTCAAAGTATTCTTTGTCCAAGTAAGGGTTTTTGTCGAGACAAGCCATTCTGTAATGTTCAATTTTGGTACCAGAGAAGGATGCAAGCGTTAGTTTGCCTGTTGCAAATACTCCTTTGCGGTTCCTAATCTCATGCGAATATTTATGAACAGTCTGTTTCTTACCTTTATTGTGATGACGCCGTTTGGCCCATGCATAGAGTATACACCACACGATATAGTCGAGCTTCCTGAACATATCAGACGATAGTGCATGCTTATGATATAGAGACCATCCCTTTATGACAGGATTTAGGGTTGTGATGAGTCTTTCCTGAGACCAAGTTCTTCCTTGATGCATGGATTTCCCGTATCTTCTGGATTATCGATTTCTGTGAGCCTTCCGAGGGTTTGGGAAGGATTTTTCCATCATATTTACAGAAGTTCCATCCAAAAAAATCGAAACCCTTGTAGATATAGGTAATTGTAGTTTTCGAGTCTTTTTAATTTTTTCTGGTTCCTCTCCAATTTTAAAAGAACAATGGAATTCCATCCAAATTCATCAAACTTCCTTTTTGATTTTGAAAAAGTTAATCTCTCAATATCTAAAGTTCATGTCCAGAGACCTTCCGCAGTAAATTTGATTTAAATCTTCTGAAACAGTCCAGTGAAAATATGGAATTCATCGGGAGTTTCATTGAGTATTACTGCAGGAGGTCTGTGGACATGAACGTTAGCTCGTTCAAATTTACGTTCAATGCTAGCTTCTTTAAGATCAGTTTCTTTAGAGTCAGATACGATATAACCCACTCCATTTACCCTAATTTTTTGTTTATTCTTTAGTTTGAAAGTAATTTCTATGAAAAATACTCACTATATCTTGATGTTGAATAACTGTTATGATATAAAACGAAATTAAAGTATCTCAAGAAAGACGCAACAATTCATACAAAATGTTGCCTTCCACGAATACAGAGATTTACAGTAAAACCTATGCATATTCCCAAATATTCCCAGCAATTTGCTGCTGGAACTGGCAAAAAGCAGGCTAAAATACATCGTTTTTATGAAAATCACCGTATCAAGTCGTTGAAGGCCCGTGCAACTAAACTGCAGTAATTTTCGAGAACAACTAACTGCATTTTAACCTAATCACAAAAGAAGGCAGGCGGGCATCTGGTCTATGCACATTACAGGACTGTAGTTTTGACAGGATTGATGAAATCACGGAATACTGGAATCGGGCCAGAAAATCCCGCCTGATAAACTATTACCTCTTCATGCAGTTAATTCCTGCAGAAAAACAGGTCAGAAGCTATCAATCTGCAGGCTAGAGGAATACAGTATTTTTCCTACAAAATCTATGCATCAAAAAAAACAAGACGTTGTCATCAGAATGAACTTTGCAACAGAATTGCTTGTTCGGCTTAATTTGTTTATTTATTTTCTGTTATTGTAGAGGATTTCGATAAACCTCAATTTTTGGCAAGTAGTTTATAAATGGTTTATAAACAATTTGTTGAAATTGGAGGTTTATCGAAATCCTCTGTAAAACTTATAGTGAATTCCGTCCCATTATTCCTTTTCAGTTCAAGTTTACCCTCTAACTGGTCTACAAGGGAAGTTGTCAGCTGAAGCCCAAGAGTATCAGGATTTTCCAAGTCAAGACTTTCAGGAATGCCCACGCCGTTATCTGAAACTATGAGACTAAAACTGGTACCCTTTAAGTCCTCATTATTGCTTTCTTCTCGATGGAATTTTATTTGAATTTCTCCTTTACCTCTGTCGGAAAATGCATGCTTAAAGGAGTTGGAAACAAGTTCATTAACAATTATTCCTAATGGGACTGCAGTATCCATATCAAAGAAAATGTTTTCTTCTAGATTCATATTTAAACTGATATCGATATTTCCAAGCCTGTATGTCTGGAAAAGGTTCTCAACGAGTTCTTCAATATACGACGAAAGGTTCAGTGTATCGAGCTCTCCGCCTTTATAAAGTTTTTCATGAATAAGCGCTATGGATATTACTCGGTTTTGGCTTTCCATAAAAGCTTCCAGAACTTCCGAATTCCCAATACATTCTCGGTTTCTGAACTTTTCAGCCTGTAGATCCAGCAGGGAGGAGATTATCTGCAGGTTATTCTTGATCCTGTGATGAATTTCCTTTTTACGGGCAGTATCAATATTAGCAAGGAACTTTTCTGTCTCTTTTCTTTCGGTCACATCATAAATCGTACCCTGGTAGAATTCCGGCTTTCCATCCTGCTCCTGAATTTTCTGATAAACTTCATTTATCCATCTGATTCTTCCGTCCCTGTGCTTTATACGAAATTCGATTTCTTCATAACCGGCTGATGGTGAACTTCGAATCTTTTCCTCTCCTTTGAGAACGAGAGACAGGTCGTCAGGAAAGATTATGTCTTTCCACTTGACCCAGGACATGAACTCATCTTCACTATACCCGGTGATCTCCTCAACAGCGCCATGTAGAAATATAGGAACAAAGTTTTCATCCAGCTGGAAAGCAATCCCATGAAAATTCTGTATGAAAGAGCGATATTTCCTCTCACTTTCTCGAAGCTGAATTTCTGCAAGCTTGGTACTTGTAATATCTTTCAGTACTCCGATAGCCCCGTAAGGCAGACCCTCACGATCTGTAAGGCAGACCCCGGAGTTTTCTATATAAATGCAAGTTCCGTCTTTTCTTTCCAATCTCA
>DASXVB010000119.1:0-14370 GCA_036504475.1 Methanosarcina sp.
CTTAAGGAAGATCTAGAGAGAGTTGTCAATACAAGTCCTGTAATCGTGTTTCTTTGGAAGTATGAACCCATGTGGCCTGCAGAGTTTGTTTCGGAGAATATTACTAGATTGGGTTATGAAGTGGAGGATTTTACCTCAAACAGGCTTCTTTATGGGGATATCGTGCACCCTGAAGATCTGGAAAAAATGGCTGCTGAACTTAAAATACACGTTGAGGAAGGCTGTTTGGATTATACCTCGGAATACCGGATTCTCACAAAATCCGGCGAGGTTCGCTGGGTTGACGAAAGGACAGTTGTCCAGCGCAATCAAGAAGGGGAAGTCCACCTTCAGGGTATTATTCTTGATATAACTGAGCATAAGAAAGCCGGGATTCGCTTCTTCAGATGGAAGAAATCAGGAAAAAAGAAATCCATCACCGTATTAAAAACAATTTGCAAGTTATTTCCACTCTTCTATACCTGGAGTCAGGGAATTTTACGGACAAAAATGTGATCGAGGCTTTTAGGAACAGCCAGCACAGAGTCAAATCAATGGCTCTTGTCCACGAGAAACTTTACCAGTCAGAGGACATAGTAAGTGTGGACTTTGCGGATTATCTTAAGAATCTTGTAGATTACCTGTTCCAGTCATATTCTCTAGACAGTGGTAAGGTAAGCCTGAAGCTGGACGTTGAAAAGGTTTTTTTGGGAATGGACACGGCTGTTCCCCTCGGAATAATTGTTAATGAACTGGTATCGAACTCTCTGAAACACGCCTTTGCTGGAGAAAAAGAAGGAGAGATTTATATTGAGCTGCGCAGAAGTACAGAATACTCTACCTTGCAGGAAAATAACCCTGAAAATCCTGGAAATACAAAAAGCAGGCAACAGAAGAATGAACGAACTGCTCTTAACGGCAAAATAGAGAATAAAGAAGAGAAGTTAATCCTTATAGTTAGAGATAATGGCAAGGGATTCCCTGAGAAACTGGATTTCTGGAACACGACTTCCCTGGGATTACAGCTGGTGACAACGCTTGTGGATCAGATTGAAGGAGAAATTAGACTTGATCGCAGCAGGGGAACAGAGTTCGAGATTAGTTTTTTCAGGAAATAAAATTTAAAATAAGGTGTGAAAAATGGTGGAAAAAGGCAGAAAGCAGAATTCTGATTGTTGAGGACGAGCATATTGTTGCAATGGGGATAAAGAGGATGTTAAAGAGTTTGGGGTACACGGTTACCGGCGTGGCCTCCTCTGGAGAGGATGCCGTTAGCAAGGCTGAGAGCACTTTCCCTGACGTCGTGCTAATGGATATTATGTTAAAAGGTGATATGGACGGCGTAGAAGCTGCAAAGAAGACTAGGGAAAGATTTGATGTCCCGGTTGTTTATCTGACTGCTTATTCTGATAATAAGATTCTTGAGAGGGCAAAGAGAACCGAACCTTTCGGTTATATTATAAAACCTTTTGATGAGAGAGATCTATATAGCAGCATTGAGGTAACTCTGCAAAGGTACAGAAAAGAAAAAGAAAAGCTAGAATAATTAACTGCAAAGGTAACTATACCCTGAATAGTTACAAATAATTTTAATAAAAGCATTTTTAATACTCTTAATAACCTAATCTCTCCATCTCTTTAAGTATTACTGCACTGAAATCCGTGAAGTGTTGGATTCCTCCAGTCCAAGCCGCGAGCATCATAGCATCATTGATCTCCGTTCTTGTAGCTCCAAATTTGTGAAGTCTTTCGAGAATTTTGACCGCGCTCTGGGTGTTGTTGCTTGAGCATGCTATAGCAAAGACCATTAGATGCTTATATTTCATAGAAAGCCCGCCTTCCTTTTCAGTCCAGACGGCTTTATAAAAGCCTGCTATCCCTTCGGCAAAGTCTTCGTTTATCTGTCCGGCATATACAATAGATCTAGGCAAAAAGCCCTTTAATTCCTTGATTTCTTTAGCAGCTTTCTCCATAATTATCACATGTTATAAGTCAGGATCGGATATAATTGTATCTTGTCAAAAAGTGATTAAGTGTAAAAGTTAAAAAAGTAAAAAGAGAGAGTTTTTCCTCCTAGAAGTCTCAAAAATTCCTGGAAATAGACTTTATAAAAATTCAGGTTCCAGCACCTCAACCTCTATATCGGAATTGATTATGTAATCAAAGTCAATTCTCTCGTCCCACTTCTGCTTCATGAACGCGGACTGGAAGCAAACTCCTATAATTTTTCCCTTTTTAGAACCCTCGATAACTTTTCTGGACACTTCTTTTGCTTTTTCAGGACTTATCCCTATCTTCGGCATCGAAAGTCCACCAAGAAGGACAACGACATCAGCGTGCACGTCCGTTAGTTCTCCAAGCTGCATACCTTCATAGTCCATGAAGATAGACCTTGCTTTCTCAAAGTCTAGGCTGGAGATGAAAGCAAGCTCTTTATCCCGAACTGCAAAGCCTAGAAGTTCGGCAAAAGGGGTGCAAAATCCTGGTGTTCCCACAAAAGTAATCTTCTGTGCGCCTTCGACAAGGCCCCTAAAACTATTCAGGATGCCTCCTACTCCCTGTGAGGTATTTACTACTGCCACGAAATGCTCTCCTTAAATGTCAACGAAGTCTAATTTTTTGAATATTTCGTCATAACATATATTTTACAGTAAAATTGGGAACATTCACTTAAATAAGTGATGTTAACAGTGTTTATGAAGAAACGGCGGGAATATGAGAATTTTCGAAAGAAACATTAAATGAAAAAATAGAAAGAATAGTAAATGTAGAAAAATTAAAAACTTAGAAAATTAAACGGAAATTCTTTGTCCTTTAAACCTGCCTGATTCCGAAAGACTGGAGCAGGATTTCTGGATAGAGCCCGCCACTGGAAATAGTTTTTGTACTCGTAAGGTCGTTTACGGTAAGCCTGGCAGGGGCGAACATGCCTGCATCAACCTTGAAGAAGTCAAAGTTTGCTTCTTTAAAGGTCTGGTAGAAAGGCTTTCCGAAATCTCGGGATGTTGTGGAAGGCACCTTCTTTACGAATTCCTCAAGATCGGCCAATTCTCCATCGAAGCGGACTGTATAGTTAGTTTCGCCGCAGTAGATCACACAATCGTTAGTCGAGCCCATGCACTGTACATCATTCCCGACAACAGGAGCAATTGGAGCTACCCCGTACCCGCTTTTAATGCAGTTGATGTCAAAACCAACAGATTCAAACTTGTGGATTCCGGTTTCTACGACACGAGCTGAAATCTGGACAGAACCAGCAATAGAGGCAGTAGGAGCAACAGCAATCATAACGTTCTCAGGATCTACACTGCAGTGTTTTGCAATGTATTCCACAACTTTTTCATCAGGGAGCTTATCGGACTCCAAGACAAGGACTGCAGCTTCGAAGTCGTCCTCATACCCGATTTCCTCATAAAGCTCTTTAGGCTTTAAACCAAGGGCACGTGCAGGACCTGAACCCATACCGAAGTAGCCGCCTACGGAAATTCTCCAGCCTGCATACTGCGAAGCCATACACGCAATTACAGGATTGTCTGTTGCTACCTGAATGGCAGGCCATTTGAGACCTTTCAGGTCAAAAGTAGTATATTTGAGATCAGCAAGATCGGCCAGACAGAGCCTTGCCAAGTACATTCCAGCTTCGTATCCGCCCTCGGCTTTAACTCCACAGTCAATAACTGTAGCCCCATTTTCGAGCTTGAGCACTTCAGTTTTCAGGTCTTCGCTCCAGTCGAGCATCTCTTCGATGACGTTAGATCCCATTTCGTTGACGCTTATCAAAGTATCACCTTTTATACTGGCTCCGGGATAAACAGGAATCTTATCCTCACTTGGTCAGGAAGTTAATTATTTGCCTGCCTTATTATACAGGAGACTGTTTATCGATCAGAGAATTGCTTGTAAAGAAAATTATTTGTAAAGAATAATTTCAATCAAGAGTTACTTATCGAGTAGAGAATCGGTAATTAATCGGGAATAGTTTACCCAAATGAAGATTGAGCCCGTTGTTTAAGATTAACAAACAAGGTTATTATCTGAGAAAAAGATCTCCACCGATTAAGAGCATTACCGAAATAAGATAAAGTAATTCTTTCCTGTAGTTTCTTCTTTCCTGTGATTCGTTATCCGTATAAGAAGAATCTAATATATAGATACTGTTTTAATATTTAAATTGAAGTATGAAAACTCGGTCATTTCTCCGAACTTGTCCTTCAACAGCAAGGCCAACTGTATCCCCTTTCTCAGCATTTTCAAGAACTTTGCCTTTTTTCTTCAGGGAACTGACCTGCTGTCTCAAATAAGTGGTACTTCCTTCAATTATAATCTCGTCTCCTATTGCAAGCTTCCCTTCGAGAAGCCTGATGGCTGCAGCTTGCTGTTTCGGATAATAATTTTCGACTATTCCCACAGCCTTACGCTGCTTTTCCGAGGCATTCATATCTGTTTCTGAAGAAAATCCTTCAAGGCCCGGAGTCCCAAAATAAAAACCAGTTGAAAAACCCCTGTTATAGACCGAAGCAAGTTCATACTTCCAGGCTTTTATTTTTTCAGCAGTATAGTTTCCTTCTCTACAAGCATCGATTGCCTCCCTGTAGCAGCGGGAAACTGTCTCAAGATACCCAGGATCTCGCAGCCGTCCTTCAACTTTAAAGGCAGTTATGCCGGCTTCAAGAAGTTCGGGAATATGTTCTATCATACAGAGATCTTTTGCACTTAAGAGATACTTCCCAAAGCTCGATGCAACAAGTCCATTTTCCCCGTGAAGCTCCCACTCCCAACGGCAGGGCTGGGTGCATTCTCCACAGTTTCCAGATTTACCCAGAACATAGGCTGACAGATGGCATCGGCCTGAAACTGCCATGCACATTGCGCCGTGGACGAAGGTTTCGATTTCTATTTCAGTATGCTGGTTTATCTTCCGTATTTCTTTAAGGGAAAGTTCTCTAGAAAGTACAATTCGTTCCGCTCCGAGATTTTTGTAAAAATTTGCAGTTTCATGGTTGGTAACATTTGCCTGCGTCGAGATATGAATGCGAAGCCCGGATTTCTGCGCTCTAAGAATTACAGCAGGATCCCAGGTGATAACTGCGTCTACTTCTGCATTTGAAGCTGCAGTTATTACATCCGGTACTTCCCCTAACTTTTCCTCATTTACGATTGAGTTTACAGCAAGATAAGCTCTGAGTCCTCTGGCTTTTACCTCAGAGACAAAATCGCCAAGAGTTTTCAGAGTGATTTCTTTTGCTTTTGCTCTAAGGCTAAGCCTGTCAGTTGAAAAGTAGACAGCATCTGCATATTTGGAGCAAGCCTCAAGTCCTGAAAGGTTCCTTATTCCCAGGATGAGTTCAGGTTTTAAATTACGCATGACGACAGAAAATACTGTATTTCATTTAAAAATATCTTATCGTTTACTAACTGTATAATAAATAATGATAAGAAATGTTAACTTTTGGTAGTTAATGGGAAAACGTTGAGGTTAACGGGAAACTTTATATAAATGAAGAGACATTTCCAAAATGGGGACTAAGGTAAATTTAGAGAAACAGCTTTTGTTAATAAACAAAAGCAAGAATAAATTACTGTTACTATAATCAAAGACGGGGGTATAAAGTTGGAATACGAACTCGAAGAAGTCGAGAGAGATTACATCGAATTTAGAAAAGAAATGGGAGAAAATTAAACTGTAATGAAAAAATTTAACTCTCAAACTATAAACTCTCAAACTATAGTGAGAAGCGATATAAATAAGAAAAATGTGTGATTTTAAGAGGTTACGTTTCCTCTTAAAAAAGATTGTTAGCCGCATCCACACTAGATTATATTTTTTACTTTTTTGACGCAAATATCAAAAAATTTTCTATTTTGAAGCATTATTCGAGGTCATTCAAGTTGATTTTAGTTTTACATTAACACTTTATGGTGAGTACCTTATAATCAGAGGCGGCAAGTTAATCCATGACCTGAAACGATGGGTGCTCCCTCATTAATTAGTTGACGTTTTTGAGACCTCTGTAGTTTAACAACTCTACAAATTTCCATTTTCTATTAGTAATTCCACATTCTTCTGCAGGTGTTTTGTATTCTAAAATTCTCTCTTCTTTTTTAATCCTCTATGATCTCTGCAAAAGTTAAAATGAGTACAGTAAAGTCTCATTTGGTTGTATAGTCCTTTAACTTTCTTTGAAAATCCTATTGTTTTTCTTGCAATTCTATTATTGTCCTGTCTAAAAGTCAAGTTCTGCCTTTCAAGTAAACTCGTTGATATTTTACTTTGATCTATATTTTGACCAAAAATAATCCTTTTTTCTACTTTTTGAAGCTTTTTTCCTTGATTATTTTTGATAACTTGGGCATACTTTAAATCTTTATCAGGTACTGTTTTTGGTTTCCTAGTTCTTCCTCTCTTTCCTGTTTTTGGAAACTCTCTCCATTTACCGTACTGATTCAAAAGAGACTCTGTATAAAATTTTAATCCATCTGTAACGAAAAGAGGTTTTGAATCTGAAAGGTGTTTATCTGTAGTTTTTATCAATTTGTCAGCTACATACTGTTTTCTTGGTTCCAGTACAAAATCAAGAATTAACCTGGATTCAGGAGCGAAACTTACCCACATCCAGGTTCCGTCGTCTTCACTTTCTGTTCTTGGTGCAACTTTTTTTCGACTATTACCCACAATTCATCCATTTCAACTTTTGAAATATTCAGGTCTTTCATCAAATCTTCATTTACCTTTTCACATTGTTTTGCTGCGCGAAACAACCAGTTAATAACTGTAGCTGGTTGAACTTCCAATACGTCAGCAATGGCTTCTGTTGACATTCATTTGATAGCCATTTTCAAGGCTAATATGACAAGAGATTCATCTTTTCGAACATTATCAAAGAAAGTGTTCGTACGATCATTGAATACTCTGCCGTATTCGCGGCAGATATATTTTCAAACTCTCTTGTTCTTAACTTGATAGGTACCGTTGCCTATGATATTTCCTTTCCCAAAAATACCGTAAAATTTACAATCTTGATTAGGACAAGAAATATCAGTAAACTTTGGTTTTGATCCGCGTTTCCCCATTAATATATTAATTATATAGATCCAATATATAATATCAACTGAATATTATAGGAGTACCAAACGATGAATCCGAGTTTTATCTGCAGCGATAAGCATAAAGAATTAATATTTCAACAATATTATATGGACGTATAAATAAAATAACGTATAATTTATATTATATAAAGAAGATTGGTGTTTTTTAATAGAAATATGATTATTAAATGAAGTCTATTTTTGTGGATTGACTTGCCTGAAAACAGGTTCTATAAGAGCGATTCACATTTACTTTAGATTTCATATAGGGATTGGAATCATGAAAAACAAAATAATTGCGTTTGATTTCCTAAGGGCTTTGGCAATAGCAATGATTATTCCAGCTCACTTAAGTAACTTTTTATCTTTTACACCCATCAAGTTAGCCCTTTATGCGGTTGACCCTTATGTCGCAAATATGGGATTGGGACTTTTTATTTTTATGAGTGGATATTTATTATATTACAATAATTATTCAATAAACTCGTTCCAGAGCGTATTGTCTTTCTACAAAAAACGACTCTTGAGAATTTTTCCTCTTTACTGGGCAGCTCTAGCCGCTTTTACACTTGTATTCTATATATTTGCTCCAAAGTTAAATTCAGGCTTTTTATTCCCTAACGCTGAGAATGTGTTTAGCTTTCATAATCTAATCATACATATACTGGGACTACAAATCTTCCTTGCTCCTGCCTATGCTTCCCCAATGCTGACATTATATTTTGTAGGTCTAATTATTGTTTTTTATACAATTTACCCGTTCATTATCATGCTTTCTAAAAACTCAAAACAGCTTTTAATTTACTCTTCCCTCGTTTATCTAGGATTTTTGTTAATTTCAAAAATTTTCAACATTATTGATATTCGTTTTTTCATGTTTTTCCCGACATTCATTTTTGGAATCCTTACCTGTAGAGAAAGTCTATTTGAAAAATCAATGACAACAATCCAAAAAATTCCTTTTGTCCAGTTACTACTGGCAATCCTTCCTGCTATATTTGTAATAGTTGTTGTTTTAGGCTCAAGGACAACTCTTCTGTTAGACCCAAAAGCTTCTTTTACTATTGAATCCGCAGGCGGCAGCGTCATAGCTTCTTCCATGGTGATGTCAATGCTAACGAAAGCAGCGAATTCAATAGGTCTGAGTTACGAGATCTTAGAGTTCATCATCGACTCCGTGATTCTTCTCAATATATTCGTAATAATGTTTTGTATTCTAGAATATAAATTTGCAATGAAATTTATCAATAACGAATCCTCAAGCTCTTTGAATTCTACCTTTACATATATCGCCACAGCTTCGTATTGCGTTTACCTATTTCATAGGCCATTCCTGGCGCTCTGGAATTCAATAACACACTTCGTAAGCAGTCCAATTCTCCATGATGTCATCCTCATATGTGTAGCTTTACCCCTCCTGCTTGTTATTTCGTATCACCTCCAGGCCTTCGAATCAAATTTAAAAAAGTCTATTTCACGCAAGAAATCGCCTCGTAAAGGCATTCCCTTCAAAACCTCCACAACTGGATCTAGCAAGTGAACTTTAGGTCGAAAAGTACCTGCAAAAAAAAATCGAAACTTTAAAAATTAAGAACTGAAGCCTCTAAAATGCAGTATATTAAGTTTCAGCTCCCGACAATACTTTTTATTAAAAAGACTCGAGCGCAAACCTTTTCAAAAAAGGTTTGATCGAAAACATGGTAACGTTTGAGTTTGATAATCTTACCCCCAAAACCTATAGGCGTGATCAACCGGCGCAACGGTTGCAGCGCAACGCTTGAAATAAGAATTGTTACACGATGGTGTATCAATATACGAGGGCTTTTCCTGTTTTCTTTATTGTAATCAAAAAGTAGAGAAATGAGGCTTTTGAAACCACTTCATCCCAGGTTTAAAAAAGTCGTAAAATTTAGCTTGCAGACCTGAAGATATGCAATATGCGACTTTTTCTAATCCCTTGTGAGAGCGACTACACCCTGTCCTTTATCATTAGATTTTTGATAAATGCTTTATTCTATTACAATTATTTTATTGTCTTTCTCACTGTAACAACGCTATTAAGTTCACCTTTCTGAACAAATCAGGACCTGAGAGTTGAACCATTTTTAATAAGCAAATCAACAATCTCGTTAAACCCCATTTCTGCCGCAATATCCAGAGCAGTATTAATATTTTCATCTTGAATATTAGGATCGGCACCACCCTTGATAAGTAATTCAACAATATCTTTATGCCCTGCTTGTACTGAAAACATCAAAGCGGTAAGTCCATTTTCGTCTTGAATATTGAGATTGGCACCATCTTCAATAAACAACTCTACAATATCCTTATATCCTCTATCTGCCGCAGAAATCAGAGCAGTGTACCCGTTTTTGTCTTGAGCATTAAGATCGGCTCCGGCGGAAACAAGTAACTCAACAATATTTTTATACCCAATTTTTGCTGCAGCACTCAAAGCTGTGTTACGGTTTTTGTCTTGAATATTAAGGTCGGCACCACCCTTGATAAGCAGCTCAACAATATCCTTATGTCCCCTAGCTGCCGCAGAAATCAAAGCCGTCTCGTTGTTTTTATCTTGGATATTCAGATCTGTACCACCTTCAATAAGCAGCTCAGAAATATTCTTAGATCCTACCTTTACCACAAACTTCAGAGCCGTTTCACCGTTTTGGTCTTGAATGTTGAGGTCGGCACCATTTTTGAGGAGTGATTCAACAATATCTCCACGTTCTATCTTTGCCGCAGAAGTTAAAGCTGTATCACAGTTTTCATCCTGAATATTGAGATTGGCACCGTTTTCAATAAGCGATTCTACAATATCCCTGTACCCCTTATTCGCCGCACAAATCAAAGCAGTTTTACCATATACATCCTGCGAGTTAATATCTATTTTATTGCTTTTCAAAAATTTCTCTGCGTTTTCTATCTGCCCTAACTTGCATGCTTCTAAAAAACTTTGATTTTTGTCTTTCCCAAATAAATTAGATATAAAGTCCATCAATATTTCTCCTCAAATATCTAATGATTTCTCGTTTGCCAAAACGTAGCTACCTTGGCAGTTTTGATTGAAGCGTAGAATTATAAAATGTAACTTTTATGGCTTAGTATCAAGTTTTATTACCTAGCGTCACGAAATATATACAATTATAGATTTGCTTAGTTTATCAATTGCTCTTTTTGTAGTTTGGAAATGAGTAGCTCAATAATAGAATGCAACAATACCATACAATGGCGAATATAACAATTTCATACAAGGGAGAGTTCCAAAAGGACAATATTACTATAAAGATAAGATTATATAAATCGCTTGGAAAGTCAAATTTGGAGTTCCGAAAACAGCTTGTAAACAATCATTCATTAATTTTTACTTCACAAGCCTCTTTTCCCATTTTGGCAGCTTCATTTCTTGGACTGAGTTGGGAAGCTTATATGCAACACTTGAAATCTTCCCCATATTCGACAAATTCGCAAAGCAAATCCCCTCCGCTGAGAATAAAGATACTAAGCTGCTTTCATGAGGAGTAATAAGAATAATTTATAGATCCACTGGTAACCGAGAAGAAAAGATAAAATGAGCAAGAATATACTTTTCCGCCTTTTCTTTCCGTTTTCTTTGTGGTTATAAATATAGGCCTATAAATAGATTACAGGAGGCATGCCAAAGTTTTAAGTTTTTTCGATGAAATGAGGCTGCTAAAGTTACTTCTACTGCGTCAAACGCTCATGGCAGCAGCATTATCGTCAGTCGCGGCAAAGATGCTTAGCTTTTTTACTTTGTCTGTAGGCGTCAGTTTTTAAACAGTCCAATATTTAGAAGGCTCTTGCTTTATGAAAAAAGATGTTAATCAAGCTGGAAAAGCCTGTTAATCAAGGGAACAATTTAATTGATATATTTATATATTAAAAAACTCAGAAAATACCAGTAATTAAGGGAATCAGGAAATTCATCGTAAAACTTATACGTGTCTTATGACATTTACTCGCAGGTTCAGATGATGAAAGCAGTACTAGGCTTAGAAGACGGAACAATTATTAAGGGCACCGGTTTTGGTGCCGAGGGCACAGCTTGCGGCGAACTTGTTTTTACCACTCAATTCACAGGATATGAGGAGGCTCTGACAGATCCTTCCTACAAGGGTCAGATTTTAATGTTCACTTACCCTCTTATCGGAAACTACGGAGTCAGCGGGGAGCGCGTTCAGTCCGATAATATGCATGCAGAGGGGCTTGTTGTGAGGGAAGCCTGCAAAAAACCCTATCACTATAAATCAACTCGTTCTATCCACAAATTTTTAGAAGATGAAGGAAAACCAGGAATTGAAGGCGTGGACACTCGGATGCTTACCATCATGGCAAGGGAGCGCGGGACCATGCGGGCAGCCCTTATTACAGGCAGCGATGACGGGCAAGAGGCTGTTGATGTGGCAAGGACCTCTCCCCAGCTCACGGATGAGGAACTTATCTCCCTTGTAACATGTAAAAAGCCGTATTTCATTCCAGGATCCGAGGGAGCCTGGAGAAGTGCCAGCAAACGCAAACATGCGGTTATAGTCGACCTTGGTATTAAGCGTAATATCATAAACAACCTGCACAGGCGGGGAATTGACCTTACGCTGGTTCCTGCAACTGCAAAACCCTCGGAAATTGCAAGTTACGAACCGGATCTTCTTTTCATTTCAAACGGGCCTGGAGACCCGGAAAAAGCTACGGATGCGATCAATGCCGTAAAGGCTTTTGCAGGCACGATTCCGGTTTGCGGGATCTGTTTTGGGCACCAGATTATCTCCCTTGCTATGGAAGCAAGAACTTACAAGTTGAAGTTCGGGCACAGGGGAGGAAACCAGCCAGTAAAGGATCTGATTGAAAACAAAATTTTCATAACCTCTCAGAATCACGGGTATGCTGTTGATGCGGATTCCCTTGATGGCACAGGGCTTTATGTTAAATACCTAAATGCAAACGACAAAACCGTGGAAGGGGTTTCCCACAAAGACTTGGATATTTTCAGTGTACAGTTCCATCCCGAAGCCCAGGCAGGACCGATGGATACCGAGGAAACCTTCTTTGGCAAGGTTGTAAAGGTCCTCGGAGGTGAGATTTAATGCCTAAACGTGAGGACATAAAGAAGGTTTTGCTTATAGGCTCAGGGCCAATTACTATCGGACAGGCTGCAGAATTCGATTTTTCAGGTAGCCAGGCTTGCAGATCCTTAAAAGAAGAAGGGGTAAAGGTTGTACTTGTAAACTCAAATCCTGCAACTATTATGACCGACCCTGAAATGGCTGATTCTGTATATATTGAACCCCTTGATGCCAGGATAGTAGAAAAGATTATTGAAAAAGAACGCCCTGATGGAATTATTGCAGGTATCGGAGGGCAGACCGGCCTTAATATTACCAGTGAACTTGCTGAAATGGGCGTCTTTGAGAAATACGGGGTTCAGATCCTCGGAACTCCTGTTGAAGCCATTAAAAACACAGAAGACAGGGAACTCTTCAAAGAGACCATGCTCAGGATAGGGGAAAAGGTTCCCCTAAGCCGGGCAGTCAATTCTTTAAAAGAAGCCGAAGATGTTGTCGAGGAACTCGGCCTTCCTCTTATTGTCCGCCCAGCTTACACCCTTGGCGGAGCTGGTGGCGGAATTGCGCGCACAAAGGAAGAGCTACTTGAAATCACGGAGCGCGGACTCAGGCGCAGCCGCATTTCCCAGGTACTCATCGAAGAAAGCGTGCTTGGCTGGGCAGAAGTCGAGTATGAGGTCATGAGAGATGAAAACGACACCTGCATCGTAATCTGTAACATGGAAAATATTGACCCCATGGGAGTACATACCGGAGAATCAGCAGTTGTAGCTCCTTCCCAGACTTTAAGCGATGCCGAGCACCAAATGCTCAGAAGCGCCTCAATCAAGATTATCCGCGCTCTGAAGATCGAAGGTGGGTGCAATATTCAGTACGCCTTAAAAGAAGGCGATTATCGTGTTGTTGAAGTAAATCCAAGGGTTTCTAGGTCCTCAGCCCTTGCATCAAAGGCTACAGGCTATCCGATTGCTCGCGTAACTGCAAAGATTGCAATTGGAATGACACTTGATGAGATCATAAACAATGTTACCAAGAGTACCCCCGCTTCTTTTGAACCTGCTCTGGACTACGTAATTACAAAGATCCCCAGATGGCCTTTTGACAAGTTCACAACCGCAGACAAGACCCTTACCACAGCCATGAAAAGTACAGGAGAAGTCATGGCAATTGGCAGGACAATTGAAGAATCTCTGCTAAAAGCTTTCAAATCTCTGGATATCGACAATCAATTAGGGAAAAAGCACTGGGATGAACCTGAAATTAAAACTCTCCTCAAGACCCCAACAAGCGAACGCCTTTTTGTGATCTTCGATGCGCTTGAAAGGGGTATGTCGGTAAAGGAAATTGCCGAGCTTTCGAGTATCAACCCCTTCTTCATCTCAAAGATAAAAAGAATAGTTGATATGGAAAAGCGCATTCGAGCAGAAGAATTCACTTCTGAACTTCTGCACGAAGCAAAGAGGATGGGATTTCCAGACACTCGTCTTGCCGAACTTACTGGCAAAACCAGCCAAGAAATAAGTGATCTCAGGCATGCTGCCGGTCTTGTGGCTACTTTCAAGATGGTAGATACCTGCGCAGCCGAGTTCGAAGCAGCTACTCCTTATTATTATTCTACTTACGAAGACACCTGCGAGACAAATTCCACAGACAAGAAGAAGATTCTTATCCTTGGCGCAGGCCCGATCAGGATAGGGCAGGGAATCGAGTTCGACTACTGTACTGTGCACGCAGTCACTGCGCTTCGGGAAGAAGGCATCGAGACTCATATTATAAATAATAATCCTGAAACCGTATCTACAGACTTCGATACCTCAGACAAGCTCTTTTTTGAACCTCTTACTCTTGAGTATGTTATGAATGTAATCGAGCGTGAGAGGCCTGATGGAGTCCTGGTGCAGTTCGGAGGACAGACCTCAGTGAACCTTGCAATTCCCCTCAAGAAGGAATTGAAGCGCAGGACCGACCTTAATACCGTGATCCTGGGCACGGATCCTGATGACATGGATCTTGCCGAAGACAGGGAAAAGTTCTATATTCTAATGCAGAAGCTTGGCGTTCCTCAGCCTGAAGGCGGATATGCAACTTCCCAGAAGGAAGCAATCGAGGTTGCAAAGCGGATCGGTTTCCCTGTACTTGTACGTCCTTCCTACGTGCTCGGCGGGAGAGCAATGGAAATCGTATATGACGAAATTGACCTTGAACGCTACATGAAAGAGGCAGT
>DASXVB010000120.1:0-18723 GCA_036504475.1 Methanosarcina sp.
GTAAACCTATGGATAATGAATAAAATCAAAATATTCGAGAAAATGTATCAATATTATAGAACTATTCCAAATAATTGATTAATATATTTAGCTTCATTAAAGCCAGAGTAACTTAGATTCTTGATTTGTCCTTTTTTAATCATATTCATAGCTTCAATTCCTTTTAAAGTCTTATTAGCAGATTGAAAAGACTGAAATCCTAACATTGGATTAACGATTCGCTTTATTGATCTACGATCTTGTTCTATAATGTTATTTAGATACTTGATTTGTCTAATGCCTACGTTTTTAGATAGTATTTTGTCATTTTTTAGTTTATCTATAGCAGGTGGATAAGCTGGATTTTTGTCAACTGTTATTATTCTTGGAATTTGATTGTGTTTTGAACCCGAAGCTTTCCTAAGGAATCTCTTTGCAGCTTTTCTATTTCTTTTTGCACTTAGCATGAAATCAATTGTGTTTCCATCTGAATCAACTGCTCTGTAAAGATATTTCCATTTACCTTTAACTCTGATGTAAGTTTCATCAACTCTCCAAGAGTCATTTGTTGGTCTTAAATGCCTTCTTACCTTCTTTTCGATTTCAGGTGAGTATTGATGTACCCATCTCATAATGGTTGTATGGTTGACTATCACCCCTCTTTCTGCCATCATTTCCTTTAAATTTCTATAACTAAGTGGGTATTTTAAGTACCATCTAACATTCAATAAGATAATTTCACCTACAAAGTGCTTCCATTTAAAGGAATTAGATAGCATATCACTATCTTTGATTTCATTTTTATTTTAGTATATCCCTGGCAGATATTTTTTGCAACGGAACCTTTTGGAACAACAAGGATTTAATGTGATTAACGAAATACCATTTATTCTATTACCTAATGTTTTTACCTATGAACTTAATATAGAGCAAATGGCTGTGGAAGATTTAGAAAGAATAATAGCAGTCGATCTAGCAGCTCGTAGTCTTTATCCTAATATGCATGGAGAGATGTATATGGTTGTTTCAAAAAAACCAAATGCAGTGTAGTGTTTTATCTTGAAACAATTTCGCTCAAGAACTCTTTCCAATTTTCCCATGTTTACAAAACTAACAGTATATCCAAAATTTTGTAAAATTACTTCTTTTCAGTTTTTTATAACTTGCCAGTGTCAAAGAAAGAATTTGAAGAGAACGAAAAAACAATACTTTATATAAACTGTTAAATTTTTGAGTGACTCTCATATGAAAATCTAGTTCTGCAAGATACCTAACACATCCGAACTTTTTGACCTACAAGGTTCGTATTTGTACCATTTACCCATAAAATCTGATTTTTATAATAAAGAATCTGGGCTAAAATGCGAACCTTTTTTTTAACTGATCGTGTAACTTTCACAGGCTATATTATTAGTCAAATAGTTTTTATCATAGGATGTGGAATTACTATCAGGTCATTTCCTAGATATCCCAATAATAACCCAGATTACTATACGATATTTCCGGGATATTTTTAGTAATTTTATAACCCAACTATACTAAGCATGTGATTACATGGCTGCAGAAGAGCGCAAGAACCAGAAGAAGATACAGGTTTGGATCAGTAGTCAATTATGGGACAAAATAGTAAATTTGGGATATAATAGTCAAACCCTTGCCATAACCAATGGGCTAGAGGCTTTAGTCAAAGAATCACAAGATAGTAATCAAATGTCCCAAGAACTCCCAGCATTAAAAGCACGACTCGAAGAGATTGAAAGGCACAATGAGACTTTGAAAAATCATAACGATATCTTGAAAGCTGAACTTGATAGAGCAGCGCAGGAAAAAGAATCTATTCAAAATCTTTATGATAATTATATGCGGCAGATGCAGACTTTGATACAGCAAAAGGCAATTGAAGCGCCTGGGGAAAAGAAGAAACCGTTTTGGAAATTTTGGTAACATCATTTTTCCAAATTTGCTAATTAATAAACTCCCACTCCCTGACTTGACCTTTTCTATTATTTTTCAATTTAAGAGTTTATTTGCTTTTAGAGTATAGACCTGGTCTTGTATTTGTTGTCACTTTTATATAATTTGTTTTTGTTGTAGTACTGCTGCCTGCAGCATTAGTCACTGTAAGTGTAACCTTATACTTTCCTTCTTGTGAATACTGATGTATTGGGTTTTGTTCTGTTGAAGATGCTCCATCTCCAAAATTCCAGGCCCATGAAGTTAGTGTTCCTTTACTTTTGTCCGTAAAAGCAACTGTTAATGGCGCTTTTCCTGATGTTACATTACTGGTGAATTTTGCAACGGAACCATTTAATTTGCAAGTTGATCGTGTTAACGGTGTTAACAAATACTATGCGGTAGAAACACAGAAATTAAAAAAATTTATGGACACAGATTAAGCCTGCAAATAACTGTTGAACTCATATCCTATGTATCATACTTCCTATGGAAACCACAATTAGTCAGACGAAAAACTCCATTGGAACAAATAGAAAGCTTAAAGTATTCTCATGCAAATTGTGAATAGATTTTAGGAGTGTCTGTCTTGTCAAAAACCATCTCGCTATCAGATTTACTCGATTTTGAGAACAGTCTTTTTATAAATAAGCAAGTTCTTAAGCCAAATTATCCCCTTCGTGGTATTTCCGATATAAAGCAAAGAGATAACGAAATAAAAATGTATTATGAATTTTTAAAAGACATCTTTAGAGGAATATCTCCAAATAACATATTCCTCTACGGTAAGCCAGGTACCGGAAAAACGATTCTTTCTAAATGGGTGTTGGAAGAAGTAATCAAAGAGGCAGCCAACAGAGACATAGAACTGTGTGTGATCAACGTCAATTGTGAGAAATCAAAGACAGAAAATGCAATCTGGCAAAAAATTAATGATAACCTACCTGTTCCTGAAGAAGAAACTAGGCAAAAAATAGGGAACTCCAGGTCAAAACATAGTGTTTACTTCGAGCACCTCATTGACTACTATTCCGGAATTGTAATCATAGTACTGGATGAAATCGATAAAGCCGATAATCCCCAAATAATCAATAGCATCATTAGAACCGAATCCCAAACATCCGGCAATGCACCTTGTGTTATTGGGATCACTAACGACTTAAACCTACGTGAACGTTTTCCAGCTCATCTAATAAGTGTCCTTTCTGAAAACGAGTTACTAGTACCGCCTTATGACGCTAACCAATTAGGTGAGATTCTTAAAGCCAGAGCAGAGATAGCTTTTAAAGAAGGGGTCCTTGAAGAAACAGTAGTCCCTCTGTGCGCTGCCTTTGGGGCTCAGGAACATGGAGACGCGAGGAAAGCTATTGATGTTTTACGAGTTGCTGGAGAACTTGCAGAGATGCGAGAAAGCCCTATTATAAAGGAATCCGATGTTAAAAAAGCCAACGAAAAAATAGAAATCGACAGGGTAATAGAAACCGTAAAAACATTGCCTACCCAATCTAAAACGGTACTACTAGCCTGTATTTATACTTTGGACTCCGGACACAAATGTACTATCTCAACAATATATCAAGTCTATAGACTCTTATGTGCCGCCCTAGATATTAACATTTTAACACAAAGATGGGTGACAGATCTTATAAACGAATTAGATCAGTTGGGAATAATTGACTCAACTCTTGAATATAAAGGAAGACATGGTAGGAATAGAAGAATTTTAAGTGTTTCCTCAAAAAAGCATTCTTTAGAGAAGCTGCTTGAAGATTTTCGAATGCAACAAATAGCAAAAGCTCCTCCAGAAACGTTTATTCCTAAATTCAAAAATTGAGATATTTCTGTATATGTATTCCACTTCCAATGGAGAACACAAACAAGAGACTTGAAATGTCTGTGATATCTACGATATAATGCCATTTGTATTATTTAAAAAATGCCATGTTGTTATGTTATAAAATTTATAGTATTTATTATTTATGAAAAAGATCAAGATAAATATTTTTTATATTCTCTGTTTTATCGGTTTTTATGTAACTTTTTAAATATGCAGGTACCTATTATTGTTTTCCATAGGAAGTAAGATACATACATAGTTAATCCTTTACTTAACTGAGAGTAAAATTATTTTTTTGGGTAAACTGATCCCAAAACTTAAAGTTGCTTCTTTAGACCTCGAACTTCTGATCATGAAAACAGTTCTAAAAATCTACATATTGGGGAATAAAGTCGGTTTTGGAATGGCCTCGATCAATATACACATAAATTAATGTGTATGCTAAAAGATACTTTTTAAATGTATAGGTTCCAGTTGCTGTTTTCCATAGGAAGTGGGATACATATACGAGAATCAAGTCTTAGAGTTCATGTCCAGAGATCTTCCGCAGTAAATTCGATTTAAATCTTCTGACATAGTCCAATGGAAATATGGAATTCCTCGGGAGTTTCATTGAGTGTTACTGTAGGAGGTCTGTGGACATGAACATTAACTGTCGGAATTGTGAGATTTTACACTGATTTTGTAACGAAGCCAGATTTTTTGCACCAGAATCGTTTTTAATTCTATGAGAAAACAGAAGAACATACTGTATAAAATAAACATTTCAGTATTTCAACATTCAAAACTGTAAAAACCGACATCTTCCAAACTCTGATTATGTTTTATGTTAAGGTAGTATATATAAAACCCTAACAACATAAGGAATAAAAATATGAAACAGTTTTATATAATTATGCGTATATAGAGTATGGAGGATTATAATGTTCAGATTATTACAACCGAAAAAGTGGGCAAAGCCTAATGTAAGACCTGAAACGTTGCACATGCTTAAAAAGATAGCAGTAGACGAAAATCTTTACATTTATCAGCTCATTGATGAAATGATGCGCAAGCAGTATCCATCATACTTTTGCTGAGGAACAG
Organism: Methanosarcina sp.; assembly: GCA_036504475.1. Classification (GTDB taxonomy): domain Archaea; phylum Halobacteriota; class Methanosarcinia; order Methanosarcinales; family Methanosarcinaceae; genus Methanosarcina. The sequence goes on from DASXVB010000120.1 coordinate 4,856, forward strand.
AAAACGAAGAAACAGAAAATAATTAACAATTAAAAAAAGACCGATACATAAGCCCTAAGGAGCTATCACCTTCCAAAGGGCCGGAATCGATATTCTGGAAAACCCTCTTTGATAATTAGGTTTCCCTAATATTCAATTGCTTCATAGTGGTTCTCAGTCTGCATCCAAACAAATTGAGTACCATTACTCCTAGATTATGCGGCAATATTTAAATATTTTATGGGTTGCTCAGTGTCAAAATAAGAGTGTTTCAGTTTATCGATCACGGCGGGGCGTTCTGGTCTTCAGGGGCAGAACATGCAAAATAAGAAATTTAAACACTTTAACACGTTAGACGATTTAGTACAGTTCAATAAACGTTTTTACGCTGAAAATGACGGCGAGACATGGGAAGGGATGTACGTCTTAATGCGCTGCCCTATACAGGAGGCCTGAAAATGGCTTCCTTAGAAAAGCTTGGTTCTATCAAAGCAAGCAGGATAACTTATTTCATTATCTTTCTGACCTTCACAGGGAGACAGAAGAGGGCACCAACAGGTTTGAAAAGTAAGGTGTCTAAATGATGCTTTCAAATTTCATTTTTTTCCGTGGATACGAATTTGGAAGCAAATTTTGTATTTCATGCCCGATCATTAAACAATTCCCAAATATAGGGCTGAATTTTGGACTTATAGAATCTACGGTAAACGACTGCATAAAATGTTCAGAGAATTGCGTTTTCTGTGGGAGTGTCTGAGCATGTCTTCCATGGGCAGCCGGGATAAAATAGAAGAAATCAAAAACCGACTTGACATCGTCGATGTGATAGGCAAGGATGTAAACCTGAAATGTAAAGGTGATGGGAAATATGTCGGGACTGTTGGAGTAGCTGGGCATAGTGGGGAAAGTCTCAAAGTAAGTCAATCATTGCAGTCATGGAATGATTTTAAGAACGGGTCGGGAGGAGATGTTCTTGATTGGATTGGTTACATTAATGGGTATAAAGATGTAAGAGGCGCAGACTTTCCAGAAGTACTTCGGATAGCTGCAGATCTGGCAGGTGTAGAGCTTGAAGATATGACAGAAGAGGAAAGGAATGCAGCGAAAGAAAAGGCTGAGATTCATGACCTCTTCACTGAAGCAGCCGAAAACTACCACAAAAAACTAACTCCAGAGCTTTATGATTACATTTTTCAAAAATGGGAAATCACTAAAGAGACTGTTGATAATCTTAAAATTGGCTATGCAAATACGGGCAGGAACCTGGAAGGACTTGATAAGGAAACACTCAAAAAATCAGGGATGGTTTACGTAAACGGGGGAATGTTTGGCGGTGAGGTCTTCCAAGGGCGAATAACATTTCCTTACTGGAAAAATGGGAAAGTTGTTTACCTGATAGGTAGGGAAACAGATGAAACCCCAGAAGCAGAGTGCCAAAAGGGGATGAAGTACAAAAAACTTTTAGTTCACAAAGAAGGGTATGAATATGTAAGCCCTTCAGTTCAGAACTCTTACTTTTACGGCGAAGATAGTCTCAGAGGTCATGATTACTGTATTATCACAGAAGGAGTAGCCGATTGTATAGCAATGCTGCAGGCTGGTTTTCCTTGCATTTCTCCAGTTACAGTACAGTTCAGGAAGAAAGACCACCCTAAATTGATCAGCCTTACGAAGGGACTTCAGCGGGTTTACATCTGCAATGATAATGAAGCAAACCAGGCAGGCCTTAAAGGTGCACTAAGTACAGCTGAAGCACTTGAGAGCGAGGGAATTGAAACCAGAATCATTGAACTACCAAAGCCTGAAGGTCTTGATAAAATCGATATTGCAGATTACATGAAGGAGCACACGCCAGATGACTTTAAAGAGCTCATGGATTCAAGTGTGAGACTTTGGGACTACAAATTAAACAAGCAGGTAATAAAAGCAGGTTCAACTAGCTTGGAACGGCTCAGAGCTTTTAAGACATTCATATCAAACGACATTCATTTGATGAAAGAGGATGAATGGGAAGTTTTCGTTAATAACGAAGTGTTTAAAAAATTCAAGCTCTATAAAAACGATATTAAAACAGCGGTTGCAGAAGTAAAAAAGGAACTGTTTTTAAAACAAGATATTGCAACGGAACAACCCGAAGATCTACCAGATGAGCCAGAGGACCGTTTAAATAGATACCCTGAGCAAATCAAAGAGCTCGCATACAAGATATTAAAAGAAGGAGATCCACTTGAATTCATTTTAGATACATGGAACCTTAGACACGTAGGAGATAGAAACATCGGCGAGAACTGTTTGTGTGCCGTTGCTTCAACCTATATAGTAAATACCAGAGGGCTGCATGTAAAACCAAGTGGTGAAAGTGGGAAGGGGAAAAGTGACTCTATAATTGAAGTGTTGTTACTGTTGCCCAAAAATAAATACATCAGTGGGAGCATGTCAAGCAAATCATTGTTTTATCACCCCGACTTGAAGCCTGGAACTATCATCTATTCAGACGACGCTAACTTCACAGAAGACATGATCGCAACGTTAAAGCAAAGCACATCGAGTTTTCAGGAACCTACAAAACACATGACAGTTGTTAAACAAGAATACGCGGAGCATTTAATCCCTGAACGGTGTTCTTTTTGGTTCTCGACTGTCGACGGTATCCCAGAAGAACAACTCGCAAACCGGTTCTTAAACGCCGATGTTGATGGGAGCAAAAAACAAGACGAGAATGTTTATAACCACATCAAGGACAGCGAACTTAATTTGAATTTACCAATTGATGATGATATTCTTATCTGCAGATGTATTTTTGATATACTCGGCAAAGAGCTTTACAAAATCAAAATACCTTTTATAAAAGCTATTGAATGGACCAATATAGAAAACAGACGGAACTTTCCTAAATTTCTCGATATTCTCCGATCTGTTACTTTTTTTAACGTTATGCAGAGGCAGAACATAAACGGATATTATCTATCCGACATCGAGGATTTTGATAGAGCATTAGAGATCTACAAAGGCACTTCAAAAAATAATGCTACAAACCTAACAGATCTCGAACTTAAGGTTTTGAAGTATATCGAAAGTGAAGGGTCAGCCACAATAAAAAAATTGACCAAATTATTGAATGTGTCTAGGCAACGAGTGATGCAGATTCTACATGGAAAAGATGGAAAAGGCGGGATGTGTGCAAAGGTCCCACAACTGAACAAGATTGACCAGAGCAAGACAGACGAGAACAAAACGACAACGAGACAAAACATATACGAGTACAACGGCCCAAAATTAGGGCTCGAAGTATATGATACAGTTGCTAAAATTGACCAAATCGAAGCAGAGAAAGAAAAAATCAAGTTCATAGAAAAGCTATCGGCGAAAAGTGCAACCAATGCAACCCAGTGCAACCTAAGTGCAACCCCCAGTAAGGTTGCACTAAAAACGAGTACGATTGAACGAATTAATAATAATGCAACCCTAAAAAGAAAGAATGTAATACAGGGCAATTGTGACACTGTTTCCCGGGAGGAAAACGTTCCTGTAGAAGAGAGAGAAAAAAACAATTTTCTCTCTCAGGATGAAAATGTGGGTTGCATGGTTGCACATATGAATGAGGCAAGCCAACCGGCGACGTTTAACAAGTGCAACCCTGGAAACGAGGGCATGGTTGCACTGGGTTGCATAGGCTGCACTGATGAAGACAAAGTGGATCCGTCTCTCTCCGAGCTGTTGAGGAAAGATCTTAAAAAATATGCCTGGTCAGATGAGTACAATGGAATTGTTGATAATATTCCGGTATTTGTTGGAAAGTTTAATGAGAGGACTCCTGAGTATGTGCAAAGTCTCGGACTGCAGGCAATACTCTACAATGCTGAAAGGCTCAGTTCTAGAGGTTGGAAGTAAACTTTCCATCCTTCATATTTTTCTCAATTGATGCAACTTATATGTGCTATTTTTTCATTTGCAGAATTTACACAAGGTTGCAAACTATGGATTGCAAAAATTAGTTTTATAGAGATCACCTAAATTGAGCTTTTTATACTGTATTTATATAGTTATTATTTTATAATATAACTCTTTATTTTTCTCCCTAAAAATGAAGGAATCTTTAATATTGAAATCTGTTCCGTAATCCAAATACATGCTACTGTATCTTTTTTTATTCAATCCCTTGTTTCTGTTTTGTATTAGAAAATTGGTAAGAAAAGATATTTATGTATGAATAACAATAGCTTATTAAATAATAACTATTTATTACGTTTTCATTAAAAATATGGAAGTGGAGTCATGACAGAAGCCCTACATTTTGATAAAACAAAACCTTCTCCGACACTCAATACTATTCTCATGGTAGAAGATACTATACAAAATTCCCCTAACAGTCTAATAACCATAGCGGAGCTCAAAAGAGCACTTCCAAAGCAGGTAAATCACAATACTTTAATGACTATTTTGGAGTATCTTGAAAAAAGTAATAAAATTGCTGTGGGTTTAAGAGGTATAACCTGGATAAAAAACGATAATAAAAATTTAAGAAACGTGGCTATTCATGGGCTTGAACTATGATACCTTTAGGCGTTAAACTTACTTCGATCCAGGTTCAGTATGAAGCGCGTAGTTATAAGATTGACTCCGGAAGCGGAAGAGGTCTATCAATTTCTTAAAATTAAGGCTCCAGACTCAAAACAGGAAGAAACACTCCTTAACGCATTCCTTCAAAAAGTGGAATTGCTAAAAAGGAATTTTCAGTACGGGCAACCAATTGCAAAAAATCTTATTCCTCCTGATTATAGAACAAGGTATGGGATAACAAATCTTTTCCGTGTAGAACTTCCACTTTATTGGAGAATGCTTTACACGGTCATGGATGGAAATTCAGGTGACGAAACTTTAGTAATTGTAGTCGATTTGGTCAACCATCGAAAATACAATAAGATATTCGGATACAAGAACTAAATGTTTTATCCCAAAATAATTTTGTTTTGTAAACTTGTCAATTCACATTTTCATTTGTCTGAGCCTGTTATTCGAAGAATCTCATGTTCTTTTTACATTAAAGCCTATGTTTAAGGAGAGGACCAATAAAATGCCCAAAAGTACCATAAACACTTTTAACATCAATTGAGCCTATAACCTTGTTTGTGGCTACGTCAATTATAGAGACAGGACTACCTACAACATATGTTCTTGTTCCATCAGGGGCAACTTCAATTCCATAAGGGCTGCTTCCTACAGGTACAGTAGCTGAAACGGTATTTGTTGCCGTGTCAATTACAGAAACAGTGTTGCTGGCTAAGTTAGATACATATACTTTTTTACTATCAGGGGTGACTGCAACTTCAGTTGGCATGACTCCTACTTCCACCATGGCTATGACAGTATTTGTAGCTGTGTCAATTACTGTGACGCTTCCAGGGCCATTGTTCCCTATAGCATTCTTCCCACCACCAGTCGCTGAGGTCGACACAGAATTCGCCACATATACTTTAGTCCCATCTGTAGCAACCGAAATTCCATAGGGACAATTTCCCACGTTTATTGCAGTTAAAACAGTGTTTGTAGCTGTATCAATCACAGATACCGTGTTACTGCCGTAGTTTGCTACATATACCTTTTTTCCATCTGGACTGACAGCAACTCCAAAAGGTCTATTTCCTACACGTATTGTAGCTGTAATAATATCTGTTAAAGTGTTAATAACAGAAACAATGTTTTCTGCTGAGGTTACATATGCATAATTTCCATCTGGAGTGATTACAACTGCAAAAGGATTTTCTACAGTCACGGAGGTTGTAACGGTGTTTGTGAATGCATTAATCACAGACACATTGTTACTGAGACCGTTAACCACATAGACTTTTGTTCCCTCTGGACTAACAGCAACTCCCAAAGGTCTATCACCCACAGGGACTGTAGCTATAACAGTGTTTGAGACTATGTTAAGCACAGCGATAGTGTTGTTCATCACTTGCGTTAGATATGCAAATTGTCTCCCGTCTTCCTTCCGGCGTCCCATATTTTCTAGAAGAATTCCATAATTTTTTGCTTCTTCCCCTTGCTTTTCTTGACATAATGCTAAGATCTTTCTATAAGCTTTATTGGAGGGGATCCTCCAGTCTATGTAGGCAATTGGAGCAATAAAGTCAGGCCGGATACAGTCTGCAATCAAGAGTGGAATCAAGCGACGTTCTTTATTTCTAGGATCACGGAAAATTAGTATATTATACTCCATCAAGCCCCATTCTGATTCGAAATAAGCTGGAGACATACACATAAGAAGTATATGGGACTTTTCTAAGCCTTCATGAATTTTCAGAGGGATTAAATCTCCAGGCTGGATAGCCCATTCATCTAGCCACACGCGCAAACCATCTTGCTTAAGGCACTCTGCAAGAGCATGTACAATGGTTTTATCTTTTGAACTGTAGCTAAGGAAGGCATCATATTCGAAGGTCATATTCGATCATCTTACTTTTCTTCTGGTTGTAAATTCTTTTCTTGCATTTTGGCTATAATAATTTTTCTTGTGCCAATTTCGGGTATGAGAATGATAAACTTTCCGATAAATGGTACTGTGAAGTCTTTATCTGCTAAGTACTCATAGCGAAATAACTTAGGCAAGGAATTATTTGTTTTAATTTAATTGCCTACCTTGATAGTGAAAGTTATTGAAAACCTTCTTATTGCTGACTAAGTTATTTCGACGCAAGTACTAACTAGAAAATGTCTTTTTGAGAAGGCGACTGCTAATTATATGATGATTTCTACAGTATTAAGCCGACGAAGACTTCATAGAGCCAAATTGTTTATCACTATATTCACAGATATGTGAGCAAAATGCACAGGTTATACCTTAAAACCTATGCATAAAAAACAAAACTAATTTTACAGAAGATTCTCAACACTACCAAATTTCTACTGTAGTAATCTCTGTAAATTTATATATTTAACTTGATGTTTCTATTTTATTTAGATATTAAAGCGTTATAGCCAATATAATCCAGATAGATTGTGATACACTAGCCCACAATAGCCCACACATCAAAACGAGGAATTATCCCATGAGTTAAAAGCGGTTCTGGATTCTTTGAAGGCTGCTGAACAGAACTTTGAGACTCCACAAACCATGATTGAAGATCTGAAAGCTCAGATCCAGACCCTTTATGACCAGCTCCACATAAAGGACGATCAACTTCATGCAAAGGACGAGCAGATAAGAGATCAAAATGAGAATATGCATAAGCAAGCAGTCCACATTCAAACACTGATCCAAGAGAACAGCAGGTTAAATACGAAGTTGATTCCAGAGACTACGGAAAACAAAAAGCCATGGTGGAAGTTCTGGTGATTTTCTGAGCTTCAGTGTTTCTTCGAGCTTTAGAGCTACATGTCAAATTTATTGAGTGTGTTGAGTCTACTGAGTTTAACGAGTTGGTTTTGTATCAAGTTTTTTTCCTGAATCAGTCTGTTATACTTGTCAGTTTCCTCTATGCTTAAGGCAACATTACTTCCCATCTTTTTATTTTCTAAGTACTGAATCAAATTATTTATTTCATAAAGATCCTGTTTATAACGACGTATCTTTTGATTAATTTTTATATATTCTTCTTCGTGAGTTTGGTTAATTGATTTCATAGATAAGCCTACATCAATTATTGAGTAATCATCAGATGCATTTGGATTTTTAGAAAAAACGCCCGGACTCAGATTGTCAACATTATTCTTTATTTGGTCTATGGAATATGTCATGTTATTTATTGCTTCAATAACAGCATTAGATAAATTTTCCTCTTTGAACTCTTGTTTACTATCTTGCAAGAGTTTTTGAATAAATCACTTAATGTAGGAAAATCAATTGAAGATATAAAAATAATTGACTACTGTGAGCAAAAATTGAAGAAACTTGAAGAATTGAATGAATAATTATTAGGCTTCTGTTTTTGTTAATGTTGGTTTACTTTTCCCCATTTTAGCCGGATAACTGCCTATACAAAGAGTACAACTCTTTTCTTCTTTTTGTGTTACATTTACAGATGAAATTTACAGAACATTTTTCTAATTTTTGATTGGTAAGTTTCCACTGTATCTACTGTATCCAATGCAAAATGTGGACTGAGTTCGTAAGCTGAAAGCTGCGATAATCCCAGTAACTATACTTTCCTGCTCCCATATCCAGTTCCAGTATCCAATAACTATAATTTCTGTTTAAGGTACCCCATCGGCAGGAATAAACATCTTGATACAAGAAGAACCAGATTTATTGCATGGAACCAAACACTTTAAATCATTGTTTTAAGCTTATCTCGGTCAATTAACTCAATATCATTTACTTTAGCTAATTCAATTGCTGAAGCTGTGAAATAAGAGTTTGTCACTACTAAACCATCTGTGCACTGATAGAAGGCTTTAGCCGCTACAACTTCTTGTACTGCTTTATTTGAAACATTACCTGAATATCTTTTGACTTGAACAGCAATTTTTCTTTGTTTTTTAAATAAACCACTTTTTTTTACTAAAATGATATCAGCACCTTGGTCACCCGTCAGCGGTGTTCCTTCTACACCATATCCCAACTTCTTGAATATACGCATCATATATTCTTCAAACTCAGCTCCGGACATTTTATCTATTTTGGCTAGATCTCGGCTCACTGAAAAAGGTATCAATGTTTTCCAGAAACTGATTTTTTTAGTAGACTTTCCACCTGTTTTTTGTGATTTTCTTTTCGTTATTGTTTGCCCCCTATTTTGAGGAATCTACTAGAGTAACTACTACAATGACAATAAAGAACCAATCAATCATCTTTCTTCTAAATAAATTTACAGATAATTATGAAAACAATATAACCTTTAAATATTTTCATTTTATAGTAGAAAATTATAAAAATTGTAATATAGACACAATGCCAAAATTTATTTTTATCCTAAAGCCCGTTATTCAATTTTTACAGATAGATATGAAGCTCGGTCCAGGATTACTTTTGAAGTGCTTAAAGCGTCTTAGAATTGTTCATTAAATTTGATCAAATGAAAACCCTTATTTTATTGTCACTAACTTTTGTACTGTTCTAAAAACAAGGAGCTGAGAAAACATACACAGGACATGCAAAATACTAACAATAGCAGTAGCTTTCCTCATACTTTGTAGTGTAGCCTCCGCAGCCACTCTCAATGTAGGATCAAATCAAAAATATAAGACAATTCAATCTGCTGTAAACGCCGCTCACGATGGAGATACAATCAAAGTAGCATATGGCACATACAAAGAAACAGTGCAAAATAGGAAATTCTTAACAATTCTTGGAACAAATTACCCCAAAGTAGACGGGTTCTATTTCCAAGAAGGTGGTGGTGGAGGTACAATCAATGGTTTCTCAATACAAAAAACAGGAGTATCACTTGATTATGGTCAAGGGGTTATTAGAAATAACTATTTTTATAACTGTGGTATTGACATCTGGGGTGGGCCCAGTGGAGGATCAACCGTTATGAACAATCAAATTGCCGGAGGAACTATCAATCTCTACGACACCGGAGGGATAACAATCACTGGAAACACTGTTTCTAAATCGAAATGTGGTCTGTATATAGGAGACCTGATGCGTGCTCCACTGCCAACAGTTTCCAAAAATACGTTTAAAAATTGTAATTATGGGGTTTATATTTATTCCGATATCGGTGATCCTGGGCAATTAACGACTTTTTCAGGTAACAAGTACTCAGGAAATAAAGTAAACATTGGATGGGGAACAAAATATTTTTAAGGGACTTTAAGTCCTTTTAATTTTATTTTTATGCTTCTCCACAATTCCTTTCTATGAATTGATGTCTTTTTTTGAGGCAGTGTCGCGAATTTGCTGTAAATTCAAAGTCAGATTTTTGTATACTGACCCAAATTCAGTTTTCTTGCTATTGGATTCTCAAACCATGAACTTATTAAGATTTCTGATTTTACAGAAAAATGGCATACTGCCAAATATCTCTTTTTACTCCTCCTTATAATTTTTTATTTTCAGAAATACTTGCTCTTTTTTCTTCAGTGTTGAGAGAAAAATTTAAAAAATTATTTATATGAGTATCATAATGGAATATATATTTATTAGGAGGTTATACTCTTTAAAACAAAAGAGTACAATTTATAAACTAATAGGCATGTTTATAATAATTTTATAATATTTTAGTTATATATTTGAATGTTGAAATAATAGCTAGGATAAATAAAGAAATAACTACTCATATTTCATAAAGATACTAAAATATGATTGATTTAGGGCACATTATTAAGCTTGAAATTAAAATTTAGTCTTAAAATATAATATATTTCTAATAATAAGAAACACGAACTAGAGAATCAGCTATCATTAATACAAGCGTTGGTGCTTAGATTGAAAAAATTAAAGTTAAGTGAAGAATTTATTGAAAGTATTGTTTCTCGTATATTATTGATAGTTGATATTATATTCGATAGTATAGTTGTTGGTTTTTTGATATTAAGCTTTTGTCTAATAGATAAACTCGTTATTTTTTTAGGGTACGATAATTCACTTGTAATCAAAATAGTTCATTTTGGTCATGACCCTATAATAGTACTTTCAATAATCATGCCAGCAATTATAAGATTATTTAATAAAGATTCGTATCTTCCCCACAATTCAAAATATAAAGTTGAGATTGACAATAACCCTGATAATATAACTGATAATAGAACCAATAATAATAGAACCAATAATAATAGAATCAATAATAATAGAACCAATAATAATAGAATCAATAATAATAGAACCAATAATAATAGAACTAATAATAATAGAACGCCCGGCATTCAGTCTGAAAATATCCTAATAGAACCTAATATTTTATCTAAAAACGTTCTAAGAAAATCTGAGCTACAATCTATAGGTCCTCTTGCAGAATCTGATGAGTCTGAGATTTAATCTATTATATTACAATAGACCATGAGATTATATCTCTTAATAATTCAACAAAGCCTAATATCTTAAGTATCTGATTCAATCATAAATAAGACTAATTTGAACTTCTCCCTAGTATAATAATAGAATTATTAAGGACAAAAAAAATAATCAAAGGCAAAAAATCAAAATGGGTTAATTATAAATAAATTTAATGAGTAATTTCTGTATTGTACTCGTGAGCTACTTCACTGAGTTAACTAAAATATTCAAAATGAATTTATTTGAATGTATCTATATATACTTCAACACAAATTAATATTTATACTTATGTTTTAGTGGAGATGATTATGGATTGCACAATACTAAACGCCTTAACTAAGAGAAATGAAAACTGTGTTCTATTAGATAAAGCTACTGGAAAAAGATATAAAATTACTATTAGCTATAGAAAGCTAATGTTGATCAGATTACTGCAGCCTGTTTCATATGTACTTTATGGATTAATTGTGATTTCCATTTTGATGATATTTGGCCCTTTTAACAAGTTATCAATTATTATTTTAATAATTGCGTATCTGATAAATATTCCAATGAGTTTATCCGGAAATGGCATATCATTTGTTGATCGAATCCATGCATTCTTAGTCTCTCCCATAACTCATTCAACACTCAATATGCGGACATATCTAGAAACCAAAAATTTCAGTAGTAGAGAAACACTCCTAAATGTAGAGGAGATATTAATTACAGATGGAATAATTGAATTAAGTAGAAAAGCATTGAGCTATATTAATCTTAGTATACAGGCTCAATCAAAGTCTGATATTATAGCTGTCCATAACCTTAAATTAATTAATTTAAATCATGGAGGTTATCCGATCAACGATCAAACAAAAGTAAAAGTAGATGAAACAAAAATAACAGCTGACGAAACGCAATCCGTTAATTAAGCAAGCGGGGTTCCGTTGCAAAAAATCTTAGAATAAGCATGTAAACCTATGGATAATGAATAAAATCAAAATATTCGAGAAAATGTATCAATATTATAGAACTATTCCAAATAATTGATTAATATATTTAGCTTCATTAAGACCAGAGTAATTTAGATTCTTGATTTGTCCTTTTTTAATCATATTCATAGCTTCAATTCCTTTTAAAGTCTTATTAGCAGATCGAAAAGACTGAAAGCCTAACAGTGGATTAATGATTCGCTTTATAGATCTATGATCTTGTTCTATAATGTTATTCAGATACTTGATTTGTCTAATGCCTACGTTTTGAGGTAGTATTTTATCATTTTTCAGTTCATCTATAACAGGTGGATAAGCTGGATTCTTATCGACGGTTATTACTCTTGGAGTTTGATTATGATTATAACTCAAAGCTTTCTTAAGGAATCTCTTCGCTGCTTTTCGATTTCGTATTGCACTTAACATGAAATCAATTGTATCTCCATTTGAGTCAACTGCTCGGTAAAAATATTTCCATTTACCTTTTATTTTGATATAGGTTTCATCAACTCTCCACGAATCATTTGTTGGTCTTAAATGTCTTCTTATCTTCTTTTCTATTTCAGGGGAATATTGATGTACCCATCTCATTATAGTACTGTGATCAACTTGAATTCCTCTTTCTATCATCATTTCCTTTAAATTTCGATAGCTTAATGGATATTTTAAGTACCATCTTATATTCAATAAGATAATTTCACCTACAAAGTGCTTCCATTTAAAGGAATTAGATAGCATGTCACTACCTTTGATTTCCTTTTTATTTTATTATATCCTTAGCAGATATTTTTTGCAACGGAACCCTTCAGAACGTCCCTTATTTCCTCAAGATTTACATCAAACTCTTTTCTGAGGATATTTGGCCCATCCACCAGAAGTCCAATTTTCCTCCTGCCGACTTCTTTTTTCGAGCGGAGGTATTTGGAGATGGAATCAATTCCGCTTTTTACAGGTTTCATTATCAATGTCCTCTGTGATCTTACATTTTTGAGTCTTCTTTATCCTTATTTAGATTGTGGTGCAAAAATAATATTTCCGCAGTTTGATACTAGAATTATCACCTTTTTGTATTATTTTCCAGGTGATGAGATTAATGGTTCTGGTGCAAAAACCTAGCTTTTTCACAAAATCAGTAAAAACCATCACAATTCGGAAAGTTAATCATTTTTATTCGGAAAAAAATGATACAGAAAGGTGAAAATTATAGTGTCAAATTGCAGAAATATTATTTTTTCAACGGAACCAATTTCAGTATATTAACATTTTTTATATTAAATTGACATACAGTTCAGTATATTAACACTTTTTATATTAAAAATAAAAGAAAAATGAAGGCGTAGAATAAATGAAAAATAGCAAAAAATTGTATTCAGTAGCTTTAGAATCGGCAGCTCTGATTTTATTTTTAATTCTTGTTTCGTCTACAGTGTCTGCAGCTAATGTGCAAAGTGCTTCGTCTGCGGGGACGTATGCATATATTACAAACTACGAGGACGGAACTGTTTCTGTAATTGACACAGCAACAAATACTGTTACAGCCACGGTTCCTGTAGGTACCTATCCTTGGGGGGTTGCAGTTAACCCGACGGGAACAAAGGTATATGTGACGAACGGTGGTAGCGGCACTGTCTCTGTAATTGACACAGCAACAAACACTGTCACAGCTACGGTGAATGGATTTTCCGGTCCTATTGGAGTTGCAGTCACTCCGGATGGAACAAAGGTATATGTGGCGAACGCAGGATACGACAATGTTTCTGTAATTGATGCTACCACAAATACTGTTACATCTACAGTGAATGTAGGAAATAGTCCTTTTGGGGTTGCAGTCACCCCTGATGGATCAAAGGTATACGTGACGAAATACGACGGCACAACTGTCTCTGTAATTGACACAGCTACAAACAATGTTACAGCCACGGTAAACACAGGACCGCTTCGTTACGGAGTTGCAGTCACCCCTGATGGAAAAAAAGTGT
>DASXVB010000121.1:0-9728 GCA_036504475.1 Methanosarcina sp.
GAGAGAAAACACTTATAAAAGAAAGTGGCAAATAAAGAAAAAAAGGATAAACAAAAGGGTAAAAAGCTTCTGAATATTAACCAAAGTATTGGATCTGATAAATTTGTACGAACCATGCTATTTATTCATACCCTGTCCTGAATTTATTGTGGAGTTTTATAGGGGAGTTTCTAATGGAAAACAGGTTTGAGATTGGTAGAATTGTCAAAGCAAAAAATATTTCTGATGCATGGTACCGCGGACTCAATATAATCTGGAATCACGGGCAAATTATTACGGATGAAAGAGGAAGTAAAATAAGGGAATTCATGGATCTGATGGTGGTAATTGAAGATCCCTATACTGACAGGATCCCACACGATACTGCCTGGAATGAAGAAAGACTTGAAGAATATGCAAAACAGCTGATATCGGGGGAAAACATACAGGACTTTGAATATACCTACGGACAGCGCCTTCGAAACTGGAATGGAAAAGTGGATCAGATAGAGTATGTAATTGAAAAACTTCAGGAAAATCCAACCTCCAGACGAGCAATAGCGATTACCTGGATTCCACCTGTGGATACGAAAGTTAATGAAGTTCCCTGCATGATGCTTGATGACTTTAAGATAAGAGACGGGAAGATACACCTCACCACTCTCTTTAGAAGTCACGATTTTGGAGGAGCCTATCCAGCAAACCTTTACGGGCTCTCGAAACTCCTTGAGTACGTAGCCGACAGAGTGGGCACAAAACCTGGAACGATAACTACCATCAGCATCTCAGCGCACATCTATGACCATGATTGGGATATGGTAGAAAACATCGTAAAAGGGATAAATTGAATTTTTACTAGATTGAAGATATTAAATCATTGTTGAAGATATTAAATCATTGTTGAAAATATTAAATCATTGTTGAAAATATTAAGAATGCTCAAATATGATCTATTCAGAAAGCTAAAAGTAACACATAAATCTCATAAAAAATCCAAACAAGAAAATAGAAGAGTCCTGGTACATATGCGTGTTTCTATTGACAAATCCTCAATCAAAGGGGAAGTCTTTGCCCCACCTTCAAAGAGTTACACTCACAGGGCTATAACCCTGGCAGCTCTTTCAAAAGAATCAATCGTCAGGCGTCCTCTGATATCGGCCGATACTCTTGCCACAATCCAAGCTTCCGAAATGTTTGGAGCCTCAGTTGAAAGAGAAGAAGACAAACTTATTATCCACGGAGTTAATGGAAAGCCCAATGTGCCGGAAGATGTGATTAATGCTGCAAATTCAGGGACAACACTTCGCTTCATGACCGCAGTAGCAGCTCTTACTGACGGAATTACAGTGCTCACCGGAGATGCCTCTCTTCGTACCCGACCAAACGGGCCTCTTCTTGAAGTTCTCAATAAATTAGGAGTAAAGGCCTGCTCTACTCGAGGAAACGAGAGAGCTCCGCTTGTAGTTAAAGGCGGACTTAAGGGGAAAGATGTGAGTATTGACGGCTCTATAAGTTCTCAGTTTATCTCAGCCCTTTTGATAACCTGTCCTCTTGCCGAAAACAACACTACCCTATCCATTATAGGAAAACTCAAGTCAAGGCCTTACGTGGACGTAACTCTTGAAATGCTTGAACTGGCAGGTGTAAAAGTCCATATAGATGACAGTAATGGTACCAGATTCATAATTTCCGGAAAACAGAAATATGATCTCAAAGATTACACCGTTCCCGGTGACTTTTCCTCCGCATCCTATCTGCTTGCAGCAGCAGCCATGACAAGCGGATCTGAGGTTACAGTCAAAAACCTTTTCCTCTCAAAACAGGGGGATAAAATAATTATTGAAACTTTGAGACAAATGGGAGCAGACATTACATGGAATAAAAAAGCAGGCAGTGTGACCGTCAAAGGAGGAAGACAATTAAACGCCATAACCTTTGACGCCGGGGCAACTCCTGACCTTGTCCCTACAGTCGCTGTCCTGGCTGCAGTTGCTGAAGGAACGAGTAGAATTGAAAATGCCGAACATGTCCGATATAAGGAAACAGACCGCCTGCGAGCCCTCGCAACTGAACTTCCGAAGCTTGGGGTAGACCTTAAAGAGGAAAGGGACAGCCTGACTATTACCGGGGGAGAGCTGCATGGAGCATCAGTGCATGGCTGGGATGACCACAGAATTGTTATGTCCCTTGCACTGGCAGGAATGGTGGCAGGAAATACAACAATTGACACAGTTGAATCTGTATCGATATCTTATCCTGATTTTACTAAAGACATGTGCAACCTTGGAGCAAAAATTGAAAAAATCTCCGAAGAATAAGTTGGAAACACAATTTAGATTTTTAAGTGCAGACTAAATGCAAATTAAACGCAGACTAGATGCAGATTTCATTTAACTTTAATACTGATCTGAAAGTAATCCTCAGACCTTCAGTATTTTCTTTTTTGAATTAATCTCCAATCGTCCAAAGAAATTATTTACCTTCTAAATAAAATGAACCAAAATTCAAGAATAATAAAAAATCGCATAGTACTTTTAGATAAAATTCCATATTTAAGAGTATGGAAATAAAATGTAGATGTGGAAATGCGTGCATAAGGCCTATTTCGGAAGCGCTAAGAGACATTGAATTATTTTACAAACCATGCAACGATTGTAAAACACAAAAAATAAAGAAATTCTTTCCTCTAGCAGAACAGATTAACTTAGACGAAATAGATAACCGTTTTGGAAGTTGTAAATGCGGAAAGAGGCATCTTGATACTGTAATATCTCACGTGCTAAAAATAATGATGGATGAAGGAATAAAAGATAAAAAATCTAATTTAAGGAATGCATTTATTCCTCTTGTAACTCCTGGCTATCCAACTAATTCTGTTCCTTTTTTGTCTAAGGGTTCTTTAGTAATATTATCTAATGAGGTAAATAAAAGATGTGCAGAGACAATTATAAAGGAAGTTTTGGAAGTTAAAGGGGTTTTAAAGGGAGATATAAGAAAAACTGTGGGTATAAAAGATTCAGATTCTAATCCTCATGTATATGAACTTCTTGCTGGATGCGATTTGAGATGTGATATTATATGGACTTCTTACGGTGCTTTAGGGGTATACAAATATCAGCGTGAAATTCATATAGAATTTCCAAAGGTAAAATCGCCCAAAATAGAGATACTAGAAAAAGCCTTAAAAGATTGTGATAAGCCTACTGTTCTTGATTGTACATGTGGTCCTGGAACTTTAGGAATTGCATGTCTTAAAGCCGACGCACAAAGAGTTGTTTTCAATGATATATGGAATCCTGCAATAGAAACTACTTTGATTAATTTAGAAGCTAATGGATTTTCAGTCAAACATTCAGGAAGTAAAGAAAAATTAATAGCATCTGGAGATAAATTTGAAGTTTACAGTATGGATGTAAGAAAATTAGCTAATTCATTGGATGAAAAATTTGATATTTGTATTATAGACGCATTTCCTGATGTAGATACAAAAGAATTTGTGGAAGCAGCAGATAAATTAGGCAAAAAAGTTGTCGTGATTTGAGGAAATGATCTGAAAAACGGATTTTGAAACGATAGCGTGAGTATATCCTTTTGCTTATAACGTGGTGCTTCATGACTATTTTGTCTTTGTAGAAATCCTCAGAAGTGACTAATCTCCATTTATTTGAACTAAATGACGTAATCTCGTGATATATGATTATCAGCCACAAATTTAATTACTTACTAGCAAGTAATTAAATTTGTGACCGTCAAAACAGAAAAAACAATTATTTTTTTACCGAAGTTTTCTCCTTATAATCAAAAAAAACAGAAGTGAAAAAAGCATGATCCAGATTGCCCTTTACGGAAAAGGAGGCATAGGCAAGTCTACGGTTTCTGCAAACCTCTCGGCTGCCCTCGCCGATTTGAAAAAACGGGTCTTGCAGATAGGCTGTGACCCGAAACACGATTCCACCCGCCTGCTCCTTGGCGGAGCTGTCATCCCCACAGTGCTTGACTATATGCGCGAAACTCCTCAGGAAATGCAGCAGCTTGAAGCCCTGGTCTTTGAAGGCTACGGATGTACTGCCTGTGTGGAAGCAGGAGGCCCGAAACCCGGAATCGGCTGTGCGGGGAGGGGGATACTGAGCAGTTTTGAGGTCTTAAAACGCCTGGGGCTCAGGGCTTCTTCTTTTGACGTCGTCCTCTATGATGTACTTGGGGACGTGGTCTGCGGCGGTTTTGCAGTCCCCCTCAGGAAAGAATATGCTGATGCGGTTTTTCTGGTAACTTCCGGAGAATATATGGCTCTGTACGCAGCCAACAATATCCTCCGAGGTATCCGAAATTTTGAAGATGAAGTTCCCAGGGTTGCAGGCATAATCTTCAATAGGCGGGGGCTTGTTGCAGAGGAAGAAAGGGTCTTTGCCTTTGCCAAGGCTGTAGAGCTGCCTGTTCTCGCCTCCCTTCCCAGGGATGAGATCTTTTCTCAGGCTGAAAAAGCCGGAAAAACCCTGACCGAAGCTTTCCCTGCGTCTACTCCTGCAGGTATTTTCAGGGAATTGGCAGCGTATGTGGAAACCCTGGAAAAAGACCGGAGTCTGCTCAACCCTGCCAACCCTCTTGACGACCTTGAGCTTGAAGCTCTTGTACTGGGAAAACGAGAACATCCCTGCATAAAAACATTCGGCACAGGCTCTGCATCCGGAAAAAAAATCTGTGAAGAACCTGTTCCCCTCAGCCGGGAAAACAGGTTTTCTGCAGAAAGATTCACGGCGATACCCGAAACAAGTTCCGGAAAAATCTGTACAATGATCCCCGAAGTGCAGTCTGAAGAAATTTCTTTCGGAACTTCCGGAGAAGTGCCCACAGGATCTCTGGAGACATATCCCCCCAGACCACCTCTTTACGGCTGTGCTTTTTCAGGAGCTGTAACTGCGACATTTCAGGTTAACGATGCTGCCACAGTCCTGCACGGGCCAAGAAGCTGTACCCATATAACGGCTGAGGCCCTTACATGCTCTTTTTTAAGGGGAGGTGGATTAAATGAAGGTGAGGTAAAACAGATCCCTGGACTCCTGCCTACAGATATGAAGGAAGAGGAAGTAATCTTTGGAGGACTGGAAAAGCTAGAGAGTAAAATCGAAGAATCCCTTGCAGCCGGCTGGCAAACAATCTTTGTGGTGAACTCCTGCCCAGGAGGAATCATAGGAGACGACATAAAGGAAGTAGCCTCAAGAGTCAAAATCCATTTTCCCGAAGCAAAGGTCATCCCGGTCCCTGTGGAAGGAGTTCTTACGGGAGACTTTTCAACCGGACTGCTTGAAGGCTACAAACGAGTCGCTGACCTGATTGACCCTTCAGTAAAGCCCGAAAAAGGCCTGGTCAATATTATCGGAGAAAGAAGTTTTTCCCTGCGGGAAGAGGAACACTTCCGTGCAATCGAAGGGCTGCTCAAAAGGCTGGGGTACAGAGTCAACTGCAGGTTTTTAAAAAGGGCAGACACCGATTCCATTCACTCCTTTAAAAAAGCAGAAATCAATCTGCTGGCCTACGATGACCCCGAGACTCAGGCTATGCAGGCATACCTTTCCGGGCGTTTCGGACTTGAGTTTTTTGATCTTCCTTTTCCTGTGGGCTTCCAGGAAAGTTCCGTCTGGCTAAAAGCCCTGACAGCTCGCCTACTTCCCGGAAAGGATTTCTCATCCCTGCTGCAGGAACAGGAAGAGACATACAAAGCGGAGATTGCAAAATATATCCCTCATCTCTCGGGAAAGCGTGTACTTCTGGTGAACTATGACATAGACATCGGCTGGGTTCTTGACACAATCAGGGATCTGGGAATGAAAATCGTCAAAGTTGGAATTTCAGTCTCGTTTTTCGGAAGAAAAAGACAAGATCTCCTCTCCTGCGAAGACTTCCCAGTGGAGAAGGACTATACGGATGAAAAGAGAGCAAGAGATGTAAGGATTCTCATGCCGGACCTGGTTCTTTCAAGTTATGTTCCTTTGGTCCCTGAAGACGAAGTGCATTACGATACTATTCCCCTCTCTCCGCAGGCAGGATTCCTGAGCGGGATTGAACTGGCAAAACGCTGGAGTACGCTTTTGAGGCTACCGGTTGTGGAAGGATGGAAATACGACGGAGGTGATGAAAATTGATTTTTTCTCCTGACGCTTTTACGGGTTCTATCCTGGCGGTAGAAGGAATAAAGGATGCGGCTGTTATCCTGAATGGGCCTACAGGGTGTAAGTTATACCATAGTTTTCTCTCGGACAGGCAGTTTCCCAGAGAAAGTTCCCATGACCCCCTGGCATTCCAGGATGAGTTCTATTTCGGGCAGCCCAGGGTTCCATGTACCTGTCTGGACGAGGAAGACTACATCCGTGGTTCCCTTGAAAAATTTGAAATGGCCCTTGCAACAATTGCAGCAAAAGAAAAAAGTCTGCTTGTGGCGATTAATTCTCCGGGAGCAAGCCTTGTGGGAGACGATCTGGAGAGTATAATTAAAAAAGCAGGTATTCAGGACCGCTGTTTTGTGCTTGATAACACAGGTTTTTCTCTTCCAGCGTCCAGAGGTTTTGAAGATGCTGCCCTTGCCCTACTCGAACAACTGAAACTCCAGCCCCTCCATCGCTCGGAATCAAAGAAAAAAGTGAACCTGATAGGGCTTTCCCTCCTCCACAAGCACTGGGAAGGGTCGATTGCAGAAATGAAGAGGCTTCTGGCTTTCCTGGGCCTGGAAGTGGGGGCTGTTTTCCTTGCCGGAACTTCCCTCGACGAAATCAGAGAGTCAGGCGATGCCGCCTGTAATATTGTCCTTTTCCCCGAATACGGCAGGAAGATTGCAGAATGGTATAGAGAACACTTCGGGACTCCTGCAGTATTTTCTCCTCTTGGGGCTCCCATCGGGTTTGATGCAAGCGAAAGCCTTCTGAGGGAAGTAGCAGCTGTCCTGGATATCGACCCAGCACCTGCCCTTGCAGAAGTCCAGAGAGCCAGGCAGGTCAGTTACCGGCAGATTTCACGTTTCTATTCTTACTCGGGCCTCCCCAAAGGAGCCAGCTTTTCAATCCGGGCCGAAAGCTCCCTTGCCTTCCCCCTTACGCACTGGCTTTACACCTACCTGGGCATGGCCCCCCTTGCGATAAAACTGCTTCCCGGAAGCGATCCTGAAGCAGCAGAATATCTCAGAGCGTTTCTTGAAGAAAAGGGCTTTTGCGAAGCCTGGGATAGGGATCCGTACCTTGAATCGGCTGATATCGCCTTTGCTGACGGGCCCATCCTTCAGCTATTAAAAGCAAAGGGATGTTGCAAAGCTGGTATAGAAATCACCCTCCCAGAAGAAGGCTACATCCATATAATCCCGAAAACATATCTAGGAGTTTCAGGTGCCCTCCTACTCCTGGAAGAAATCATTAATGGACTACGCTCCAACTGAAAATCTATGTTTGAGGGACAGGAGAAAGAAGAGAGGAAAACTATTGGAGTGCCGGAGAAAATAACAGAGAAAAATAACAGGACTTTTTGGATAGGCCCTAAAGGCTTTCTGGAAAAATCATACAAAAAACAGTATCGAAAAAAGAGATAAAAAGTAGGCCAGACGGCCTACTCTGTTTTAATACATTTTAGTTATTGAGTTTACTTTGCTGGAATGACGAGGGATCTCTCACCAGCAGGCACGAACTCTCTCATGGCACCGCGGCCGAATTCTCTCCTGGGCTCAGCGAAATTGAAGGGCAGGAGGTCATCAGCGAAGCAGACCTTGATGAGTGGGTTGACGGTGAATGCGTCTCCACGGCCTGAGTGGGCTGCCTGAGCGATACCTGCGTATCCACCCTGGTGACCGACGTTCATTGCGTAGTTGGGGTAGTTTGGACCACGGAGTTCGTCTGGGAGACCTTCGTCGCCCTGGTAGGACAGAACATTTGTGGCACCACACTGGTCCTGCAGGTCGTATCCGAAGAATCCAAGCCTTCCCCATGCTTCCTTGTGCAGGTACATGGAGAGGTACCAGCCAGAAAGACCAGCGTTTGCGTTTGCAGTTGCGAGGGCAGTTGCGACACCGGCTGCGGCTGCGAGCACGGTTGCTCTCTGGGAACCACCAAAGTGGTCTTCAAGGGCAGTTGGGAACTTCTCGTAGGTCTCGATACCGTAGAGTGTGGACTCAGTTGCGATGTCCTTTACGACGTCGAGGGTTGCCTTTACCTTGTTGTCCTTGCCGACATTTGCAGCACCGTTGTACTTGTCGTTGATGTAGTCTACATCGTAGTACACGTTGTTGTCGAGGATATCATCGGTGTATGCAGCTGTTGCATACTGTGTGAATCCGACACCACCGGACATGTAAGATCCGAGCCAGATCTGGTCGTAGAGCATACAGCCTGCACCGACTACTTCAAGAGCAATCTTTGCTGGGTCTTCGGATGTGCGGCTTGTCTGGACGATGTCTGAGATGTGACCGAAGGACAGTCCACCGGGCTCGTTTGGACCACGTGCACGCCTTGCTGGGAGCATTTCACCCATGGAGACCAGAGCTGCGTGCTTTGCAGCGAAGGACAGGTCAGCGACGGCTGCTTCACCGGCGCACATTGCGTATGCGGAGATGAAGGACATACCGATCTGCATGGCTGCCCACCTGGAGGTCTGAGCACCATCAGTTGTTCTGGAGACAATTGTTGGGATGTGGATTGCCTGCCAGGAAGTCTTGCCGATGGAGGCCTTAATCTGGGCTGCCTGTTCTTCTGAGAATTCCTTGTTGATGTCAATGAGGAACTGCTTGTCGATTTCGTCTGCAAGGGCGTCGTCGCCTGTGAAGACTTTCACGTAACAATCGTCAACAAGGGCAGGGTGGGTTTCGACCATCATTTCCTGAACCACTGCTGCACCGGGCATGGCGTGGTTAAGAACTTCAAGGTAGTGGTTGATGGTTTCAGGGGTAACTTCCTTACCCAACCTCTTTTCGAGAGTCTCGTGAGCCATGTCAAGACCGACAATACAGGTTCTCCTGATATCATCCCACATCTGCTGCATTGCAGCGTTGTTTACGTAGTGGAGGTCATCAGGTTCTGCGACAATGTCGGTGCCGGAAATGACGTAAGGAGTAATTGCACGCTGACCGAGGGGAGCACCTGAGTGCATCATCGGGTTGTAGAATGCAATACCTCTCTTCTCAGCAATTTCCTTACCGGCTTTAATCATTTCGACCTTTCTGGGGTCCTGCTCAGGGCCTAACCTCAGGAACTTTTCAGTCTTGCCGGTAATGTCGACACCAGTCTGCTTGTTTGAACCAAATTCCTGTGCGAACTTGACTTCCATTGAGTTTTTGAATTTTGAGAAAATGTCTGCTGCCATTGTGGTCACCTCATTTTGGCTGGAAACCGAATTTTGTCCTCTGATCGAATATCCTGTGTACCCATTCAACGACTTCTGCATCGTCCCTGAAGGCTACATTGTCCACACGGTAGATGGTGGTTCTCTTTGCGGCTTCCTCACTGGACATTGGCTTGCCGAGGTTTACTTTCCTGTCGAGTGGGATTGCAACCTGGTCCTTGTCCATTATGATGGTGCCGTTTTCAAGTCTTCTCCTGTCGAGCATGTCGAACATTACACCGTCTTCCTGGAGACGGACAGAGTGACCGTGCACAGTTGCACCACGCACACCTGCGAGTGCATGGTCAGTGATTTCGGTTTCCATCTGAACCTTTGCGCACTTTTCCATATCCCTTTCACGGGCTTCAACGATCTGACGACCGGAAAGGGTACCTGGG
>DASXVB010000122.1:0-31861 GCA_036504475.1 Methanosarcina sp.
AGTTCGGCTCTTCGTTGCAGGTCTCCACGGAGATGAGTGGAAAGATACAACCGGACTCCTGAAAAGGATCAAACCTCCGGAAACAGGTACTTTGGCCTTAATTCCATTCGTAGACTGCGGAAGGTATATTTCAACCCTGAATCCGGATTACTATTCCGGAACCGGAAAAAAGATCCTCAGGGCGATTGAAGAGTTAAAACCTGAAATCTACATTGAACTTCATTCCTATTCCAACGAAAATCTTGAAAAGCTGGCCGGAAAGAACAGGTTAGAACTCATAGGAGTGCCGGCTTACAGCATTCTGAAAGAAGGAGTGCTCCTTGGTTCGGTTTCTCCCTGGGTTCGAAGGAAGCATTTTCCTAAAGAAGCTCTCTGCCTCTCTTTTGAACTCCGGAAAGGAAGTATGGAGTCAAGAGAATTTACCGTCCGCATGCTTGAAATCCTCAAAGAAATTCAATCAAGGGATGAATTCATAGAATATATGAAAAAAGAATTTCCTGCCCAGGCGAAAAAGGCAATGGAAGATTACCGACAGTTTTACGGAGAAATTTAATCTGGCTTTGAATATTACTTTAAAAAAGCAATAATAGATTTAAAAAAGAAAGCTGCTGAACAGAGTCTGCAGCTTGTCTTCTTGAAGTTCTTGAATATACACTATTTTAACTACTTTATTTAAGCTTGGCTTACCTGCGCATGTTAAGTCCAGGAGCTGCCATTCCGTCATAAGTGCTTGCCATATGCTCGGGTTTGACATTCTGCATGTCAGAGCTCTGGGCACGGAGCATATCGTCCACACGGAGCACCATTACTGCAGCTTCGGAACCGGCTTTGACGGAGTTGACTTTAACCCTAAGGGGATCAACTATGCCTTTTTCGAGCATATCCTCAGCAGCACCTGTATTAATATTCAGGCCTGCGTTTTTATTTTCGGCATGCTTTGCCCTGAGATTCACGATTGTGTTGATAGTGTCCAGGCCTGCATTTCTGGCAATTGTCCTTGGAATTTCTTCAAGGGCATCTGCAAAAGCCCTGATTGCCATCTGTTCACGCCCACCTATGCTGGGAGCATATGCGCGAAGCTCTTGAGCAACTTCTATCTCGGAAGCTCCGCCGCCTGCAACAATCTTGCCGTCTTCTACTGCGCATTTTACTACTCTGAGGGCGTCGTCAATTGCACGTTCAAGGTTGTCAACAACATGCTCAGTACCGCCCCTGAGGACAAGAGATACAGATTTTGCACCTTTGCAATCTCTAAGGTAGGTTTTACCCTCGTCGCCGTCCCGATCCTGTTCGAGGAGTCCTGCATGTCCAAGCTCTTTTTGGGTCAATTCTTTGATATTGCGGATAAGCTTTCCACCTGTGGCATCTACAAGGTGCTGCATGTCCTCATTCTTAACTCTGCGGGTGGCATAAATTCCCCTGTTTTGAAGGTAAGCCGCGATCTTGTCATCCATACCCTTGGAACAGAAAACCGCATTTGCACCTGCTCTGATAACGTAATCTGCCATTTCGAACAAGGATTTTTCTTCTTGCTTTACGAAATTCTCAAGCTCGCCATATTCGCTGATCTGCAACTTTGCTTTGTTCGTGGTCTTAGCAGTTTCCATGGGAGCATCGATCAGAGCTATTCTGGGGTTCTTGATTTTGAGAGGGAATTCCTTGTCCAGAGCAACCTTGTTTATTACAATGCCTTCAACGAACTCGGTCTCTTCGATCTTGCCACCGACATCTTTTGTAATAATAATGTCTTTAAGATCGGCTATTCCCCTTTCGCGAATAGCAAGCACGGCACCCACGCAGAGTTCCGCAATCAAACGGTTGTACTTTTCGGAAGCCTTGCCTGTAATAGAGGTTCTGGCAACTTTTATGAGCATTTCCTTTTCGTTCTCGCCAGTTGAAACCGCCAGGTTTTCAAAAAGCTCAACAGCTTTCTCGGCTGCAAGCCTGTAACCCTTGACAACAACTGTCGGGTGGACTCCAATCTCAATAAGGCTTTCTGCCTTTTCCAGCAGACTACCTGTGAACACGACAGCACTTGTAGTACCGTCACCGGCCGAGCTTTCGAGTGATTCTGCAACTTCCACTACCATCTTAGCTGCCGGGTGCTCAATAGACATATCGTGTAAAATGGTTGCACCGTCGTTTGTGATTGTGATATCCCCGATAGGATTGATAAGCATCTTGTCCATTCCTCTCGGTCCGAGCGTGCTCTTTACTATGCTGGCCACTGCTTTTGCAGCCGCAATATTCATACTGAGCGCTTCTTTTCCCTTTGTCTGCTCTTTTCTAGGATCTACTATTATAATTGGCTGGCTACTACCTTTTTCCATCTAAACCAAAACCTCCTTAAAATGAAGTACGCGTGTCGAAGATTTTTACTCGATAAATTTGAAGTTGTCCTGACTTACAGTCACTTTTAGCCCGAGATCAGCCTGAAAATATAATTTTATTAGTTGCTTATCTAAAGCAGTGTTTGATCAGAAATTACTGATAATACTTCTATAAAAACATACCGGATATACGCCGATTCCTGAGTGTGAAACTGTGTTTCCACATCAGATTATGGAGTGAAATCAAAAAGTTAGTCGTCTGCATTACTTTCCTCGAGATTTTTCCTTAAGGACTATGGAAAGCTGACCTCACAAAAGCTGTATTTATTTTGTCCATGACTATTTTGAGCTTTTCCTTTCTGACGACTATTTCCTAATTACCTATTATTTCTTGACTATTAGTACTTCTTAATTACTGTGTTACTTCCTGATTATCTCCACTGAGCCGTCTTTTTTCCCGATATAAAGTTCATCCACATTGGAAAAAATTCCATGTTCAACAACTCCTGGAATTGAAGATAATTGAAAAGCCAGACCTTCAGGATCGTTTATTACACCAAAGTCTACATCAAGTACAAAATTCCCATTGTCGGTAATTACAGGCCCGTCTTTTCTCAGAGCAGACCTCAACTCGGGCTTTCCTCCAAGTTCTGTTATTTTTTTGATTACAAGGGTTTTTGCAAAGGGGAGAACCTCGACAGGTACGGCCTTATCAAGCTGGATGCTTGTTTTTGATTCATCGGCAACAACCAGAAAACGTCTTGCTGACGCTGATACTATCTTTTCCCGAGTATGGGCAGCTCCTCCGCCTTTGATTGCATATAGTTTCGAATCGATCTGGTCTGCTCCATCAATAGCAATATCCAGTTCCGGATGCTGGGCAAGGGTAGCTAGAGGAATGCCAGCTTCTATGGCAAGCATTTCTGACTGATATGAAGTGACAACACCAAGGATTTCGAGCCCCTCTTCCCTAACCCGCCTGCCGAGTTCTGTTATCGTATAAGCAACTGTTGAGCCAGTTCCAAGCCCTACTATCATTCCTGATTCTACTATCTGGGATGCAGCAATGCCAGCTGCACGTTTTTCTGGAGAATCAGTGGATGTATTTCTTTCAGTCATGTGTTTTCCCTTCCGGTTCGAATCCTGAAAAAAGAATTTATTAGATTTTAAATTCGAGATTCATTGAAAATGTTTAAAGCCAAAAATAAGGGGTTCAGGGAGAAAGTCTTCTCCTGTCCCTCGGGAAAAGTACGGTATCCCTTATGTTGTCGGTCCCGAGCATGGTCATGATAAAACGTTCGCAACCCATACCCCAGCCTGCATGTGGAGGCATGCCGTATTCGAAAGCTTTAAGGTAGAACTCAAAGCCGTCAGGATTCAGACCCTGCGATTCTATCCGGCTCTTAAGCAAGTCAGGAATATGAATACGCTGAGCTCCCGAGGAGAGTTCCATTGTGCGGTGCATCATGTCAAAAGACTTGCTGAATTCCGGCTTGTCTTCATAAGGCATGGCATAGAAAGGCTTAATTTCAGTTGGCCAGTCGATAATGAAATAGTGAGATTCCCCTGTTGTCTCGTAGACGTAATCGCCTACGATATGTTCTCCAAGCGTTCCAAGATCATCTCCCCAGTGCATTTTTTCTTCCGAACGAGTGTTTATGATCTCGATTACTTCGTCATAGGTAAGTTTAAGGAAAGGAGTTTTTGGAACTTTTAGCTCAACCCCTAGTGTTTCAAGGGAAGGTTTGCACTTCTCAATAATCTGGGTGTAGGCGTAAGCTACAAGGTTTTCGAGAATCTCCATTACATCGAAATGGTCTGCAAAACTTACCTCGACATCGATAGAAGTAGCTTCGTTCAAATGCCTGCGTGTGTCGTGCTCTTCTGCCCTGAAAATCGGACCGATCTCAAAAACCCTGTCAAAACCACCGCTCATAAGGATTTGCTTGAAGAGCTGGGGGCTCTGGTTCAAAAAAGCTTCTCTGTCAAAGTAAGTAATAGGGAAAAGTGCGGTACCGCCCTCGGTTGCAGTTGCCACGATCTTGGGGGTTGCGGTTTCTATAAATCCATTCTTTACAAAGTATTCTCTGATCGCCTGGAGAGCCTGGTGTCTTATTTTAAAAACTGCAGTAGTCTCAGCCCGCCTAAGGTCGATAAATCGTGAATCTAGCTTTGTATCCAGTTCAGCTTCCACCTTACCTGTAGTATCCATTGGCAATGGAGAATCTGCAACATTCAAGATAGTGATCTCCTCAGGAAGCAGTTCGTATCCATTTGGAGCTTTCTCTTCGAATTTAACGGAGCCGGTTACTGTAATTACTGACTCGCGGACAAGCCTTCTTGCAGCATCAAACAGATCCTTATCAATTTTCTTCTTTACGAGAGTAACCTGAGCCTTTCCTTCCCGGTCTCGAAGCACTACAAAACAGATCCCTCCGAGGTCTCTTACCTCATGGACCCAGCCTGCTAGGGTAATTTTCTGACCGTTGTCAACTTTTTCAGGCTTGACATCGGCTGTATAATGTGTTCTAAGTTTTGCTAATGACATAAATTCACCTTGATTTGGGGTAAATTAAATGAAAAATGTAAGAATGAAGCTGAAACGTAGGTGAATAGTCATAACTCATTATTAATGTATTTATTGCACCGGCAGAGTTGCGGATCTGCAGTGCGCCTCGAATTTCGCTTCGGGAACATGGGGTCCGTTTCACTCACTCAAGCGGACTAAATTATATAAGAGCCTATCCCAAAACTCACTTTGAATATACTCTTTGATGATTTTTAGAATCGCGTTCATAATCAGAAACTCAATAGATTTGAGAATAAAATTGGTTTTGGGATGAGCTCAATTTGTAATTATATTATTACATCGGTAGCGCAGAGTGTCACAAATACCTCATTCTTTACAGGCTGTCCAACAATTACTACTGGTAATACTTGAATTCCTTCTTTTTCGATTTAAGGGTTTTAAATGCCGTCTTTTTAGCACTTTTTATTACTATTTGTAATTGTCGGACAGCCTCTTTAGGGTGGGGTGGCTACACGCAATTTTATTTATAGTAATTTCTGGCAATTAAGCAGAATATATCTAATATATATTTTTTAAAAGAAACTATATTAAAATAAATATTATGACTGCCAATAAAAATACGATAAGTATAAAATAATAAACCAATATAAAAATGTAGACTAGTAGGTAAATAATATGGAAAGTTTCCATTTATTCGAGACAAAACAAATTTTATTTATGAACTAAAAATATAATATAAGGTGCAGTTGACTTGTAAAAATGTATTAATAAATTAAGAATGTTTGTTTTTTATAAAATAAGATGAAACTAATGCAAAGGGAAAAAGAAAAAAACTGAATAAATACCATTTGATAAAACTTTTGCCTTTTTCAAAAGCCTTAACAGCAGGATATGTTGAAAACAACCCAAGGAGCATTATACTACAGACACCGAATAGTCCTAAGGCTGTGTAAGAATTTGTCCCTATTACTATGCTTACCATGATAAAATCTCCTTATTAACGACTATAGTAACTCACCATATCTTCTTTTATACATTGTTTTTAGAAATGTAGCGAGAAGCATATAACATAAAATCGTGCCGATCAGCCATGGAAAATAGGTAAAAGGCATTGCAGACATGCCTAATATTTTCCCAAATTGTGTGTAAGGGATAATGGTTCCAATTACAATTGATGCGGAAGTTAACAGCATAACTGGCAATGACGCCACACTTTGAATGAAAGGTATTTTCGGTGTGCGTATCATGTGAATAACAAGCGTTTGAGACCAGAGGCTTTCCACAAACCATCCGGCATTAAACAGGCTGGCAAACAATACTTTGTTGACACCCGCCGCACCATACGCTCCACCATATACAGCAGGGCAGATTATGAAAAACATGAAAATGTAGGTGATTATATCAAATACCGAACTTGTGGGGCCGAGCCAGACCATGAAACTGCCAATGGAAGAGGCATCCCATTTGCGCGGTACCTTAAGATAATCTTCATCCATATTATCCCACGGAATAGCAATGCATGAAATGTCATAAATCAGGTTAAGGAAAAGTATTTGAATAGGTTTCATTGGCAAAAAAGGAAGGAACGCACTTGCGGTAACCACCGAAAACATATTACCAAAGTTGGAGCTGGCAGTCATTTTAACATATTTAATTATATTTCCAAATGTCCAGCGTCCCTCCACAACTCCCTGCTCAAGCACCATTAAATCTTTCTCAAGAAGGATAATGTCAGCTGATTCTTTTGCGATATCAACGGCTGTGTCTACTGAGATACTCACATCAGCCTCGTGCATAGCGGGTGCATCATTGATGCCATCACCCATAAAGCCCACAGTATGACCATTTTCACGCAAAATTCGGACTATCCGTGCTTTTTGCTGTGGACTGAGTTTTGCAAAAACGTTTGTATTTTCCACTACAGAAGAAAGCTCGTTGTCGTCCATTTCATAAATATCCGTACCAAGTAACAAGTTTTCCGCTTTAATCCCCACCTGCTTGCAGATATATCTTGTTACTGCGTCGTTGTCACCTGTTAATACTTTGACAGACACTCCATATTCATTCAATGCCTTAATAGCCGTTGTCGCAGTTTCCTTTGCAGGATCGAGAAAGGCAAGGTAACCGATCAGTACCATGTTAGCCTCATCCTTTACAGAGAAAACGCCCTCTACTGAAGGATTGTTTTTCTGTGCGACTCCCAAAACACGCATTCCTTCACTGTTTAATTTCTTTACGGTCGAAAGAATTTCCTTTCTGATTTTATCGGTGAGTAAAACAACTGCTCCTTCGTATTCCGCATATGTTGAGATAGACAGCATTTCTTCAACAGCACCTTTTGTGATGAGCTGGGTTTTACCTCCATGATCGCGGATGACGACACTCATTCTTCGCCTATTGAAATCAAACGGTATTTCGTCAACTTTAATGTATTTTTCCTTCATGGAACGATAGGGCTCAGATCTTGCATGGTTGAGAATTGCAACATCCATGAGATTTTTAAGCCCTGTCTGGTAATAGCTGTTTAAAAACGCGTGACGTAAAATTCTTTCATCTTCATTGCCGTGTATATCAAGATAATATTCCAGTACAACTCTATCCTGAGTTATTGTTCCCGTCTTATCGGTACAGAGGACATCCATGGCTCCAAAATTTTGCATCGAATTCAGGTTTTTGACAATGGTCTTTTTCTTTGCCATTGAAGCTGCGCCTTTTGCAAGATTGGTGGTTACAATCATCGGCAGCATTTCGGGAGTAAGACCAACTGCAACGGATAGAGCAAA
Organism: Methanosarcina sp.; assembly: GCA_036504475.1. GTDB lineage: Archaea > Halobacteriota > Methanosarcinia > Methanosarcinales > Methanosarcinaceae > Methanosarcina. The sequence continues at coordinate 7,644 of DASXVB010000122.1, forward strand.
CAAAAAAGCTTGGAACCAGTCTCCTTTTGTAAAGCCGTTGACAAACAGCACTACAGGTACCATACACATCATGAAGCGGATAAGTACCCAGCTTACGGAATTAATGCCTTTCTCAAAGCTTGTCACAATTTGCTTGTCAGTGATTGTTTTTGCCATGGAGCCGAAACAAGTATAATCGCCGGTGGCAAGAACAATGCAGGTGGCGGAACCGCTGACAACATTACTGCCCAAGAAAGCCAGATTAGGAAGCTCCAATGGATTGTTACTGTCTTGATTCACAGAATAATCGTATTTTTCTAGTGGCTCACTTTCGCCGGTAAGGGAAGCCTGGCTTACAAATAGATCTTTACAGACGATAACGCGGACGTCGGCCGGAATCATATCTCCCGCCGACAAATAAATAATATCTCCGGGCACGATCTCTGCAAGAGGTACTTCTTTTTTGCCTTCGTCTTCACGTGAAACGGTTGCGGTTGTATGAACCATGGCCTTCAGCTTTTCCGCAGCATTATTAGAACGCGTTTCCTGAACAAAGCGAAGGAGACCACTGATTAATACCATAGTACAAATAATGATAACTGTTCGAGGATTTTTATCGTCAGGGGCGGCAATTAGAACATCAGTTACAAGAGAAATAGTCGCCAGGAAAAAAAGCACAATGGTAAAAGGATTTACAAAAGCACCCATCAACCTTTTGTAAACCGGTTCTGGTTTTTCATGTGAAATTTCGTTTCTTCCGTATTTATCTCTGAGCTCTTTTGCAGTCTCTTCGCTGTACCCATTCAGGGTGGTGCTGTATTGTTTCAACAGTTTGTCTGCTTCCATTTTGCTTGCTACAAGTAGTTTCTCCGCAACCGGCGATACGGAATGGGAAACGGACTGAGTAATTTTCGTTTTCATACTCTAAATCTCCAATCATTTTCTGGCTCATTTTATCGATCAGCTCTTAACACAGCATTTCTATAGTTTTATCGAGATCGCGGTTCGGAAATTGTCTGCCATCTCAATGAAAGTTGCTTCCTTCTGTTTTACAAGCTCGTGATTATTCGAATTTTGTCCTCTGAATACTCTTATGTAATATATATTTTAGGACCCTTGGTACTGCCAAGTCTACGGGGGATAGTCAATTTATAGATTCGACTATAGCTAGAAAAAGTTCGATAGTATGTCAAAAGTTCTATAAGTTTTCCCTAATAGATTACGGCTACAGAATAAAAAGATCTTTCAGTATCTATTAGGGGGTGTGGATAGATGGAAGTGAGAGCTCTTAAAGGCTCTCTTGATAAAATGAAGTGGGCACCACCCTTGGGGGATTTGAAAAATAGTATGATTGTATGATTGGGGTATGAAGGGGTTGGGGTGTGTTGGGTTGGTGCCATTCGCCGTTTTTTTGACTACAGAGGGTAAATGGATTCCTACCTATATATACGTTTTCAGTGCATTGGTTTGGTGTAAACGTGAATCTAGTAGATAATGGTGATTTAATGATATAAATATATATTGTTTTGAATCAAAAAAAATTGTTTTTCAAATTGTTACCAGCACAACGTTTTGCTGAGGGTCACTGGGCTACGTGGAAAATATGGTAAGGATTCATATCGTTGTTTGAGCTTGTCCTGGCTCAACTCATTCGTGACAGTCTGTCTTAGATCTCTGTCGAAAATCCGCTTGTTTTCCATAGGGTGCTTACTTGTATATCCATAAACTTTTTCATATCAAGAATGATACTTTTCAGTGATCATAAATATATTTTGGGCGTTGTAGAAATCCTATCTGAACCAGCTTCAAGAAGCTGAAAGTTAAATACGTAAAACGAGATCATGCCATTCAGTTCAAATAAACGGAGATTAGTTATTTTGAGGATTTCTACAAAGCCTGTAAAAATTCAATTTAGAGGATTTCTACAGAGCCATATTTTGCTTATTGTTTTCGTCCCTTCAAAAATATCTCACATTTGCCTGTAAATGGAATTGTTTCGACTTTTGAAAACAAGTAAACTTTAGTCCTATGTTCAATTTTTCCCTGTCTAAAAAGAAAATTAGCTCTTAGAATGGCTTGCAAGGCTTTTCTAGTACAAGACTTTTCTGGTGTAATTATATCTTCATTCATTTTAGTGAGACTTTACTTAGCGAATAAGAACCTTATTTGTACAATAATTGGTTCTCAAATAAGTCCTGAAGGTTCTCTCCTAACAAAAGAGATATATATAACTAGTGACATTTTGGTCTTGCACTTAGAGCGGTTCTGTAAATCTAAGCACAGTGGGCTCGTGGTCTAGTCGGTCATGACATCGCCTTTACACGGCGGGGATCCTGAGTTCGAATCTCAGCGGGCCCACTAAACCTTTTTCCAATTTAGAGGTTTTAAATACCTCCTTTTCTAATGCTTCAAGCCTTAATTCTATCTCAGATTTCATTTTTGGTTGTGCAACTTTAAGTTCACCGTTAAATTCTTCGTCCAGGGAAATTACATACACAGGTTTACCATTGTACTCTGTTTTGAAAATATAGGTAGTATCTCCATCAATAGTTATTTCCGATTGTTGTAGCCTTATTAAAGGGTATGTAATCTTGGTTTTGCTTTTTGTTTTGTAATCTTATATCTTCCAAATATTTTCATAATTCTTTTTCCATATACTAAGAGCCTATCCGAAAAGTCAGTAATGCATGTTGAAAAGTCACAATAGGTTTGTAATATCAGAGTATCCGTTCCGGTTTTGCATATTGTATGTCATAAAAGTTATAGCAGATAACCGCTTTTTGGATAGGTTCTAAATAATGGTTATTTAACTTTGTACAACTTACTGTTTTCTCTATTATTTAGTGATGAAGAAGGAAAATAGGTAGTGAGTCTGAGTTATTAAAAAAGTATCCACAAGGCTCTTTCTACATTTTTATCAAATAAGATGAATGTACTTGTTTTTTCAGAATTGATCAATTACTCACGTACACGACCAGAAAATAAATCCAGCTTTACACTCAAAATAAAATATTGTTAAGTCAATTTTTAAAAAGAGCAAGGTACTTCAATTATTTATTTCATTCGAATACCCCCGCTAACTTGCTGAGGGGATGGAAAACTTCCCTGGGAACCGTTAATGATAATGTGATTTATCAATTCCATTTTTCGGTTGTAAACTCCTGCTTAAACTAAATTGTTTAGGTTATTGTCTCCTTTAACGGAATTTCTAGCGATGGAGCGAACCATAACCCTGTTGCTTGCAGTGGGATGCGCCAGTGCAAATTTGATTTTAGTAACTCTGTCTCTTTAAGTCGCGTCAAACTATGACTAATGTCAGAACTTTGATATCTAATTTCAATTTCGAGTGAGTTTTCAAGTTAATTCCAATTTTGTATATGTTTGAAAATATGAGAAGGTAATAACCTCTCCTACTATCACTGTGATGAAATTTGAGGAAATTGGTTTTATGTAGTTTCAAATGACAAATATGCCTGTTGCTCTCATTTTAAAAAACGTCAGAAGCAATTGACACCTGGGAGTTTTTACCAACCTTTCCTATATTTCTTTGGAAGTTTTTGTTCTTTGGTTTTAGCTTTTCTTTCTCGTATTGACTTTTCTGCTTCCTGTGTTTTAGGCGTTTCAAATTTCAGAGCACTTGAACTTTCTAATTGTTGATCAGACTCTTTATTTTTCTTTTTATTGGATGTTTCAAAAGAAGCTGGTTTTTTCTCTTCTTCTCCTTCTCTTTTTATAAACTTTTTCACATCATTAAATATTCTTTTTAACTGATTATTCCTTTTTTTAGGATTATTATGCACGCTATCTGGGTTATGATCAGCCATAAAATCACATTCCTATTTTATCGTGTTATATTCACATATAAAATTAATTAACTGGTGGGGTAAAATAATAACATCACTAAATAAAGTATCCAATCTTGTTTCCTCTTACAAGCATAAGTTTTACCGGCATAACAACACACTTCATCAAAAAGCTAACATATTAATTGAACAAATCATGAAATCTACGCTTTTTTATCTTTCAGTTAAGCGTCTTTATATTTCACTGGTCTATTTTTATTCTATCATAATATTTTTTCATAATCTTTTTTAGCCAAATTATTTATTAGTTACTCATGTATTTTTATGAGTACTGGCATATCCTTTAACGCAACTTCCAAGTTTTGTTTTATGCATTTTAATGTACAGCCTATATTCTTTGTTATCATTAATTTTATCTTAAAAAGACTAATTGAAAGCTGTTTCGGATTTTTTTCTCTGGTAATTTCTCTTTTTTTAGCTACAAAAGGGAGTTTTTCCGTTTAAATCTTTTTTCTTTATAACTTGACATTATATATAGAACTGAAATTGTTATATAGAAAGGAGAACGATAAAGATTTAGAATCTTTGTTACCTACAAAAAGATATGCTTTAATATTTTTAAAGCGTAACTACTTACAAAGATTATATTAAAACTATAGGTGGGGGAGGAGTCAGTATTAAGAGAAGGAGCAGGACTGATATTGCAGTAGATATTTTAAGAGTAGCAATGAACGGGGCGAAGAAAACTCATATTGTATATGAGGTAAACTTGAACTTTAATATTGCCCAGAAATACCTTGAAATGTTGAAAGAAAAAGAGCTTATTAGGCATGAAAATGGACTTTTTATCACTACTGACAAAGGAAAAGTCTTTCAGGAAATGGCTAAGGAGCTCAAACTCTAAGCGATTTTCCATCGAGGTTTGATTTTTTATCAAAATTTCCCATCTTTTTCTTTTTCCAATTTCTCAGTTATACTACGTCTGATTTCATTTTTCCACTTCATGTGTTGTCTTGAGACACTCCATTGCGGTACTCCGTTGTAAATCTCTCCAGGATCTTTAGGCTAAAGAGGTAAAGAAGAAACATTTTCTTCAAGCGATTGCCGAAACCAGGCCTTCGTTTACTCCGGATACAATGAAGTATTACAAATCTATTAAAGGCGAACTCAGGACAAGAGAATCTAAATAGATAGAAAATCCTTCTTATGTTTGAGCAATAAAGATAAGAGTAAAGGTTTATCTTCTTACTTCTTCCTGTCTTTATAAACTTATTTTTACAATCGCAGTTACTTTTATAATTACGGTGCTATATTTTTTTATTGTAGAGTTTTTTCTGAAAATAATTTTCTGGATTCGGTATTCATTTATATTTAAACTTTAAAAATTATGTTAACCAATGATATTAAATATCATAATTACTATCGGTAATATACATGCAACTCCCAACACCCGAAGATCTTAAAAAAAGAAGAAATGAACTCGGGCTTACCCAGAGTGATCTGGCTAAAAGGGCAGGAGTAAGCCAACCCCTTATAGCTCGTATAGAATCGGGAGATGTAGATCCCAGACTTTCCACTGTCAGGAAAATCCTTGATGCTTTTGAGGAAGTTGAAAAGGAACAGCAAATTATTATAATAGATCTTATGCATTCTCCTGTAATTCATGTTTCTCCAGATGACTCCGTGGAAGAAGTAGTAAATCTTATGCATACTCACGGTTTCTCACAGGTTCCTGTGCTTGATAATGGCATCCCAGTTGGAAGTGTTTCAGAAGACATGATCGTGAAATTGATGGCTGAAAGTAAGAAAAAATCAATTTCCCATTTGAAAGTCTCCGAGATAATGGGAGAGGCTTTCCCAACAGTGTCTCCAGGCATCTCTATCTCAGTCGTCTCGCATATACTGGAAGGAAATCCTGCCGTACTGGTATTAGAAAAAGGAGCAGTTATTGGCGTCGTGACAAAACATGACGTAATGACACTCCTCCAGGGTCAATAATCGAAATTCTTTCTCTTAATAGGGCAGGGTCTCGGATTAGACATGGAAAGCACATCAATTATATACTAGGATTCAATTAAACCTGAACTCTAAATCGGATTTAACACTTAACTCTCGAAATAACTTATTTGACAAATTCTGTTGAAAAATTCCCGAATATAAGAGATACAGGGCTTTCCAGCCACAACGTATCATAATATTATTCTGGATTATTTCATATTTGCAAAATTTTAAAACTGTATGACTAATAAATCATAAACAAATTAAAATAAAAATCGATTAAGTCTTTAAAAATGTGGAGCATATAAATATGGATCTGGAAGATACCCTTCTCATGATGCCTGGTCCCGTAAATGTTACACCCAGAGTCCTTAGAGCTATGTCAAAACCGATGATTAACCATCGGAGTGCGGAATTTGCCGGAATTTATACTGATTGTAGGGAAATCCTGTCCAGCGTTTTCCAGACAAAGAATGATATTTTCGTGCTCAGTGGTTCGGGAACGGCAGGAATGGAAGCTGCTGTTGGATCTCTGGCTGGAAGCGGGGATAAAGTCATTGCCATAGAAAACGGAAAGTTTGGAGAGCGGTTTAAAGATATTGCAGCTATCTATTCGGAAGTCGTTCCCGTTGTGTTCGAATGGGGCCTTCCGATTGACCTTGAAGTTGTCAAGGAAAAGCTCGAAGAAGGAGCAAAAGCCATCACCCTTGTCCACAACGAAACTTCAGCAGGCATTCTTAATCCGGCCGCAGAGATTGGCAAACTTGCCAAAAAACACGACGCCCTTTTTATTATGGATGGTGTGACTTCCCTTGGAGGAAATGATGTAAAGGTCGATGAATGGGGAGTTGATATTGCAGTTGTAGGCTCACAGAAGTGCCTTGCAGCTCCTCCTGGACTTTCAATTGTTTCCGTAAGTGAAAAGGCTTTTGAGGTTATGAAGGACGTGACAAAAAGGCCTTACTATAATGATCTCCTAGCATATAAAAAGAGCGGGGACAAGCCCAAACCAGAAACACCTTATACTCCTGCAATTCCTCTTTTCTACGCACTTCAGGAAGCTCTGCATATCGTAAAAGAGGAAGGAATGGAGGCAAGAATTAAGAGACACAATGTTCTTTCCGAAGCTATAAGAGCAGCAGTTGCCAAACTGAACATTGAGATGTTCCCTCAACTTAACGAATACAGTCATTACTCTAATACGGTCTCGGCCATGAAAGCTCCCGCAGGTGTTAATGGTGAGGATATAAAGAACGATATGAAGGCAAGAGGCGTAATTATTGCAGGAGGGCAGGAACGCCTTAAAGGCAAGATTTTCAGGATAGGGTGCATGGGGAATGTGACCGGAAGGGATGTGCTCTCAACCATCCAGCAGCTAGAAATAGTGCTGAATAAACATGGTTACATTGACAGTTTGGGAGCAGGTATAGAAGTTGCAACCAGAGTTATCGACGGAGCCTGAATAGGATAAAATTACATATCTGATTAACAGGTAAGATAATTCCACCAGAAAGCTTCAGGAAAACCCGAAAAAGATTTTAATCTTGAATTCCGATCGGATTTACATGCCCACAATAGGAATTGCAGATACCACATTCGCGCGCTATAATATGGGGCGTGCGGCAATTGATGAAATACAAAAAAATGTATCTGTGAAAATTAAAAGAGTAACCGTGCCCGGGATAAAGGACCTTCCGGTCGCAGCCAAAAAACTTATTGAAGAAGATGGATGCGATATCGTTATGGCTCTTGGCATGCCAGGAGCTAAGGAACAGGATAAGATCTGTGCTCATGAAGCTTCTCAGGGCCTTATTATGGCCCAGCTCATGACCAATACCCATATTATCGAGGTCTTTGTCCATGAAAACGAAGGAAAGGATGATAAGGAACTTGCTTTCCTTATGGATAAAAGAACCCGGGAACACGCTTTAAATGTAATAAAGCTGCTTTTCAAACCTGAAAAGCTAATTCGAGAAGCTGGTACCGGTCAGAGGCAAGGCTTTGAGGATGCTGGCCCATTAACAATGTGAATCAATTTATGTAAAAACAAGACTGGAGACCTTATTAGATGACTATCAGCCTAGGATTTGTTGTAGCTGAATTTAACAGGGATCTGACTTATCAGATGGAACTGCTTGGAAGAGAACACGCGGAGTTCCTGGGGGCAACGGTTAAAGAGACCATTCTTGTCCCAGGGGTCTTTGACATGCCCCTGGCGATCAAGAAGCTTTGCCAGAGGAATGACATTGATGCCGTGGTTACCATAGGATCTGTAATCGAAGGTGAGACTGATCATGATCAGGTGGTTATGCAGCATGCTGCAAGGAAGATTATGGATCTTTCTCTTGAGTTCAACAAGCCTGTAACTCTCGGAATCCCTGGCCCAGGTATGACCCGTATGGCGGCTCATGAACGTGTAGATTATGCAAAACGTGCAGTTGAAGCTGCAGTAAAGCTGGTGCGGCGGCTGTGAATTTATAATATCTTAAATAACCTAATAAAATTTAACAACCAGGACCATCCCTATGTCATCCGCAAGGCTCAAGCGTGTAGAAGAATCTGCAACGATAAGGATCTCCAATATTGCAACCAGAATGATTAAAGAGGGTATAGACGTTATCAATTTCAGCCTTGGTGAACCTGATTTCAATACCCCAAAGAATATCTGCGATGCTGCGGCAAAGGCTATGTATGAGGGAAAAACCCACTATGCCCCCTCTGGAGGTATCCCGGAACTAAGAGCTGCTATTGCCGAAAAATTCAGGACGGAAAACAATCTCGATGTAACCGAGACAGGTGTGCTTGTTACCCCTGGAGCAAAACAGGGAATTTTTGAGGTAATGATGAGCGTTCTTGATGATGGGGATCAGGCCCTTCTGTTTAACCCTTCATGGGTAACTTATGATGCATGTATACGTTTTGCAGGGGCGGAAACGATCTGGGTTCCGACAGTCCCTGAAAAAGGTTTTATTCCTGATAATTTTGAAGAGTACATAACTGATAAAACCAAGCTCATTGTTGTAAATAGTCCGGGAAATCCAACAGGTGGGGTATTTGGGAAAAAAACTTTGCAATGTATCGCTGATCTTGCAATTGACCATGACCTTATTGTGGTCTCAGATGAAATTTATGAAAAAATTATCTACGACAGGGAGCATATCAGCATTGGCAGCTTTGATGGGATGCAGGAGAGAACTATCACCGTAAACGGCTTTTCCAAAGCATACGCCATGACAGGCTGGAGACTTGGCTACTTGACTGCTCCTCCAGAAATTCTCAAACTTTTACTTAAGATTCAGTCTCACTCAGTAAGCAGTGCAACCACATTTGTTCAATACGGTGGACTTGAGGCCCTTCAGGGTCCTCAGGACAGTGTTAAAGCAATGGTTGACCGTTTCAAAGTACGACGTGATGTTCTTATCGATGGCCTGAACAAAATGGGCTTTGAGTGCAAAAAACCCGATGGTGCTTTCTATGCTTTTGCTAATGTCAGTGAATATGGAAACGGTACCAAGGTTGCAGAGAGACTTCTGAAAGAAGCTCAGGTGGCTGTTACCCCTGGAATTGCCTTTGGAGCATCTGGTGAGAATTTTATCAGAATCTCTTATGCAACATCAATTGACCGAATAAGAGAAGCCCTTGAAAGACTTGAAAAAATCCTCTTATAAGATAGTACCGTAAATTCTCTTCCTAATAAAAGGTATAAGTAAAATAACAGGCATCAGTCAAATTGACAACGGTAGAGGTAGATTTACCTATACCGTTTAAGTACCTCTTTTATGATTGCACCTGTACTGCAAAGTGGGCATTCTTTTGAGAGTGGAATCCTGACCACGTTTGCGGGAAGCTCTCTTTTAATAAGTTCTTTTTCCAGAAACTCGGCGTCAAAGCGCTGGTCGTAACCCAGAGCAATGGTATCCGGCCTTATCTGCTTCAGAGGTTCGAACATATCTTTTTCGCTGCCAAGAAACGCTTTATCAACCATTCCAAGTGCACTTACCATCTCCAGCCGCTGTTCCTCGGGCACAATTGGTTTTGGCTTGTGAGTTACATTTGAATCTCTTGCGACAATTACGAAAAGCTCATCTCCCAGAGCGCGTGCTTGGTTCAGAAAATATATATGTCCGGGGTGGAGAAGGTCAAAAGTCCCGGTAGCAAGTATACGTGTCAATAGATCACCTGGCCTCGGGTATATCCTGTAAGCATAAGAAATTTACTGAAACAAACCTTTTGAGAAAATGTTTGATCGCAACCCTTTTGAAAAAAGGGTTGATCGAAAACCCTGGAAACGGCGTGATCAACCGGCGCAACGGTTGAGGCACAACGTTTGAGAGTTAGCATAAAAAGTTTACTTAAAATAAGCTCTGTAGAAATCCTTTGAAATAACAAACTCCATTAATTTGAAACAAGTAGCCTGTACATTACTATTGTTTCATTTCAGTCTCTTGAGGCTGATTAGATAGGTTTTCTACAAAGCCCTTAAAATAACCTACTTCCGATCTAAGAAGAACTCTCGTTTATTCAAACTATACATGACATGAACTTTTACAATCTATTTATAGTCAGATCCTGTAACGAAAAAAGTTCCAATTATCGTAAGTAATATATATAGCCCCTAAATATGAATATTGTGTATTACACTAAGGAGACAAATCTAAAAATCTGATAATAAGTCAAGTTCAGGCGCAGCTTTTCGCTTCTTCTGGCAGGGCTGTTACCTTTTGCATTATCATAAGTAATATATAATTCTAATAAATATTACCATCTATATAAATTTACAAAAAGAGGAAACCCCTATGATTAAAAAATCGGTTCATGAGATTAATAGAAAAATTGAAGATGGAAGCGTCAATGTAGTGACAGCCGAGGAAATGGTCACGATTGTTGAAGAGCTTGGCGCTGAAGGGGCTGCAAAAGAAGTAGATGTGGTTACTACAGGCACATTCGGAGCTATGTGTTCATCTGGTTTAATGCTTAACCTTGGGCATTCAGAGCCTCCTATTAAAATCCAGAAGATCTGGTTCAACAATGTAGAAGCATACAGCGGACTAGCAGCTGTCGATGCTTACTTGGGAGCTGCACAGATCTCAGATACACGGGGGATCCAATATGGTGGAGCCCACGTTATTGAGGACCTTCTCAGGGGCAAAGAGATCGATGTTCATGCAACAGCTTATGGAACGGACTGTTATCCAAGGAAAGTGCTTGATACAACAATTACTCTTGAGGATCTCAACGAAGCCGTTCTTCTGAATCCAAGGAACGCCTATCAGAAATATGCAGCAGCAACTAATAGTTCCAAACGAATTTTAAATACTTATATGGGTGAACTTCTACCTAATTTCGGAAATGTAACTTACTCTGGGGCAGGCGTGCTCTCTCCTCTCTCAAATGATCCTGAATATGAAACTATAGGCATGGGAACAAGGATTTTCATAGGAGGAGCCCAGGGTTATGTTATAGGAAATGGAACTCAACATTCTCCTTCTTCTGGTTTTGGAACTCTCATGCTAAAAGGTAACCTGAAAGAAATGAATTCTGACTATTTGAGGGCTGCTTCCTTTACCGGATATGGTGCCACTCTTTATATGGGAATTGGAATTCCTATCCCGATCCTTAACGAAAAACTTGCTGCTGCAACTGCTGTTCGTGATGAAGATATTATAACCAGCATTCAGGATTATGCTGTGGGAAGTCGAAGTAAGCCGGTTGTTAGAGAAGTAAATTATGCTGAACTCAGGTCAGGTTCTGTGCAGATTGACGGAAAAGACGTGCCTACTTCTTCTCTTTCTAGTTTCAAGAATGCGAGAAAGATCGCAAATGAGTTAAAAGAGTGGGTTAAGCATGGAAAATTCTTTGTCAGTATGCCCGTGGAAAAACTGTCTACTGAAGGGCTTACCAAACCTATGAAACAAACTCAGGCCATACCTCTTGTAAAAGATGTCATGTCCAGCTTTATTGTTACCATTAAAAAAGATCAAACTGTCCAGGATGCGGCAAAGAAAATCTGGGAAAACTCTTTTAATCATTTGACTGTGACTTCTGATACTGGAGAACTGGTAGGGATCCTGACTGCTTGGGACATCTCAAAGGCCGTTGCAGAAAACTGTTTTGATTCTGTGGAAAGTGTTATGACGAAAAAGGTACTGACCTGCGCTCCTAATGAGCCTGTAGACCTTGCAGCAAGACGTTTAGATCGTTACGGGGTGTCTGCGATGCCGGTGATCGATACTCAGAGACGGGTTATCGGGATAATAACAAGTGATAATATAAGTAAGCTTCTTGCAAGGAGGTACTGAACGTGAAAATAAAGATCATTATCCCTACCGAGAGAATCCAGAACCCGATCATTTCTGAATCCATAGTCGAAACTGGGATCTTGATTAATATAATGGTTGCAAATATTGACTCAACGTACGGGGAATTGATTGCAGACGTGAACGATTTCAGTTTCGATAAGATCAAAAACGCTCTGGAGTCAAGAGGAGCTGTAGTTTCCATTCTTGATCAGCCTATTCACAGGGATGTGGAAGAATGCATAGAGTGCGGGGCCTGTATTTCTGTCTGCCCTATGAATGTATATTCTTTTGACAACTCTTGGAGTGTTCAAGTAGACGAAAAGAAATGCATTCAGTGTGGTGTGTGCATTAAGATGTGTCCGCATGGGGCTTTAAAACTTGGAGAATGAAGAATATAGAGAAGATTTAGAACAATAAAGTTAACTTTATATGTAAAATTTATCAAATTTTCCTTTTTTATTTTTCAGGGAATGAAAAAAGATCTATTTCATTCGAGTACCCCGCTATCTTGCTGTGGGGTGCCAGCGCAACTTTGATTTAATAATTTTATAATTTTTGGAGTACAAATCAAAGTTTCTTTCTGGATACTGATTTCAATCTCGAAACTCTCATTATTTATACATTGAAACAGATAATTTTAAAGTATATTTATGAAATTAATCCAAAAAGTACTGCCCGAAATTTATGCTAGTGGTTTATCAGGCAAAGTTTCAAAAATTTCTCGTTGAATTTGTGTTCTCTGTTCCTTTTTTATTATGGGGAAAAGTAGTCAGGAGTTCTACATTTTAAAAACGAAAGAAAAAGCTCACAAAAATGACTCTTAAAATCTTTAGAATAGGAGTAAATTATGAAGATCTTGGTACTCTACTCAGGCGAACTTGGGAAAAAAGTTATCCAGAACCTAATCAATCCGGGAAACTTCTGTGTGTCCTGTGGAGAACTCTGCAACCACTGTAGGCAAGCTAGGAAGTCATATGCGAATCTGATCGTAGGAATTCATGAATTTCCTCAAGATTTGCCCACATTTATAGAAGAACCCGAGCAGTACATGCCTCAAAAGCTACCAGAATGCGATCTGATACTTGCTATTGGTATCCATCCCGACCTTTTAATAGCTCTTCCGAATGTTGTGAAGAGCACGAAAGCAAAAGCCGTAATAGCTCCTTCTGAAGACTCAAAGAAAACCCCTGCAGGTATCCTAGAACAGCTTAGAAAAGAGCTTGAAGGTATAGGAGTAGAATTTGAGGCTCCAAAGCCTTTCTGTGCTCTTGAGAAAACCGGAAAGCCCGTCATAGACGCATTCGTTGATCTTGGGTTCGGAAAACCTGTACTCAGGATAGAAATGAGTCCAGACGGAAAGATGTTCGTAGGCGCAGGTGTTCTCAGGGATGCTCCTTGCGGTTCCACTTGGTTTGTGGCAAAGAAACTTGGCTGGACTGACATTTCTGAATATAAAGAAACCATCTCAGGAGCTCATCACTCATACCCCTGTACTGCCAGTATGGACAAAGACCCTCAGCTAGGGGATACTATTCTTCACAAGGCCGGATATATCATAAGGGAAGCAGCTGAAAACGGAATAAAATGTGCAAAAAAGGAGAAATCGCGGATTTCGACACTATGCGGGGATGAAATCTCAAGCCCTAGCTTTTGAAAAGCCAGTTTGAGTTTCTACCAAATTTCCCAAAAAGATATTGTAATTAAACCGAAATCCCTAATCTGCTTTCGACAAAAGTAAAGCATTAACTATCTCGTTTCGGCAGAGTTGAGCTCGAAACGATACTGATAAAGTTTAGCTAAAGCTTCTTGAGAAAGACTTCATAATTTGAACCGGGTCCGTTATACTGGGTTATAGTTTATTGACCTGGTTCTGTAATTATTAGGGGAAAAGCATTAAGGGATTTGGGATTAAATCCCGGAAGATTTAAACTTCTTTTTCCCTTTAAATGTGCTTGATTGCAAAAATATTCCTACTGAACTAATTACTTTAGAGTACTTCAGCAGGATGAACAGCTGGAGCATTTGACATTAATCTTAACGGTTGCACAATCAGTTTTTCCATCCTTACCTTTTACACAGTATTTGAAACTGTCAGTACAAGATTTAGTGCAACTTGCTGGTTTTGTGTAGGTGAATTTACCATTACTCTGTATACAGACCTTGCCGCCCTTTGCAGTAGTAATGCATCCTGTAGAAGTAACTTTAAGGTTGCATCCTTTGTCATTACTCAGCACGTTACCGGAACATGTTTTACATGATTTACATGTAAAAACATCATTCCTTGCATCTGTTTTTGTACTACAGCTGTTACCGCATGCTGCTCCTGTCATTGACATGACAAAGAATACTAATGTGAAAACACATATTGTTTTAAACATAGTTTTTCGCATTATTTTTCCTCCTTATTTGGTTCCAGGTTATACTAGAATAAAGTTCGTAGTCGCAACTTAATAGGAAACATTTAATTATTTTTTTCTATTTTTTACATTTTTTATCCTATCAGGTTACAATTAATCTTGAAGTACTTACAATCGAAACCTACTGGGAAATTTTACCATATAAACATACTTATTTTTTTGGTATTATATAAAAATCGAAAATAGAGTTTAAAACTTTATAATGCTTTATCCCCAAATTTAAAACATTATAATACTAAGAATCTTTTTACCTGTATCAAATATCCATTAAAAAATGAATTTAAGATACTTTAAGAGAGTGTGTTCTTCAATGTCTTCCGACAGTTCTTTATATCCAATCATATCAAATATGTGAAGTCTTTTTCTGTAAACCTAAGATATTAAGATCTTTTATCCTTTCAGGGGAGCAGATCTGAGGTTTTTCAAGAAAAGAAAGGCCATCACTTGCATACAGAACACTACACTTTATTATCCGGGCTTTTTCGAATGCCAAAGTTCCCCACTTCTTTGCCCAGACATTATTGTGTTTCTCTTCAGGTTGACATTACGTTTTGATAACTTTCAATGATGTTGTTCTTGAATATACTCCTCTGAGCTATATATGGTTATTGGGTTTACATTTAGCAGAGTGTTACTTTTCCATGTTAAACCCTATTGCAAAAATGTTTCATTCCTTACATATGTCGTCGAAGTTGAGTTGCCTGTCAACCAGGTTTAAATCTGATGAACAATTCCTTAATATTCAAAAAACTGTGCCAAGAAAAACTATTTAACTTTATAATGTAAACCTGACGTAAGTAGAATTAATATGAGTATTACATTATATTCATATATGGTTATAGCTTGAAGACTAATTTATTTAGGGCATATCTGTCAATTATGAAGTATGTGTAACAATTATACTATAAAAAATCTTGTTTTCAGTTTCGGTTTAAGAGGTGAACCATGAAGCCAAATATTGATTCTACAAGTTTTGGTTCGATTACTGTAGATGGAGATACCTATAAATATGACATACTTATTCGCCTCAATGGGCAAGTTGAGAAAAGAAATAAAAGATTGTCAAAAGAACTATATGGAACTTCTCATAAAATATCGCTTGAGGAAGCAAAGTCTATCTACGAGGAAGGAACAGATAAACTAATTATAGGAACTGGGCAGACAGGTTTTGTAAAACTTTCTGAAGAAGCTGAAGATTTTTTTAGGGAAAACAAATGCGGCGTGGAATTACTTCCTACCCCCTGGGCAATTGAACGTTGGAACGAACTTGAAGGCAGGATCACTGCTATGTTCCATGTAACATGTTAATAAAAATAGGAGATAAGGCAGCTATTAAATATAGGCTGGGTCTGTTAATCTAACCTTCCACCTAGCACCTTTAGAACGAAGTTTCAATTTCTTCTCTGCTATAAACCCCAGATATTCTTGTAGTCAGATTATTCTTTAAAGTTCCTACGTCCATTGTTTTTGCTTAGACTCTGAGCTGTAAATTTATCGAGGAATTGGTAAGTTCGATATAATTGGGTCCAGGTTCCTGAAATACATATCAAGCCCGAAAACAGGCCTATTAATGAGATTTCTATCATATAATTATTCATACTGAAAATAAGGCTTTTCAAAAATCAATATAAATTATTTTCTATTGTCTTTTTCATATGGAAAGTGTTTTACGGAATAAATCTTTCATATAACAAGTTTCAAATGTATGGAATTAAAGAAATGAAGTTCTATTAGTTTATCAAATTCAGGGAAGGTTAAGTTTGAAGTGGATTAAGAAACTCTTCGGAAAAAAAGAAGATTCAAGTGAGGAAACAGATTTCAAAGAAATCGATTTAGAAGACCTGCCCTCAAGGCTGGATGTTAGGTCTCGAAAAATATCTTCCCGAGTAGAAAAGGATATGTCCGGCCTTTTAAAAAAACTTGAAGTTTCGCGTCTAGCACTCAAAGAAAGTAACTCAAGTCTTTCGGAGGCTAAAGTCGAGGGAGACTTTGATGTCAGAGTTGTAAAGCGGGCGAAAAGCAACAGAGAAAATGTGACAAAACAAGTCACAATGTTGATAGATAAAATAAAGATTCCGGAATATAGAGATTTCAAAGCTCTCGAAAGCTTCTATGGTGCATCTGCACAGAGTCTCGATACATGTCTGGAGCATATGAGTCAGAGTTTCAAGTACACAAAAGGTGTTTTTCCCGAAGAATCAAAAGAAGTCAGTGAAAGTCTTGCCAACCTGGGTAAAGTTTTTAACGAGCTTAGAGAGGGAATTCTGGTAAATAAAAAGGAAATGGACGCCATAGAAGTAGCTTATTCGGAAGCTAATGAAATAAAAGAGTTTTCGGCCTCAATAGCAGCCGAAGAGCTGGAACTTGAATATCGATACAGAAAAATTCAGGCTTTGAAGGCTGAAGCTTCCAAAACTAATCAGGCTATCGAGGATTTCAGAAAAGGAGCTATTTGGCAGAGTTTACAGAACCTGCAGGCAGAACTTTCTGTTTCCAAGGAAAAGCTCAGAAAAGTTGAGGCAGGCTTGAGCTCTCTTGTACTTCCGCTTTCAGGCCATCTTTCAAGAATTAAGAAACTTCACGAAAGCGGCAGGTATACTTTAAATCCAGAAGTAAAGAAGCAGATTGAAATTTGCCTCGAAGATCCAGTACATATAGATCCTTCTTTTTTCCCGAAACTTCAAAAGGTGTTTGAGGACAATGCCCTGGATATGCAGGCTCAGAAAAAAGAAAAAGCCCTGTTACAGGTCAAAACTGCAATTTCAGTTTTTCCAGAGCGGAAAAAAGAGTATCTTGAGGCCTTGCAGGAATATGAAACAAAAAAAGCTGAAATCGAAAGCTCAGACACCGGAAAAATGGTCGAACTCGATCATAAAGAAACCGAAATTCTGAGCAGGATTCGCTTGCTTGAAGAGGACATTGAGGATTCTGAAAAGAAGTTGGCTGCTCTAAAAGAAGAACTCGAACATAAAAAGGAAAAGCTTCTTGCTACTGTCAGTTTAATCGACAGCGATATTAAGTGAATTTCCCGCAAACCTTTTTTAAAAAGGCTTGATCGAAAACATGGCAACGTTTGAGTTTTATAATCTTACCCCCAAGCCCTATAGGCGTGATCAACCGGCGCAACGGTTGTGTTCAAGCAGACTGAACTATGGAGTACTGAATTATGGGGTAGAAATTTCCAGACTGTAGATGTATTCTGTGAGTATAAATATAGGGTCCTTTCAAATTAGTGCTAAAACTGAGGGTATACGATACTTATTTTGGACAATATATATGCATTTAGAGTTTCCCCGATTATGGTACACTCTAAAAATCAATTTTTTAGATAAATAATCTATAATAATCTTTTAAATTAAGTAGAGAGCGAGATAAATACTTTATTCTTCTACAATTTATGTTTATTTATAAATAAGGCATCTGATATCATTTTCATTCATAGGAAATTCAATGCTAAAAGCAAGGAGAAAATAAACGTTTAATTTCCCAATTGAAGTACCTAAGTCCTTTAAATATCAAATAAACTGTTTAATTAATGTATCTTAATTGGGGAAGGACTGACACTATATTTAATTGGGCAAATAAGGATTAATATCCCTTAAAAAATTAATCCTCTTTCAAGGGGTCTATATAAATAACTAAAATAAATCTTCCTATGCCGTGTTGTCTGCAGTTATGGAGAATAAGGATGGCAAGGTCTGAGTTTTATTCAAAACGGTATGGTTTATGTATTCTGACTGTTTTTATTTCCTCTTAATAGCTTAAGAAAAGAGGCTTGGCAATGACAGAGGCGCTTTACTTCCTTGACTGTTACCTGAAAGAGTTCGAAGCAACTGTTGAAAAGGTGACTGATGATAGATTTGTAGTTCTTGACCATACCGCATTTTATCCCGAAAGTGGAGGACAGCCCAGCGATACCGGAAAGTTAGTTCGTGAATCCGATGGAGCTGAGTTTGATGTCCTGTATGTGGGTAAATTCAATGGAGATATCAGTCATGAGACCACTGGCGAAAATGTTTCTAACGGGTTAAAAGTTGGGGACAAAGTGAAAGGATTCATAGACTGGGATCGCCGTTACAGACACATGCGTATGCATACAGCGACTCACGTAATCGCAAATGTAATTGAAAAAGAGGCTGGAGCCCAGATAACCGGAAACCAGCTTGGTCTTGAGCAGAGTCGGGTGGATTTCAGCCTTGAGACCTTTGATAGGGAGAAATTTGCTGAATACGAGAAAATTGCCAACGATATTATAGTCCGAAAAAATCCTGTTAATCTCTACCTTGTAGGCCGCAAAGAAGCTGAAGAAAAGCTCTCACGGTTGACCACGTTGGCGAAAGGTTTTTCAGATGATATTAAGGAAGTCCGCATCGTCGAAATCGAGGAAGTAACAATAGAAGCCTGCGGAGGGACTCACGTTAAAAATACTGAGGAAATAAAAGGCATAAAGATCACAAAACTTCAGAATAAAGGGAAGAGCAACAGGAGAATATACTTTACGCTTGTGGATTAAGCTTTGGTCAAATTTAAACCGAGCCTGAGTTTTTTCTTCTATTTTATTTTCCCTTTTTTCCCTTTCTTCTTTTTCTTTTTACTGTTTCTTTATTTTTCTTTGCCCACTTTCTCCTTTTCCTTTTTTCCAGAGTTCCAGTCTCAAGAAGGTTGTATTCTATCAGCAGGATGTATTGGGATGGACTTCAAATTATTGAGTCTAAATATTATTATTTAATATTATCTATAATTATTAAATTCTAATCCAATCTAATGGTGAGTAAGATTTCTTATTATACAAAACCATCTAATTTTTTTAATTTTTCATTATAGATATGTATCGTACAAAGGTGACCTCTTATTTTACTCTAACTTCGAACTTGTTTCATTTTACATGATTAGGACTTACGCACTTTGAGTACAAAATCAAGTACAGTCAGCTTTGTGATTACAACTCGTGTTTTAGGTAGTTTGAGGTTTAGTGATATTGATTTCTCAGTCTAACTGCGTAATTCCTACTTCACTTGGCATTAGTTTTATATAATATTACAAACCCATAGACCAAAGTACATATCAATTTATTTTAATTTATTCACTCTTAGCTTCAGTAACCTTCAAGAACGTTTTTCTAGATATGTGGAGAATTTATTTCCTAATGAAGTAATTTTTTCGGCATCTGCAACTCTCTTGTAGGGACTTTTCTTTGCAATTTTCCCGTTTTAAACCAAGCTATCTCTCAAGGTATACCTTTCAATATATGTAACCAAAAACCTTAGTTTGCAGGTATGTTCAGTCTTTAACTCTAATATTAAACAAAAAGTTACCAGACTTGAATAATCATCTTCTACCAAACGTTTGAGTTGAATTCTTTTTTATATTATCTTTTACATAATACTCCTTGGAGGGTGGGCAACTAATTGGGAAAGGCAATAACTACTTGAATCCAGGGAGGTGAACTTTTAAAAAGAGTCCACGCCAGGTTGAATAGTTCATAACCGGCATGGGAATAGGTTCTTCTGCAAGCAGAGACGACCTTGTAAAGTTTGCCGTAGGTGAGTAAGCAGGAAGTAATGTTCTGGGTCTTCTGAGGGTGATTCCTTAAATAGAGTATAACAACCCTGAGATATTATCAGAGAAATCGAACGTCTGGAAAGCGAACGCATCAAATCGCCAAAACCAAAAGAGTACTTATTTACTGAGCAGTGATTTTAGAACAGTACATCTAAGTTCATGTGGTACCGAAGTAATAACTCACTCCATGTAAAAGGTAAGTTATTGAACATTATACAGTTGATAAACCGAAAAAATACATAAAATATACAATCGTGGGGGAAATTTATGCAAACCAGTCCAATTGAAGTTCAGAAGGCTTTAAAGAATATTGATTATCCCGTAAATAAGAAGCAGCTTATCGAGCATGCGAAAAAACATGACGCCAGCAGTAAGGTAATTGAGGTTCTCGAAGATCTTCCAGACAAAGAGTATAAAAACGCTGCAGATGTCAGCAAAGAATTTCAAGGAAAATAAATTGAAGTTGGGGGGAAATAATGCACACAAGTCCTATTGAAGTTCAGAAAGCTCTAAAGAATATTGATTATCCTGCAAGTAAGAAAGATCTTATTAAACATGCTAAGAAACATGACGCCAAAAAGGAAGTAATGGAAGATCTTAATGAGCTTCCAGAAAAGGAGTACAGAAACGCCGCAGATGTCAGCAAGGAGTTTAAAGGAGACTGAACTGGAAGTAAAGAGGAAAATTAGTGTAAATCAGTTCAGTTGAAGTTCAGAAGGTTTTAAAGGACATCAATTATCCCGTAAATAAGAAGCAGCTAATTGAGCATACTAAAAAGCATAAAGCTAGTAGTGAGGTAATTGAAGTTCTTGAAGACTTTCCAGATAAGGAGTATATCAATGCTGTAGATGTTAGCAAAGAATTTAAAGGAAAATAATTCTACTTTGGAGCTAGTAACTCGTTAAATGGAGAGCAAGTAAATAGCTCCCCTTTAATCTAAATAAAAATGGAGGCTAATAAACCTCCTTTCTTTCTCTACAAACCATTAACTGATCGAAATTTTCTGGCTATTTCTCTGACGTCCTTGTTGCTAGATTTTTATCGAAAATATACATAAATATCATAAGTAAAAAAATATAATAAAAACTTTTATTCAACATATAACAAAATTAAGAATTATCAAAGTTTTTTCATATTAATCCAAAAGTCTATATTATTAACTTAAATTCAATAAGAAAGGTGTTGTAACAGTACTAGAGGAATGTAGAAGAAACAATAGAAACGAAATACTATACACTCGGCTGAAAGGCAAGAAATTGTTAAGCTTAATGCAGTAAAAATAAATACAATCATGCCAGATGTTAATAACTCAATTAGTTCATTGAGATCCCCAGGGAATAGCATATTCATAAATGAGGCTCTTTTTGGATTATTTGATAATTCTTTTTAAATATATACTTTAACGGTAAATAGGGGAAATAATAATGGAAAGAAAAGGTTTCCAGGGTAAGGATCAGGGTTCCAGCAGAGAACGAGGCTATGGTAAAGGGCCACAAACGATGTACAAAGCAAAGTGCTCCGATTGTGGCGAAGAAACTGAGGTGCCTTTCAAACCGGATCCTGATAGGCCGGTATACTGCAAGGAGTGTTACGCGAAGCGCAAACCTAAAAGGTATTGACATATTCGACATTAAGCCTGTGATTTCATTTTCATTGGTACTATTTAATTAACTTATTGAGGTTGCTATTCTTACCTCAATTTTCTTTTTTCCTTTCTTTTTTGTCTTATTTTCTTTCTTTACTTTTCTTTATGTTGATGTGAAAATACGGTAGGCCAAAATAATTCTAAAATGAAGTATTGTTAAATTTAACGGGTACTATTCCTTCGTTTCATTCTTTTATTTCATTCATTTTTTATTTCCGCGTTTCAAGTTCTCTTTCTAACTGCGTCACATCCATTAATATCTGAAAAAACGCGTCCTTTCCTATATCCCTTACATTGATTTCTACAGGTTGAGCTAACGTATCCTTGACGGTTCTCCATTCCTCTCTGAAGACATCAATTATTTCCCATGGACCGACAGAACTATCTTTAACTCTATCGCGGGAAAGTTGTAAAAGCAGGTGTTTCTTTTCAGTCTGAGTAAGATTTTCTATTCCTTTGACTTCTAACTCACTTACAGTTGCATCTCCCATTTTGGATCTGGCTACCATTGGCTCGCCTGGCTCATCTTCTATTTCATTTGTTAGTTTTCTCCCCATCAATTCAACTCCCTCTCTATTTTCAACCTAATTGCCAACCAATTATCAGATCATAGGTCTGGAGGTTCTTGGGTCCAGATGGATCTTTTTTTGGCAATAACTACACTTTGTCTCAAGATGCGTCCCTGCGAGAAGTGCTCTCTCTACCTCTTCCTCGGGTGAGATATATTGTGTCATTTCCTCCCCACAATAGGGACACTTTATTTTCAGCCAGTCAAGCCTAGTCAGCTGTCTTAAATTCTGTATCAATTTTCCCAGTGCATCTTCATAAGTCTTAGTAGAAAAGAAAACCGGTTGGAGGTGATGTATCAGGATAGGTAATTCAACTCCTGTTTCAACCAACGGAATTACGAGCTGGTCGATTCCAACTGCAAAGCCAATTTCCTGATTTACTTCTGGAGATTCTGCACCTTCCTGTGTAAGAATAGGGATAAAGCAGTCTGACTGGCGAATTCCAAAACGTATATTTTCCCCTAAGGAAAGAATTCGAACTTTCTTATACAGGCATGAAAAGCTTTCTAGTTCCACGACCCAGAGAGCTCGGGCCAGTTCCTGAGCAAGTAACTCGTCCTGCTCGCAGTGAGCTATGTAAATTTTCGAAATCATGGCTTCCATACTTTATTTGAATCACTTTATCTTCTTTGGTTTCTTATCATGCTCAATTTCTGGCTCTGGATGAGGTATCGGTTCAGGTGGAGGAACAGGTTCAGGCTCAGGCTCAGGTATAGGTTCAGGCTGGAAAGATGGTTCTTTGTCTTCTTTTGGCAAAATAAATCCCCCTTTATAATAATAACTTCTCCTCTATAAGTAATATAACTTTTAAGGAATTTACTTTCTAAGTGATTTGTTTTCTTAGAAATTTTTTGTTATCATTAATTCGAATTGCTTAGCCTTTGAATCAAAAATTGATAACTTCCTGAAAACGAGGAGTTATTTAAGAGCCAGACCAAGGCCATAAAGGAATGAATGCGCTTTCTATATTTTTACATAATCAATAATAAATTGCTATTAACATCATCAAAGTTGATAGAAGTGCATACAAAGCTCCGGGAATGAAATGAGCCCAAAAATCCGGGAGAATTCTACCTGAAAGTTCTATTCGCATTCTCTCTTCATCTGCAAAAAAGGATTCAGGGTATCTGTGAATAAAAGCTTCGTATATTCGGAAATAACCAAAATCAAAGAATGAACTAAGGCTGATTAAAAAAACGTTTGAAATTCCTCTAGTTGTCATATCAAATTGAACATTAGATGATCCAAGCAGGAGAAATAAGATTGCAAAATGCAATATTGGTGCAATGAACAGAATTATCCATGATACCATCAAACGTCTAATGTTGTGAGCTCTTCCCTTCCAGGCGTTGTACGTGTCCCACGGTTTGTACATTTGATGGGAGCGGTCTATTATCAAAGAGAAATAAATCGCGAAAAATAACGAAAATAACTCTTGTGCTTCGGTAAGAGACATATTTGACCTAATTTTAATATTGAGACTTAAAACATCAATTGAAAAATAATAAAAAATATGTTATGTGCAATTATTGTACTCCTCTTTCTCCAACTTTTAGTAAAAAATTCTCTATAAGCAGCATATACAAAGAGAGGTTTGAGCGGCTCGTGTATCGGCCGCCCAAATCATATGTTATTTACTCTTTTGGAAGTCCGAAGGCAACTATATAGCCTCCTGGGTTGGCGGCTTCCATATTGTTTCCTGTTGGCACCAACAGTATATTGTCTCCTATAGATGGTCCACCTATGCTAATTGGGGCTCCTACATTGAATTCCCAGAGTTCTTTGCCAGTTTCGGCATCATAAGCCCTGAGTATCCCCGAGGTTATAAGCGGGGTTTCAGTTGGACCTCCATAATCTCCAAATGGATAAGTTACGCCTGTTTCATTATTTCCCACAGCCGTGATTGTACCTGAAAATACTACTCCATTTGTGACCAGTGGAGAAAC
>DASXVB010000123.1:0-3653 GCA_036504475.1 Methanosarcina sp.
TCAAGAACCTCTTGTTTTGTATCGGGCCCGGTCATTGTAACGGGCTCATCGAGGAGAAGGAGTTTCGGTTTTGCGGCAAGCTGCCTTGCCATGACAATTCTCTGTTTTTCCCCTCCACTCAAAAGATTGGTAGAATGAAGAGCCTTGTGCTCCAGGCCCACAAGTTTCAGATATTCCATTGCTTCTTTAAAGAGCTCGTCGTAATCATTAGCTACAGTGTGTGGCAGATGTTCATTTTGTGGAAGGGCTTCGTGGCCTACTCGAAGGTAATTTAGTTTTCGAATGACGTTTTCAATTGCAGGCCCGTTCCAGAGCCCGAAGTTTCGCTGAAGGTGTATTGCGCTTACGCTTTTGAGAAACTTTTCTCCTTCAATTCCTGAAGCAGGAGTTATGATTTCTCCATCTACCTCTAAAGTTCCCTCCTGAAAGGGTTCTATTCCCCTAATGATGCGCAACAGTGTCGATTTTCCGCTTCCACTTCGACCTGTAATCCCAAGAATTTCCCCATCCTCCACCGTGAGGTCGATATGGTCCAGCACTCTTATCTTTTCGGAACTTACCTCATAATCTTTAACCAGGTTGGAAACTTTGAGCATAATCATACCTCTTAGTGTGATCGCAAGTTAACACCGGACCCGAAATCCATTCTGCAATTGTACCGATCCTATGTGGTAATTTGTCTTCTTTCACAGCATTTTTCGGATCCTTTTGAACCAGTACAACTTATACTAAAATAGGAGTCAAATATAGGAGTCAAGTATTACCTTCTAACTATTTATTACAATCGGCTACTATGATTTGAATTGCACTGGTGTAAAAAATACCTATGAGTTCAAAATTTTTCTAGGACATAGCTGGCCTGAAAAAAAATTACTTATTGCTTGATCTTACCACTTATGATCTTAAGGAAAATCTGATTATGTAACTTCATTTTGTTTTGGGCGTTAAAAAAGCTTACACTCAACAAAGAGATATCTTAAAAAATAAAAATATAAAACAGTGAAATTAATAAATCTTTTCTTAAAAGCAGGCAGCACATCCTGAGTCTTTCTTTTCAGGGTTCATCTTTTTATGGCTGATACAAGTTCAGCTACCTTTGCAGTAATATCGTCTACTTCTTCAACAACAGTGCCAGTGACTATCATATCCGCACCTGCAGAAGCGCAGAGTTTTGCAGCTTTTGCGTCCCTTATCCCGCCGCCAACAATAAGTTTGTTTTCCCCGAGCACCTTTTTGACAGCTCCTATCATCTCAGGATTGATAGGCATGTCGGCCCCAGATCCGGCTTCAAGGTAGGTATAATGCATGCCAAGGTATTTGCCTGCAAGAGCATATACTGTGGCAATTTCAGGTTTCTTCCTGGGAATTAATTTTGCATCCCCTACCCAGCCAACCGTTCCTCCAGGTTCGACTATTAGGTATGCCATGGAGATAGGCTCTACCTGACTCTGGTATACAAGCGGGGCTCCCAGCACCTGATTTGTGATCACATACCCTAGATCTCTTGAGTTAAGAAGGCTCATGAAAAATACGGCATCTGCATACCTGCTAAGCCCGGCTGAACTTCCCGGGAAAAGGATGATTGGAACATCTACCGCTCCTTTTATCTTTATGACGGTTTCATCAAGCAGGGTTCCCGACGCTCCGGTTGAGCCTCCTATCATAATTGCATCGGTGCCTCCTTTAACTGCTGCAAGGGCAATTTCGGCGGCTCGTTCGGGCGTTTGGGAAGCAGGATCGATAAGGGTAAGATGAACTTTTCCTTCCTGATCAATGATTTTCTGAAGGTGTGCTTCCACCTGCAAAAAAGATCATGCTCCCTTAGATTCCTTGGATTTAACCCGAAGGGCACTGTAGCCACATTTTCTACAGCGAGTTGCCCTTACTGCATTTCTAGCATTACATTTCATGCAAATTTTTTTATTTAATAATCTTTCTTCTGCTTCTGGAAAACGACCCATTTTTGTCACCTGCTATTAGTTTTCAATATTGATAAGGTATATAGCCCGCTTAATGGATGTTAAGGAATATAACGTTTTTCATCATAAAAGCCAGCCTTTTATTGAGTTTGTAATCTTTTTTTTCTTTTGTTTTTTTAGCATGCTCACTGCTTTTCTATCTTGCTAACTCAAAGTTTATTTACTGGTTACGTTGTTTATTTCATGCCCTGTATGTTTAAGCCAGCAATGAAGCTACAATTTAACTGATAGTAAATTGTGCCGAAGTTAACATTGAAATTATATGGCGCTAAAAATCATTTAAAGCTAAAATCATTAGGTTTTATGTATAATTACTTACTATTAATTTAATTTCTTAAGGTCAATTTAATTCCTTATCTTATAAATGGTGATTTATGTGGTGATTCATCCTATAGACTATCGGTATGGTACAGCAGAAATGAAACATGTGTGGAGCCAGGAGAATAGACTTGCTAAGATCTTACAGACCGAGGCAGCCCTTGCCCGCGCCGAGGCGGATATGGGTTTGATTCCTGCAGACGCTGCTGAAATTATATCTCAAAGTATATCTTGTGTAAAATCCCAGAGGGTTGACGAAATTGAAGCCGAGATCCACCATGATATGATGGCTGTGGTTGTTGCGATTTCTGAACAATGTAAAGATGACGCTGGAAAATGGGTACATTTCGGAGCTACTTCAAATGATATCCTTGACACGGCAACAGCTCTCCAGATTAAGGATTCAATCGAGATTCTAGAAGATAAACTCAAAAATTTGCTCAAAGTTCTGGTTAACCAGGCTGAAGCCAACAAGCAAACTGTCTGTTGCGGAAGGACTCATGGGCAGATCGGCGTTCCAACAACATACGGACTGCGTTTTGCTATATGGGCTTCGGAGATTTCAAGGCATCTAGATCGTCTCCACCAGCTTACTCCAAGAGCAACAGTAGGGCAGATGACGGGAGCAGTCGGAACCCAGGCTGCTTTTGGGAAAGCCGGGATCTTAATCCAGAAACTTACAATGCAACACCTGGGAATCGGGGCTGTAGATGTTTCCAGCCAAATAATTCAGAGAGATAGACACGCAGAATTTGTAATGTGGATGGCAAATACGGTCACGACTCTGGATAAGATTGGTATAGAAGTCAGGACTCTTCAGCGCAGTGAAATTGCCGAGATTGAGGAAAGTTTTGGAAAAAAGCAAGTTGGCTCATCGACCATGCCTCATAAGCGCAATCCAATAAAATCTGAGCAGATCTGCGGACTTGCAAGGATTGTAAGAGCTATGGTTGAGCCTGAACTCCTCAATAATACTCTATGGGATGAAAGAGACCTGACCAATTCTTCCTCTGAGCGGGTAGTTTTCCCTGAAGCCTGTGTGCTTACAGATCACATCCTTAAGCTCGGGATAAGTGTGATTGAAAGCCTGAGGTTCTATCCTGAAAATATTCGGAGGAATCTAGAGTTGCTTAGGGGCCTCAATATGGGCGAGGCTGTAATGATCGAGCTTGCAAAGAGAGGAGTAGGCAGGCAGGAAGCCCATGAGCTTGTGCGGACTGCAGCAATGAAAGCTCATGATACAGGACAGCATTTCAAAAATGTACTTCTGGATAATCCTGATGTTGCAAGATATCTAACTGCTATGGATATAGAGAGTCTTGTAAATCCCGATAAATATATAGGGACTGCAGTGGA
>DASXVB010000124.1:0-13858 GCA_036504475.1 Methanosarcina sp.
CAGTAATCAATGTATTCGTTTCCGTCAAGATCCTTTATTTTTGAACCGTTAGCTGATGCCGTATAGAAAGGATAGGGCTTAATTGCGCGCACAGGACTGCTTACCCCACCTGGAATAAGGGTCTTTGCCTTCTCATACATCTGTTCGGACTTCTCAAGTGTTACCTCAGATACCATGGAAATCTCACCGAATTAGCTGAAAATCTGTGATAATTATTCATATATTTAGTGAAGCTCTGGGCTGAATTCAAGTTGCATTGAATAGATTTTAATTAACTGGATTTTAATCAACTGAGTTTTGAATTAAACTGAAATTTAATCAACTGAATTTTGAATTAAACGAAATTTAATCAACTGGATTTTGAATTAAACTGAATTTTTATATCCGACTGATTATATATTAAATTGCACTTTGAAGTAAAGGTGAAGCATCTTTTTTGCTGTTCTCTATTATAGCAGAGTCTTTCCCTATTAAGCAGTAATTGATAAGCATATGAGTGAAATTAATTAGTTAAATTAATAATAGGCTTAAAAGATCAGGAAATGAAAGAAAGAAAAACGAAATAAACTTTCTGAAAAGAAGGAGCACCTGAAAAAAGGCGCTTACTTCAGCATACGGGCAGCATCTTTTGCAAAGTATGTAATAATAATGTCAGCTCCTGCCCTTTTGATGGAGATTAGAGATTCATATATTGCTTTCTTTTCATCAAGCCAGCCGTTAGCTGCGGCAGCTTTAATCATGGAGTACTCTCCGCTTACGTTGTATGCGGCTGTCGGCATCCCGAATTCCGTCTTGACCCGGCAGATAATATCAAGGTAAGGAAGGGCTGGTTTTACAATAATTATATCTGCACCCTCGGCTACATCGAGGTCTACTTCCCTGATAGCTTCATTGCTGTTTGCAGGGTCCATTTGATAGGTAGAACGATCTCCGAAGGAATATCCTGACTCAGCGGCGTCCCTAAAAGGCCCGTAGAAACAGGAATGGAACTTTGCGGCATAGGACATTATCGGAATATTCTCAAATCCGCTAATGTCAAGTGCTTGCCTAATAGCTTCTACCATTCCATCCATCATACATGATGGAGCCACTATATCAGCGCCTGCCTTTGCATGACTCACTACGATTTTTCCAAGGACTTCAAGGGTAGGATCATTCAAAATTTCTTTTGTTTTCATATCCACAATTCCGCAGTGACCGTGGCTTGTGTATTCGCACATACAGACATCTGTAATCACCACAAGTTCATCTCCAACTTCGGCCTTGATTCTGCGGACAGCTTCCTGAACAATGTCTTTTTCGCCATACGAGGAACTGCCTTCCGCATCTTTGAATGCAGGCACTCCGAAAACAATTACTGCAGGAATTCCGAGGTCTGCAATCTCTCTTGCCTCGTTTACAACCTCAGAGAGAGGAATATTATATATTCCAGGCATAGAAGGAATTTCAACAGGAGAGTAAATATTTTCATTCACAAAAATAGGCTGGACTAGGTCATCCACGGATAAGGTAGTTTCACGCACAAGGTTTCTTATCTTTCCTTTTCTCAATCTTCTTAACCTTACATCTGGAAACATTTGATCACTTCTGTAACTTTGAATTTCATGTAAATTCTGATTTTCTTACGAATTTCCTTTTTCAGAAATTCGATTTAACTCATTTCCACAATCGGGTTTAATTTTTTCAACCTTTATTTTCTCTTTTTCAAGGCAGAAGATCCTTGAAACTACATCAAGGAATTCCTCATTTTCGAGTTCTGCAGCTTGACGAAGAACTTTTGTAGGCTCGGCAAGAATTTTGTTTGCGATGGAATGGGTAAGGTCATCAAGCACCTCGGTTTCAATTTCTCCTATTGTATGGTAAGCAGAGAGTCTATTGACTGCTTTTTCCCTTTCCCGGATTCTAACATCGTACACTTGTCTGTAAAGGTCGGAAATAATTTTATCGGCTCTTTGACGCTTGTACTGGAGGTTTAAAAGCTTAATCTCCTCTTGAATTATCTCTTCAGCTTTTTTAGCCTCCTCTTTTCTCATCTTAAGAGTTCTTTCGCTGATTACCCTAAGATTGTCAATATTACATAGTTCAACATTATCAAGTTCAGCAGCCGATTCTTCGATATCCCTAGGATTTGCTATATCGATTAAGAGAAGTTTACGGGCTTTATCGCGGCCTATCATTGCTTTTTCAATAATTTCCTTGGTTAAAATGTAATGAGGAGCTCCTGTGCCACTAATTACAACATCAGCGTTTTTAAGTTGAGCCTGGACATCATTGAGCCTTACTGCGTGCCCTCCGAGTTCATAAGCAATTTCCTCGGCCTTTTTGAAGGTACGGTTAGCAATATAGATTGCCTCGATATCCTTTTCAGCTAGGGCCTTTGCTACAAGGACTCCAATCTCTCCTGCCCCTATCACGAGCACGGATTTTCCTGTGAGTCCTTCCAGAATGTCCTCTGCAAGATCCACAGCCGCAGAACCTATGGAAACAGAACCCTTATTTATCTTTGTCTCATTGCGTATACGTTTTCCAACTTGGATAGCCTTATCAAAGGCAGTATCCAAGATTTTTCCAGTTGTTCCTTTTTTCTTGCAATACGCATAGAGGTCTTTTATCTGTCCAAGGATCTGGTCTTCTCCTACAATCATAGACTCAAGCCCTCCAGAAAGTCTGAGAAGGTGCTCAAGGGACTCGTCATGTCCATAGAAATCTATAATGTGGGTGGAAGCTCCCATTTCCTTTGCAAAAGAGAAAAGTACACTGCTGCTTTTGGGGGAAACAACGTAGATTTCAACACGATTGCAGGTTTTTAATACGGCACACTCGTAAACGTATTCATGATTTTGCAGGTTGTGGAGTAGCCCGTCCAGATCTCCGTGCCAGGCGGACTCCATTTCCTCAATTTTTGCTTTTTTATGGGATATAACCATACTTGAGATTTCTGTCACAGAGAGCCTCCGGATAGAATGGATAAGGGGAGTAGAATTAATAAGGAGTAATACAAGGAGTTGTAAATTAAACTTTGTCCAGAACTCCTCAGCCTTTTTTCACTAAACGAATTTTTATTTACAGATTATTTTTATTTAAAACTTCCATTTTCATAGTGTTTGAATTCAGAAAGTATTCTTATTCAGGGAGCTCCTTTGAAAGGTCTCCTCGTTCTTAGCCGCTGCCAGGCTTTACCTGCTGGAATTTTCAAGGCAATCTGAAATTATCTCGTATGCCCTTTTAGCTGCTCTTTCATAAGACTCGGAAAAACCTTTCCAAACAGCTTCGCTTTCAAGGATTTTCCAGAGAATTACCTTTCTCTGCTTCTGTTCTGCCACATGCTGTTTGAGGTAACTCCTGAGTTCATCCTGAAGCCGGATCATGTCAGAATATTCGGGAGTAATCAGGCCTTCGATCTGTTTGCGGGTATATTTTGAAACTGCGGGACTGTGGCCGAGAGTGGAAATCCCGATTACAAGGTCTCCTCTTTTTATTACTGAAGGGATTACAACATTACCTAAAGCATCTACCTGATTAATCAAAATATCGCTTTCCCGTGCAATGACAGCGATTTTTTGGTTAAGTTCAAAATTGCTGGTAGCCGGTATAACAATAAAGGCCCCTGAAATTAGTTTCCTTAGTTCGGAATCCGAAGCTTCAAGCAGGTTAAGCCTAACAAGCCTCACTTGTCCTGAGGCCTCAAGATCCTGAAGTCGCTGGGAGAATTCGAGGCTGGCAACAAGGGTATCTGCACAGCCTGAAAAGAGGTCGGCTTTCCGTTCTCCAACCGAGCCTCCCCCAAAAATAACGATTCTCCTGCCAGACAGGTCAAGCATAAGCGGGAGAAAATTGTTTGTTTCAGCCATTTTCAGGGACCTCAAAAATATAAAATTCATTAATCAAAATAAATTAGTTGACTCTTAAAGCCTGACTCCGGTTTTCTTAAACTCTTTTTCACTGAAGAAAATGGTATAGTCTTTAATCCCTGTAGCTTCCGAAATCTTCTCAGCTACTTTTTCACAATCTTCGGGATTATAGGAATGGACCATTGTAAACAGGTTATACTGCCATTCAGGATAGCGGGGGCGTTCATAACAGTGCGTAACTTCGGGAAATTCAGCCATGATATTCCCTACCGTTTCGATCTGCTCATCAGGAACATTCCAGACACACATTGCATTGGCTTTTATGCCTATGGCTCTGTGCCCGATTGAAGCCGCAAAGCGACGGATCTTCCCAGTTTTCTGGAGGCTTTTAAGCCTGTCAACAACCTCCTGTTCACTGATTCCAAGTTCAGAAGCAAATCCTTTGAAAGGAGAATGAGTGATTGGAATTCCGTCCTGCACTAGTTTTAGCAGTTTTACATCCGTTATATCCATAATTTCACCTGATATCAAACTTTACCTGAATCTTAAACAGGTGCTTTGTAGGGAGATCAAGAAGAGGACAGCCTGTTTTCTCCCGAATTTCGCTGAGAATCCTCTCAAGCCTGTTTTTATTAGGAGCAGAAAGCGTAAACCAGAGATTATATTGTGCAGCACTTCTGAGATAATTATGGGAAACTTCGGGATACTCGTTAATAAAAATAGCAATTTCCTCTATGCGGGACTCGGGCACTTTCAGGGCCACAAGAGTACTTACTCCCCCAATATTTCTCGTGCTGAGGACAGGGCCTACTCTTCTTACTGCCCCTTTCCTGTTGAGTTCACAAAGCCTTTCAATTACCTCAATTTCCGGAAGCCCGAGAATCTCGCCTAACCTTGCAAAAGGTTCTACTTCGAGGGGGACTTCCTGCTGGATAAGGTTGAGGATTCTTTTGTCGGTTTCATCAAGTTCTATTACCGGAACTTCCCCGTCATAAGGATCCATATCACAGGAAAAATCGGCAGCCTCTTTCTGGAGCCGATCTTTATAATTTTCAATGTCAATCATCTCGATCACGATCACTTTTTTCGGGGCCTGTAGATGCAGTAAGGCTCTTCTTCAAGATAATCGCCTGTAGCAGCATAGGCTCTTGCCCTGCAGCCTGCGCAGACTTTCTTATATTCACATATCCCGCATTTTCCTTTAAGCTCTTCGGGATCCCTCAATTTCTTGAAGACCTCAGAATTCTCCCAGATATCCCTAAAAGGCTGTTCCCTGAGGTTGCCAGCAAGTACAGGCAGGTAGCCGCAAGGATATACCTCACCCACACTTGATACAAAGCAGAAACCTGTGCCTCCTAAACAGCCTTTTGTCATTGCTTCATAGCCGTGGGTTTTAACCGAGATTTCAATGCCTTCTTTCTTCGCTTGTTGGCGCATTATCCTGAAATAGTGAGGTGCACAGGTCGCTTTTAACTGGATTTTCGATTTTTTTTGCATATCATAGAACCAATGTAGAATGCGCTCGTAATCTGCGGGGGAGACCTCATCAGATTCTTCTCCCCTGCCTGTAGGTACAAGGAAAAAGACATGATATGCAACTGCTCCAAGCTCTTTTGCGAGCTCAAAAGTCTTATGAATTTCATCAAGGTTGCGTTTTGAGACCGTAGTATTGATCTGAAAGGGAAATTCCGCTTTTCTGAGGACTTCAATACCTGCAAGTGTTCTTTCAAAAGCTCCGGGCATACCTCTGAAATTGTCGTGCGTCTCTGCCGTCGCTCCATCAATGCTGAGGCTAAGCCGCTGGACGCCTGCATCTTTCAGTTTTGCCACAATCTCAGGTGTAAGGAGTGTGCCGTTTGTCGCAAGCACGACTCGAAGTCCAGCATCAGTGCCGTAGCGTGCAAGCTCAAAAACATCAGACCTGGTCAGAGGCTCGCCTCCGCTTAGAATGAGAATGGGTTTTCCAAGTCCTGCAACTTCATCGATGAAATGTTTAGCCTCATCAGTTGTAAGTTCGCCTGTTGGAATCGAGGAAGTGGAAGCTCCCCTGCAATGTACGCAGTTCAGGTTACACCCTGCAGTCAGTTCCCATGCGATAAGCCTTGGTGGATTTGTCATGGCAATCATAAATTAGCTGTTTTTACTTATGGCATTCAAAGTTTAATGAGGTTTACAAATTAATGATTATTATAAAGTTAAAATCCCAGCTCGAAGACTTAATAATGACCAGGTTAGTTTTACTGGAAATTAATTCTATTAAAACTTGAAAGAGCTGGATTTAAAACCTGAGAGGTCATATTAATAAAGTAATATTAATATTCTGCCATTTCAAATGAAAAATTGTAAAAAGAAAAACTAAGTGTTGAGGCTATTCTATCCATGCTTAATGGCTATTTATTCTCAAATTAGTTTCTTTTTATGTATAAGGGGTAGTAAGTTGACACCTTTTTAACAAGAAAAAATGAATGAAAAATATAAACTATTGAGGACGCATTTTTACATCTTAATAGTTTGTAGCATCTATTATTGAGCAAAAAGTAACAGAGTTACTTTGGGGGTAATAATAGGGATAAGGCGGGAAAAGATACAGGTCAGAGGTTAGATAAAGAAAGTTAAGGCAAAGGAACTTTAAGTAAACGTTTTTGCCCAATTTATGGGCTAATTCTACTTATAATTGCATTTATAATTTATATTGTTCTGCAAACTCCTGAATTACTTATTGTCATGCTACGCCGGTTTGCAGGGTTACTCACTCGCATATTTGGGAATGTTACTTGCAATAATCTCATCTAACTATATGGCAAAAATGAGAAAATATCAGGAATGTCTTTTGTAAAAACCCACCACAATCTGGCTAGAATTGGAATCCTGTTGTCCTTTCACTCTATAACTTTTGCCTTTGAGGGATAGGGTATTCAAATTTTTTTCGCCGGTTTCTCAGACAAAATACGGCGGCTTAAAAGTTCAGATCGGCATCAATAACTGGATTTGTAGCAAGATGATGAATGCCAGAAATGACTGGAAAAAAGGAAGTAAAACCTGTAAACTGCAAAATTACAAGTTTACAGTTCTTACTTCTAAGCCGAAATCTCTAATCGAAATAGTGTTAATTATTCTTCATACATAATTTGTTACACGAACACTTTACCGATCAATAGTTACCTCATATTACTCATTTTTTCAGTCATGTTTTCCGTGTTTTTGATCATAGTCGTGTTTCCAGTAATGTTGCATGTAACGGTTCTAGTTATTATTTGAGTCATATCATCAATATTTCGGATTATAACCTCTTTTCCGGTTACTTCCATTTTTCCGGTCATTCTGGCCATGTCTTCCATTTCTTTGGCCATTCCGGTCATGTCCATATCTTCGAGTATAACCGTATTTCCGTCCATTTCACTCATATAATCCATTTTTTCAGCCATTCCAGGCATATTATCCATCATTTCGGCCATTGAAACCATATTATTCATATCTTTAAGTATAATCATGCTTCCG
This sequence comes from Methanosarcina sp., assembly GCA_036504475.1. Lineage (GTDB taxonomy): Archaea > Halobacteriota > Methanosarcinia > Methanosarcinales > Methanosarcinaceae > Methanosarcina. The sequence continues at coordinate 7,350 of DASXVB010000124.1, forward strand.
GTCATGTTACACATCATGGGTCTAGTCATGTTTTCCGTTCTTCCGGTCATGTTATCCATTCTTCCAGAAATATTTTCCATTCCTCCGAACACGTTATAAATTTTTCCAGCCACTTCGTTCATATTACCCATGTTTCTGATTATAACCATTTTTCCAGTAAGATCGCATGTTATGGTTCCATTCATATCTCCAGCCATGAGCACAGTCATGTTTCCCATTCTGCCGGTCATGTTTTCCATTTTTCCGGCCATCCCTGTCATGTTTTCCATATTTCTGGTCATATTACATGTCATGGTTCCAGTCATGTTTCCAACCGTGACTATAGTTACGTTCCCTATTTTTCCGGCCATTCCGGACATGTTATCCATTCTTTCGGCCATTTCACCCATTTTATTAATTTTTCCGAAAACAACCACTTTTCCGGGCATATTCTCCATTTTGCCTATCATGAGCGCTTTTTCGGTCTTATTGCCCATGTCTTTGATTATGATTACCTTTCCAATCACATTAAATGTCATAGGTCTGGTCATGTTCCCCATTTTTTCGGTCATGGCCCCAGTTTGGTTTCCTGTCATGTTTTCAATCCGGGCTCCAGTCATATTCTCCATTTTTCCGCTTACATTATCCATACCGACTACAGCCGCGTTTCCGGTCATGTTGCAGGTAATGGTTTCAGCTATATTTCCGGCTACGATTGCATTCATGTCTTCCATGTTTCCAACCGTGTCCGTGCCAGTCTGCGCTTGCACAGACATAATAGATAAAGTTAGGCATAACGCTAACAGAGAAACTATTAATCTCATTTTCATTCTTTACCCCCCGTATGTGAGCTCGACCATCTGGCCGATTATATGTTGATTAAATAAAAAGTAATTTAATACAATCAGCTAAATAATAAACTACTAGCTTATAAATAATTAATCTCTATTAACTATGAAGATCAGTCTAGTTTTAAGGATCTGACGGCGTTTTAAAAGTAATTGTCTGTCACAATTTCTAAAACTTGTCCCAAAACTCAAAATTGCTTCCCTGAATTTTATGTTCTGAATAATTAATCGAATCTCTGATCATGAAAATAGTTATGAAACTTACTACTAGTTGAGAATAACATTAGTTTTAGGATGAGCTTTTTACATATTTTGATTTTTCTAGGTTCATTCCTTACCAGATAAACGGTACAAGTCGGTACCTTACCTTCTTCATATATTCTCTATATCCTGAAAGCTCCTCGTAGAGCATTTTGTCTTCGAAGTATGTGCGGAAAACAAGAGCAACAACAAGTAACAATGCAGGAATCAACCCATAAAAAGAACCAATTATGAATGGAGTGCAACCGTAAAACAATATCATGCCGGCATAGCCAGGATGCCTGATGATAGCATAAGGTCCTGTGGTAACAACTCTATGATCCTTCTCCTTTTGGATGCGGACTGTAGTTTCAAAAAACTTGTTTTCGACAATTGCCCACGTTACAAAACTCCATCCCACGACGAAAATTACTACGCCAACAGCCAAAAACTCCATCCTGAGACTTGAAAGCTGGAACCTTCCCACATCGAGCCCGCATGCAATAAACATTATGAAAAGAAACATGAGATAGAGCACTGTAAACAGTTTATCCCACCACTTCATTTCTCTCCATTTCATTTCACTCCGTGCTCGTATGACCTCAGGATTGAACTTGAGGAAAATAACCATATTGAAGAGCAACGAGAGAAAATAAAGGCCAAAGAAAAACCATGCTCTGGGTAGGTCGATTCGACCAGCAGAAAGAAAAAACACTGCCATAAACAAAAATAGGCTTACAATAACCTGGGCAGCCCTTCTGACAACTGCCTCCCAGAATAATTTATCTTTCTCCAATTCAACCCTTGGAAAGAATTGTTTTTAGTATTCAAAAGGATTTGGATGGTTAAATTCGGGACTCGACAGGAATTTAACCTTTGAAAAATGGAAGATTCAGGAATAAGTTTACATTCAGGAGAATAACTTTAATTAAAAACATGAAGAATAGAGCATGACTTTACTGACAATAACCGGAGTTATTATATGGAAAATATTAAAGAATTTTTTAAGAACGATAATTTCGCTGCAATTTCAGGAATCGAACTTCTAGAAGTCTCTCCAGGATATGCAAAAGCCATTATGAATATAGAAGAAAAGCACCTTAATGCCCTTAAAACCGTTCAGGGAGGCGCAATATTTACCCTTGCAGATCTTACTTTTGCTGCAGCATCAAACGCGTACGGAAACGTTACCGTTGCTATTAATGCAAATATTTCTTTTGTGAAAGCTGCAACAGGCAAAAATCTCACAGCTGAGGCAAAAGAAACGTCAATAAACCCCAAAATCTCAACATATACTGTAAATATAACTGACGATAAAGGAGACCTTGTAGCGATATTTCAGGGCATGAGCTATAGGAAAAAGATTTCACTTGATGAACTTTCCTGTGTTTAAATCGACAACTTGTATCTCAATAAATCTGGAGGAACACTAGTAACACGATTCCAAGATAGATGCATAATTCAGGAAAGAATTACAATTCTGGATTTTTTTTGGCTCAATTTTACGTAAAGGTGGCATAAATAACCTTAGAAAAGTTAGAAAATTCTAGCTACACTTGGGCAAGTCGCCCGTAAATATATTTTTGTTGTGTTTCTCTAAAGAAGTCACAATCGTTTTTAAACTCGCCTACATCCTTCCTTAAGATAATACCACTTTGCGCTCTTTAGGTAACGGGAAAGGTTTCTGATCCAAAATCGAGTGATTTTTTCAATTTCCACTCATAACTTAATTTTGAAAACTGAATTAAAGAATGGAGAAGAAACATAATTTTTTTTTGATCAGAGCAATACGTTTACATATGTGAATTAGCATGATCATCGATCGTAAATATTCATTTAATAAATTAAAGTTCCACCAAAATTTCCTAAATAAAGGGAGGCTTTAGAATAAGCAAATTAGCTAACTTATTAGCAGTTCTTCTTATTTTAGTATCAATATCTAGTATCGGAGCTGCGGCTGAGATCTCAGTCCAGCCAGGTGATTCAATTCAAAACGCTGTAAATAATTCAACCTCAGGTGATGTAATTAACGTAAGCCCTGGGACATATACAGAAAACATCAAAATAACTAAAGATAATCTCACAATTAGGTCAGCATCTGGAAATCCTGATGATACAATAATTCAAGCCGGAAATCCAAATGACAACGTATTTCTCCTGAAAGCAGACAATGTAACTATTAGTGGCTTTAAGATTCTTGGAGCTACAGATTCTAGACACGCAGGAGTATATCTGTCTTCATGTAATAACTGTACAATTGAGAACAACAAACTTTTGAATAATGGGCTTGGAATCTATACCTTATACTCCAAAGGAAATATGATTTCAAACAATACAGTTACTGATGGCGGAGAGTACGGAATCGCTATTCAGAGTTCAGAGTACAATAATATCTCAGAAAATACGGCTTCTAACAATAGCAGAGGAGTCTATTTTGGGAACTCTGATGGCAACACACTCTCAAGCAACACTGTTCAAAACAATAGTGTTTATGGATTCTTCATATGCTCTAGAAGCGATGAAAACCACATTTTCAATAATTACTTTAATAACACCAAAATGATCATTAATAACGGTAAAGGAAATTCTTATAACACTACGAAAACAGCAGGCACTAACATTGTCGGTGGATCATATATTGGAGGTAACTTCTGGGGAAAACCTGATGGTACCGGATTTTCCCAAACCTCAGTAGATAAAGATGGAGATGGCATTGCTGACTCCCCATATACTAACATAACAAATAGCAAATATTCGGATTATCTACCTATTGTAGAGCACAAATAAGCATCTAGTGAATCGATTCATAATGTCTTCTCAATAAACCCGGATAAACATATATGAACACAGATAGTTTCAATTTGTGTTTATCCGGTCTATTTTTTATTTTCATGGAAAACTCATTGACTAATGTTGATTTCAAAGTCTAATTTTATTCTAATTATTCGGAACTCGAAGCTAGGGAAGACCTCAGTAGGATACATCTCAGCAGGAAACCCGGCTGAAAAAAAAGTTTCCAAAAATATTTTACTAAAGCCTTTTCAAGACATTTATGAAAAATAACTCGTGATAAAACAGGCACAAAACAACCAAAACATAACATTTTCAAAAAGTTTAAGTTTAAAAGGAAATATAAATTTATAGTAATTTTAAATTAAAAAATTTAAATTAAAAAATTTTATAAAAGACTTATTTTAAGTGATTTTTTCGATGCGACTGCCGGGATTCGAACCCGGGTTCTAAGCTTGGGAAGCTCAGGTCATAGCCACTAAACCACAGTCGCATAAGGTTGTAAAGAAGTGCTATGTATTCTTCTCATGCATCTTTTAGATATTAAAGGTTTCGGTAACTGAGAGATAATGGCGTAGATAACTGTTTTATGTAGGGATAGAGGAAAAATACCGTTTCTGAAATTTGAGGGTGCAAAGCGATAAAGACCTGCGAATTGAATGATAGTATATAGAAAAATTTCAAAGAGTTTTTTGGGGAGAGGGTAATGGGTCGATTCATAGAGCCTGTGGAGCTTTTCGAGGAACTTGAAAAAATAACATCTCATCAGGAAATCATCAGGAAAATTGCTAACTTTTTCTAGGAATTGGAAATAAAGGAAGGTAAGGAAAGTGCATACTTTTTTCTCGGGAGCATGGGACTTGCTTTTGAGAGTATGACACTGTGAGGAGGGCATAGGTATTTGAAGATGACTTATGCGGAAAGGGAAAATGTAAAAAAATTAACAGAAGAAACAGGGAAGTATAAAATACAAGGGGCAGGGGGAGCAATTGAGAAATCGTGAGATTGCCGAGTTATTTTATGAGGCTGCCGATATTCTTGAGTACCAACAGGTTGAGTGGAAACCACGGGCTTATCGGAAAGCAGCTCAGATGATAGAAAACCTTGGGGAAGCTATAGAAAAAATTTATGCCAGAGAAGGGAAAGTCGGGCTGATCAAAATTTCAGGTATTGGAGAGTCTATTGCCGATCATATTGCCGAGTATCTGGAAACCGGAAAAGTGGAGAAATTTGAAAAGCTTAAAGAAAAAGCTCCTTCAGGCACTGCGGAATTGATGGAAATTCGAGGGCTTGGGGCAAAGAAAATAAAAAAGCTTTCCGATTCCCTTGGAGTAAGGACTCTTTCAGACCTTAAAAACGCGATCGTTACCCATAGACTCAGGAAACTCGAAGGATTTGGAGAGAAAAGTGAGGAAAATCTGGCAAGAGCAATTGAGCAATATGAAAAAAGTCATTCTCGGATAAATCTTGGAAAGGCACTTCCACTCGCAGACGAAGTAATATCTGCTTTAAAAGCTCGGTGTGAGAATACAACCTCTAAAGTCGACCTCTCAAAGATAATCTACACAGGTTCGCTTCGCAGGTTAAAAGAGACAATAGGGGATATTGATATCCTGGCAGAAGCTGAGAAAGAAGAAGCTTTGAAGGTAATGGATTGTTTTGTCTCCCTTCCGGATGTCGAGCAGGTTATCCTAAAAGGCAGCACAAAAAGCAGCGTAATTTTGAGAGATGGGACCGCTATTGACCTTAGAGTAGTTTCACCTGAAAGTTACGGAGCCGCTCTTCAGTATTTTACAGGTTCAAAGGAGCATAACATAGAACTTAGAAATATTGCTATCAAAAACGGCTATAAACTTTCTGAATACGGACTATATTTAAAAGAATCCGGAAAACAAATAGCAGGCAGTAATGAAAAAGAAATTTATCAAAAACTTGGCCTTGCTTATATACTACCCGAACTTCGGGAAAACCGTGGAGAGATTAAAGCTGCTGCAAAAAATGTCCTTCCCAAACTAATAGAAGCAGATGATATCAAGGGAGATCTCCACATGCATACAAATTATAGTGAAGGAAAAGATAGCCTTAAAATCATGATTGGAAAAGCAGAAGCTCTTGGTTATGAATATGTTGCTATCACCGATCATTCCCGTTCCCAGAAAGTTGCCAATGGCTTGGAAATCGAAAAATTAAAAGCCCAGTGGGAAGAAATTGACGAACTCTCAAAACAATTTCGGATAAAAATTCTCAAAGGATCGGAAGTTGATATCCTGAGAGATGGAAGCCTGGACTATCCGAATGGAATTCTCAAAGAATTCGATGTTGTGGTAGGGAGCCATAAATTCCGGTTTTGCATTACCTGAAAGAAAAATGACCGAACGGATTGTTACTGCTCTGGAGAACAGGTATCTTGATATTCTTGCTCATCCGTCAGGCAGACTGCTTGGGAAAAGGGAGGCTTATGCCGTTAATTTCGAAAAGGTTTTTGAAGCTGCAGCTGCAAACGGAAAAGTGATGAAGATCAACAGCCAATCTTCGAGACTTGATCTTAATGATGAACTTATCCTGCATGCAAAAACTTTTGGCCTCAAATTCTGCATCTCTACGGACAGCCATGCCGTTTCTGACCTTGTTTCTATGCGGTACGGACTCGGG
>DASXVB010000125.1:0-2216 GCA_036504475.1 Methanosarcina sp.
ACATTGCATCCGATAATGAAGATATTATCTTCGTCTTTTAACAGGGACAGGATTTCTTCAAGGGGTTTTGCTGAAGTTATAATCATAATTACCTCAGATATCGATATTCAAGATCGCTTCGGTTCGTAATACATTCGTGGATCATTTCGGCAATAAGTGGAAGAGAGCGTGCCTGCCCTTCAAGCTTCTTGGCAAGGCGCCCAAGCTGCAGCAGAGTGCCCATTACAAGCACATCAGTCATTTCTGTTTCATGGGAAACTGCATCCCTTGTTAAGGCTGCGTCTCCTCCTCGAGCAAGTATCTCTTGTTTTATTATCAAAGCTTCAGTAGTCGTAAGATTGCGAATTTTCAGCATAAGATGGATGCTTTTTTCCTGCATTACCTGTGAGCCTGTTCTGGTTGCACCAAGTTTCCGCATTACAATGGATGCATCTTGCGGAGTTTTCACCTCAACCACAGAAATTTCATATCTACCCTCTTTTACGATACTTGGTCGACTTCTGATAGCTCCTGAAAGCTTTACAACATCTGAGGTCTCAGATACATCATGCGTACGGACAATATGAGCACCCTTATAGACTGCAATAGCTGCTGCAGCCAAGCTGCCATAGAGCCTTTCATTTGCAGGTTTTCCGAGTACATCTCCTATGAAAGATTTTCTTGAGAGAGCTGCTAACAGAGGCTTTTCAAAAATTTTAAGGCGTTCAAAATCGTCAAGGGTTTCAAAGTCATAGATGGAAAGTTTTTCTTCGACCCACCTGCCGGATGCAGGGTCAAGTATGAGCTGTTCCGGATTTATGCCGCCTGCTTCAGCGGTCTGTATGATGGCATCAAGGGATTCGATAATGGAATCCATCCCAATAGGATCACCCGGCACCTTATTTGAGGCCATGACTACAGCAGGGCACCCATAACCTGCTACTACTTCAATCATTCTGGGATCTGCTGTAAAACCGGAAACATCGTTTATGATTTGAGCTCCCCTTTTGAGGGCTTCTTCTGCAATTTCAGGAAACATCGTGTCCACTGAGATTACAGCATCCACATTGCCTTCCAGCGCTTTAAGTACTGGCAGAATACGTTCAAGTTCCTCTTTCCTGCTAATAGGCTCGGCATGTAACCAGGTTGAGCGGGCTCCAAGATCCAGAAAGGTAGCTCCTTCCTCAACCATTTTCAGGGCAATCTCAAGTGCGGAATCTGGGCTTATGACCGAATTTCCGTAAAAGGACTCAGGACTAAAATTAATAATTCCCATTACATGCGCAGGGTATCGATCTCCTATTTTTATACCGCAGATATCAGTATCAACAACCATTTTTAACAACCAGGATATATCGTTTAGATAAATTACGCCAGCCAATGCTTAATATAAACCGTAAACAGGTATTGAAAGAAACCGGATTTACAAAGAATTTGAGTCATCGGAAATTTCAATGACATGTTTTTAAATCGCGAAAGTATACTTTATTCCACTTTGTAAGACACTTCATGAAAAAGTATTTTTATTTCATCACCAAAGACTTCCAGATCGAGGGATTTATTGACAGACATTATAGTATAACTAGATAAATAATCACTATACTCATATATTAATTAATACATATTAGCTGGATTTATCAGGTAAATTTGTTTAATCTATGTTTAAAACGTGTTTAAATTAAGACTTATGAACTTGTAATTAGCCAATTTCACCAGCTGAATATTTTATAATAACATGTAGATATATTTAAACGCAATGATTAGTTTTAGTATTATTCAAGTAAACTATTATCATAGTAAAATAAGCTCCAATAATACATAAAAATATTGATTTGTAAAATTATTCTGGCACAATTGAGAAAGAAGGGTTATATGTTAATAAAAAAATCATTATAAAAAATGTAATTATCATAAACGTGCAAGGTAGATAAATAAATTAAATTTCCGAATCTGACACAAATAGGAAAGACAATTTTCCTTGCTTTAATACGAAATAGGTAAGGAACTGTCCAAAAACTCAAAATTTGATTTTTGGGTATTAGATCTAGAACAGTCAATTGAATATCTGATTATAGAAAGCGATTCTGAAAATTCCTAATGGTTTAGAATAAAATGGATTTGGGGATAGCCTCTACTACAATAACACATTATGATTAAAGCCCTGTGATATATTAAAAATAATTAAAAATGTTGGGACAAAAATCCAATAGTACTCACAGAGTTGCAAAAAATGTTTT
>DASXVB010000126.1:0-20208 GCA_036504475.1 Methanosarcina sp.
TAAAAGAAGCCTGGCAGAAAATCAGGAGCTATTCTTACTTCCAGAAGCATAAAAGTTTGAGTCCAATGCACGATCCGGAATTTCTGGAGTTTGTTGACAGAATTCCGGCAGACGCAAGACTACCTTATCCTTTTGAAAAAATTTGTGAAAAGTAAAAACGGGATAAAAATTTATCAGAAAAGTGAGTGATGCATGTTGAAAAGTTTACAATAAGTTTATACCATCCAATATCCTTTCCGATTATGAATGCTAACAGATCACTTCAAAATTCTAGCAACTCTATGATCCTTTTTGAGTGATTGGCTGGAAACTAACTGAAGTACATCTTTTCATGCCGCTAAATGTGCGTTGATTCTTCATTTCAGAGACTTTTTACGGAGCCAAGATTTAACTTACTTCTAGGACTTATCGTAGCAGGAAAATCCCAACTAAAGTAATTACTAAAGTGCTTACTAAAGTACTTACAATACCAATAATTATATTATCTAGAATCGAAGAAGGAGGCTTCATTAACCGAACAGCTAAGTAAATAACTAGGGAAACAATTAGGAAAATAATAATTATCCAACATAGAAAATTATGTTTAGTTAAAAGCTGGTTAATTTTATCTTTTATTTTAGCGGTAGATTGCTCTGGTGTAGATTGATTTTTTGCCTCTTCTACTTTTAAATAATTACTAACTTCTGTGCCTCCAGCATCATTCGATACCTTCAATGTAATTCGAAAATCACCTACATTGGTATAAGTATGCTTTGGATTTTGGTCAGTAGATGTAGATCCATCCCCAAAATCCCAAAACCAAGAGGTAGGCGTCCCTATACTTTTGTCATAAAATAACACATCTAAGGGTTCAGTGCCGGATGTTACACTACTAGTAAAACTTGCCTGTGGTTCTGAACTAGAAGTATTTTGAGAAGTAGTCGATTGATTATTAGTTTTCTCTATTTTTGGTGACTGTGGTACATTTTCTACATCCACAGTACTAGACGTCTTACTGCTTCCAACATTATTCGATGCGGTTAAAGTAACCTGAAAATTACCTGTATCGGTATAAGTATGCTTTGGATTTTGGTCAGTGGATGTTGCTCCATCTCCAAAGTCCCAAGACCAAGATGTAGGCTTCCCTATACTTTTGTCGTAAAAGAATACATCTAAAGGTGCAGTGCCGGATGTTACACTACTAGTAAAACTTGCTTGTGGTTCTGAACTAGAAGTACCTTGAGAGATAGTAGAAGTACCTTGGGAAGTAGAAGTACCTTGAGAAACAGAGGTACCTATAAACAGCCCGAAAGCCTTTGGATGGGTTCCTACAGACACAGGAGTTGTAGCAGTGTTTGTAGCGGTATCAATTACAGAAACATCGCTACTGCCGTGGTTTGCTACATATACTTTTGATCCATCTGGTGTAACTGCAACTCCATAAGGACCATCTCCTACAGTCACTGTGTCTGTAACAGTGTTTGTGGTTGTATCAATTACAGAAATGGTGTTGCTTCCGTAATTTGCTACATATACTTTTGATCCATCTGGTGTAACTGCAACTCCATGAGGATTATCTCCTACAGACACTGTGGCTGTAACAGCTTTTGAGTCTATATCAATTACATAAAGAGTATTACTGTTTCCACTTGTTACATATGCCTCTGTTCCTACTGAGTTGATTGCAATTCCACCAGGGTACTTTAACTCATCCACGGTGCCTGTAACTGTATTTGTAGCTGTGTCAATTATAGATACAGTAGTACCACCTGAGCTTGACACAAGTACATTTTTACCATTTGGTGTGACTGCAACCCCATAAGGATTACCTCCTACAGTCACTGTGTCTGTAACAGTGTTTGTGGTTGTATCAATTACAGAAACGGTGTTGCTTCCGTAGTTTGCTACATATACTTTTGATCCATCTGGTGTGACTGCAGTTCCAGCGGGGGTATCTCCTACAGTTACTGTGGCTGTAACCTTGTTTGTAGCTGCATCAATTATATAGAGTTTAGGAGCTTTATAATCCGTCACATATACTTTCGATCCATCTGATGTGACTGCAACTCCAAAAGGATCATTCCCTACAGGCACTTTATAAGCAGCATTTGATTCAGTGTTAATTACATAGACATTTCCGTCATCACTGGTGATATAAGCAGTTTGTGCAGCTGCTATTGATACTGTAAAAGAAAAGAGAACTAAAAATATAATAAAAATAGACGAATATAATCTTTTATTAATTACCATTTCTCTTTTCTCCTTTTTATGAATATAAATATCTAAAATATGATTATAATTATTAAAGTTTTTCTTTTTACATCGATTACTATCAAAATAGATATTATTAACCAGTTACTGCATTAACAAAACCGGTAAGTAAATCTGTTATGTTGTAATTGTACACTTTTTTAGGGCAAGAAGATGTGTTATAGAAAGGGAACATTCTTGGATAAACAAATTCAAAAGACTCATTCTAATATGTGAAAAGAGAATTGAGAATTATATTACGTTCTTTATTTATCATTTAGAACACGGCAAGTTAGGAAAGTTAAAAGCTGGTTACTTATGTAACCATCGTGATCTTGGAGCTATCGCCTAAGGATAAACATTTACATATGAGCAGGTATTTTTAAAGAGCAGTTTAGCTGAAACTGCGTTCTCATCTTTAATTATTTTCAATACGGAAAAAGCTGTCTACCTGATGTATTCTTTCAGATAACTGGCGGCTTACGAGGGACTTTATGACTAGTAAACTTGACCCATGGAGTTCAAGCGACATTACTGACTATTCAAAATTATTCGAAGAATTCGGAATTTCTCCTTTTGACGAGATTCTTCCGGAAATCCCTTCTCCGCACATGTACATGCGAAGAAAAGTTATCTTCGGACATCGCGATTATGAACAGATTGTAGAGGCCATGCGCACAGGTGCTCCTTTTTCGGTTATGGACGGTTTTATGCCTTCAGGGAAGGTTCACCTCGGGCACAAGATGGTTATGGACCAGATAATCTGGCACCAACAAATGGGAGCGTCGGCTTTTGTCGGGATTGCCGACAGAGAAGCTTTCTCGGTAAGAGGCTTTTCTTGGCAAAAATGCAGGGAAATTGGGGTAGAAGAGTACATATTAAGCCTCATTGCTCTCGGTTTTAAGCCAGATGGCCTTATTTACTTCCAGTCAGGCTGCGAAGGCGTCAAAGATCTGGCATTTGAACTCGGTGTCAAGGTCAATTTCTCTGAACTGAGTGCAATCTATGGTTTTTCAGGAGAGACAAACCTATCCCATATGATCAGTGTGGCAACCCAGGCTGCAGATATTCTCCAGCCCCAGCTAGAAGAATTCGGAGGTCCAAAGCCGGTTGTAGTTCCTGTCGGTCCAGACCAGGATCCTCATCTTCGCCTTACAAGAGGGCTTGCAGGCAAGATGAATATGTTCAGGATAGAGGAGCGGGATGACACAAAAACAGGTAGGAAATATCTGAGTGTCCGTGGAAAAGCTGCTGAAAAAGGGGCTCTTCAAGAACTTAAAAAACGAATTCCTGGTAAGGTAAAACTTCATGAAGAACATCTGGATATTTTCGGGCTTTCAATCAACGAGTACTTCCAGCGTTTAAATAAAGAAGAAATAAACTACTTCCAAAAAACATGCCCATCCGACAACCCGCAGGTAATTACAAAGAAAATTGTAGAAAAAATCGTAAGGGAAGTGGCAGCTGAATTTGGAGGTTATTCCTTTATTCCTCCTGCATCTACCTATCATCGCTTCATGAGCGGACTGCAGGGAGGAAAAATGTCGAGCAGCATCCCTGACAGCCACATTGCTCTTACTGATGATCCGAAAGATGGAGCAAAAAAGGTAAAGAAAGCAAAGACTGGCGGCTGTATGACTCTCGAAGAGCAGAAGAAGCTGGGCGGAAAACCTGATGAATGTTCAGTCTTTGAACTAATGCTTTTCCATCTGCTTGGAGACGATAAGGAACTACTTGAGATCAGGGAGGAATGCATCTCAGGAACCAGAATGTGTGGTTCATGTAAGCAGCTTGCAGCCGAAAAGATGTATGAGTTCTTAAAAGACCATCAGGAGAAGCGGGAGCTTGCAAGGGAACGGCTCGATGAATATAAGATAATCTACAAAAAGTAAACTTTACAGGACTAAATCTATAATATACTAATTTAAGATCTTCATGAATATTAGGATGTGACTATTATATGAGTGTTCAGGAAAACCTCACAATTAACGAGAAAAAAGTCTTGCTTGCCCTTGAAGCACTGAGGTCTGCAGCTCCTGAAAGCCTGGAGGAAAAATCAGGGCTTCAGGTAGACGCGGCAATGCAGGCGGCCTTCATGCTTGAGGAAAAAGGGCTGGTTTCAGTCTCTGAAAAGGTTCTGGAACGTTATTCCCTTACAAAGGAAGGAGAAGAGTACACAAAAAAAGGGCTTCCGGAGCGCCAGATTATTGATTTCCTTAAAGTTTCGACCTCACTTGAAGAACTGAGAAATCGTTTCTCTCCTCAAATGGTAGGAATTGCAACTGGCTGGCTCGTAAAAAAAGGATGGGCAAAAGTCGAAAACGGATTAATGGTGCCTTCCGGAAAAGTGTGTGCAGGAAAAGATGAAGAAACCCTTACAGCTTTTGCAGGCAAAGCAAAGACCCTTGAAGAGCTCGGATCTAATGAAGGAACAATAAAAGACCTGCTCAAGCGCAAACTTGTCATTAAACACGAAGAAAAGTTCAGGACCGTTGCCATAACTGATGCAGGAAATGCTCTTGCATCTGAGGGAATTGTTCTTGAAGAAGAAATTGCTCAACTTACGTCGGATTTATTGAAGAGCGGAGAATGGAAAGGGAAAAAGTTCAGGCCTTATCGTCTTGATATTACTCCCAAATCCCTTTATGGAGTTAAAATCCATCCTTACAGGCGTCTTATAGAACAGATGCGTCAGATCTTTCTGGAAATGGGTTTTACTGAGATTAAAGGAGGGATTATCCAGAGTTCTTTCTGGAATTTCGACGCACTTTTCCAGCCTCAGGATCACCCGGCAAGGGATATGCAGGATACGTTTCACCTGGATAGCACTTGTCAGCTTCCGGAGGAATATTTCGAAAAGGTAGCCGTAATGCATGAGTGCGGAGGAGATATTGATTCCTGCGGTTGGGGAGGAATTTGGGATAGAGAACTTGCAAGACGTAATGTGCTGAGAACCCACACAACCTCAGTCACTGTCAAATACCTTGCTGATAACTCTGAACCGCCTGTAAAAGCTTTCTGTATTGATAGAGCTTACCGTAGGGAAACAATTGATCCGACGCATACTCCGGAATTCGAGCAACTAGAAGGCGTTGTAATGGATAAGAATATGTCTTTTGCAGACTTGCTCGGATTACTTGCTGAATTCTACCATAGGATGGGGTTTGAAGAAGTCCGCTTCCGTCCTGGCTATTTTCCATACACTGAACCAAGCGTGGAGCCTGAAGTTTATGTAGATGGTCTCGGTTGGGTTGAGCTTGGAGGCGCAGGCGTTTTTAGAAGAGAAGTTAGTGAACCCTTGGGAATTAAAGAGCCTGTCCTTGCCTGGGGACTGGGGGTCAGCCGGCTTGCCATGCTGAAGCTCGGGCTTAAAGACCTCAGGCTCCTGTACCAGTCTGATATTGACTGGCTCAGGAAAAGCGAAGTTTGCAGAACCTGATCTCTGAGTCGAGACTCTAATCTGAGAATCTCAGGTTAAAATTTTATTTTTAGTTACATATAAAAAACTGCTCTGGTAAACCTCGCTGCAAGCAATAGGTATGTTCATCCGAAACTGTGCATAAAATTCGTTAACCGATGCCAATGAAGAGGCATCAAATGTAAAACACTGGCAAGAGAAACAAAAATTACTGAATTTAAATGGACTTTGAGAGATTTACTGACATAAGATGTTAAAACATCAACTGGATAAAAAGAGATGAACAGATTTTTTGCACCACAACCAAAATAATTCCTCCATTTTCAGCGTGATTCACAATCTTTGAATTTTTCTCAAGGAGCGAGAATTAAATAATTTTAATCCGCCGAAAATGAGGAATTACTCACATCGTGTGGTACCAGTAATGAAATATATAATCAATATATTATTTTTGAATTACTGGCCATACCACTTATGTTCCATAGTTTTATTTTCACTTATAGCGAAAATATCAATACGATGTGATTCCCACGAGACTGCTGCAGGTGCAGAATATAATTTTCCACCTCTACAATTCCAGTCATGCCAGGATCCATCAAACCACTTATGCTTCAGTGCCCCATAATCTCCAACTGCAAAACAATCCAACCGATTGGGTTCCCAAGAGGAGATAGTTACACCTTCAGTAAATTTTCCATCGAGACTTTCCCAATCATGCCAGGATCCATCAAACCACTTATGCTGCATAGATTTATCTTTGCCTATGGCAACAATATCGATACGATTTGAATCCCATGAGACAGCTGCAGGTGCAGAATACAGTTCACCGCCTAAATTTTCCCAGTCATGCCAGGTGCCATCAAACCATTTATGCTGCAGTGTCCGATTAGCTCCAACTGCAAAACAATCCAACCGATTGGGTCCCCAAGAGGAGACGGCTACACCTTCAGTAAATTCTCCGCCGAGACTTTCCCAGTCATGCCAGGTGCCATCAAACCACTTATGCTGTATAGATTTATCTTTGCCTATAGCGAAAACATCGATACGATTTGAATCCCATGAGACAGCTGCAGGTGCAGAATACAGTTCACCACCTAAATTTTCCCAGTCATGCCAGGTGCCATCAAACCATTTATGCTGTAGTGTCCGATTAGCTCCAACTGCAAAACAATCCAACCGATTGGGTGCCCAAGATGAGACAGCTACACCTTCAGTAAGTTCTCCACCTAGATCTTCCCACTTGCTCCAAACTGGAGAATAGTTCTGTGGCGCAACGTCGTTGGTGGTTGAAACGGAGTCGGCACCTCCTATTGCACTTGATAGTGTCAATGCAAATAAGATTACAAGCAAAATAACCAATGTGTTTTTTATTTGTCCTTTCATTCTATACATTCCCGAATTTATAGTGTTCAATTTTTCAAAATTTGGCAGTATCGCGAATTTGCTATAAATTTTAAATCAAGTTTTCGTACATTGTCGACGAAATTGATCTATCGAGATAGAATTTTTGACCCAATAACTTTTTAGTACTATGATTTTACAGAAAATCGGTACACCGCCAGAATTCTAAAGCATTTTAGATCCAATATTTTTCGAAGTAACTTTTTACATTGAATCGAAATATAAATATTAGTGATTTGTTATTTATCTTTCTAGATTTGTGTTAATATACATTAGTATCTTATATTCGATAGGTTAACATATTTATAGGTAGACATTTTTCATATTTATCCTAAGTGAGGCTTAATATCTTCCAGTGAATCTCTTCATAGTAAGAATTTTTGATTTTATTTTTTCCTTTTTCCTGAGAAATAAGTTCTGTAACTCCCTGAAACTGTAAAAAATATCCATTTCATTGTAGGTTTTTTATTGGTTTCCCTTTTTG
Organism: Methanosarcina sp.; assembly: GCA_036504475.1. Classification (GTDB taxonomy): domain Archaea; phylum Halobacteriota; class Methanosarcinia; order Methanosarcinales; family Methanosarcinaceae; genus Methanosarcina. The sequence continues at coordinate 7,533 of DASXVB010000126.1, forward strand.
ATCTGAAACGGTTCCATTTTCCTCTTCCAATTTTGTCCTCAATTTCCTTCCCGCAATTGAATCAAATTTGCGGTGGCGCACCCCGCTGTAAGCAACGGGATATGTTCGCGCCACCGCTCGAAATTCCGTTAAAGAAGACAATAACCCTAAACAATTTAGCTTGAGCAGAAGTTAACAACCGAAAAACGAAATTGGTAAATCAAATTATACAGATACTTGGGAAGTTTTTCATCCCAGCAGCAAGCTAACAGGGGATTCTACAGAATAAAAAGCTGCGACCAGCCAAGGTCACGAGAATCGAGGAAGTATATGCCTTACGGAATTTTAGTTTCTAAACACGTTTTCTTTAGTAACTATATAATTACATAATATACTAATTGGTGAAATCAAGCATGAATATATTGCGTTAGCAATTAAACTAAAAGGGGATAAATAATGACAGATGTCCAATCAGAGACAAATCACCCATCAGAATCAACATCAGAATCTGTGACTATCCCTAAAGAATTGCCAAATATTCCGGAAGATCAAAAGACAGTCGAACAACGCGCAGAGGTTGTGGAAACTGGAATGGCAACCCGATACTGGCTTGAACTGCTACCTTATCCAGTAGGCAGTACACGAAGTTTATGGCTCTTTGTCAATGATGATTGGAGGCATCTTGACAACCCGGATCTTGGTACTCAAATCTCTGTGCAGGATGCATTTTGCAAATGTTCAGAGCGCCTGGAGGTTTTGGTCTGGTACTCCGGAGATACAATTGAAGGACTGATAGTAAAGACGAAATAACTGAAACGGATGGATTGGCTCTATAAGGAATTTCTTTAATTTCGACTGGTACAGTCAATTTTCAATAAGCTGGCTATCAGGTTTAATCTTAGCCCAACTTAAGTATTTCGTAGGCCGCAGGCAGTTTTCTTTCTTTTATAACATTTTTATGTCTTAGCCCAAAGAAATCTTTTCGGTCAAGCTTTTTTGTAAAAGGGTTGCCGTTAAATAGACGTAAATCCTATTTCTAGTATAGAATGTTCGATAAAATAGCAGAACCGGGGGGTAAGCTATGAACATAAATAAACATCTACAGGTTACTCAAAGTAATTGGTACGGAACAGCTCAAGTACTCTTTACATTCATAATCCTAATTACAATACCATTGGTTTTTCTGCATCAGGAGCACTGGTATATCTGGCTCATGATAATTTCCGAGGGCCTTGCTCTTCTTGCAGTATGGTATGCAAAAAACTTTTCCTATCTCTGTCCCAAATGTAGTGAAGTATTCAAGGTTTCAAAGTTTGATGATCTCATCAGCCCCAATGGCGTGAATAAAAAGTATTTGAGGTGTCCGAGGTGTAGAAGACGGGCCTGGGCTGATATTCTAAGAACCAAAGAGTAAACTGTATTTATGAAGTTATCGTTATCCGAAAGCTGAGTACACCCGCTTACGGAAAACGGAGAGGGAAACCTGAAAACCTGGATAAGAATGTTTTCGAAAACGAACCTTGAGGAAATATGGAAAAGGAAATCAAAAGCCCGAAAAACAACCTAGGTTCTTATCCCGGAGAAAAAGTTTCCCTCCTTCCAATCCTTGCTGTTAATTTCATAGGCACGCTTGGGTTCAGCATTGTACTCCCTTTCTTAGTGTTTCTGGTTAACCGATTGGGAGGGAATGCTTTCATTTATGGACTGGCAAGTTCGATGTATCCGGCTTTCCAGCTAATAGGCGCTCCTGTTCTGGGGAGGTGGTCTGACACTTATGGCCGTAAAAAGATTCTGTTTTTAAGCCAGTTAGGAACCTTGTTTTCATGGATTATCTTTCTGGGGGCTCTTTTTCTTCCAGTAGTAAGCCTTTTTAATATCGATTCCGCACTCCTGGGAACTTTTACAGTTACCCTGCCCCTTATAGTGCTTTTTTTTGCCAGAGCTCTTGACGGACTGACAGGAGGAAATGTAGCGGTAGCTAATGCTTATTTAGCCGATATTACTACAGAACGGGATAGGAGCCGGAATTTCGGGAAGATGTCGATTTCCGAAAATCTAGGGTTTATAGTTGGGCCTGCCCTTGCCGGAGTATTGAGCGTAACAGAATATGGGGACGCAGCTCCTGTTCTGGGAGCAATAGTAATCTCAATTATTGGAACATTGCTGATCATATTTTATGTTCCTGAAAGTAAAGAGTGCGCTCTTGAAGGACCTGAAGAAGCTAAGAATGTACGGAAAATTTTAGGTTATGAAATAAGAGAATGCAGAACAACGAAAGAGATAAAGAAACCCGACCTTAAGGAGATTCTGAGACTTCCAGGTATCCCCTATATGCTGGGCCTGTACTTTCTAATCGATCTTGGTTACAATGTATTCTATACCGCTTTTCCACTGCACGCAATCTCAACTCTCAATTGGAGCATTGCAAAAATGGGCGTTTACTTTACGTTGCTGAGCGGGCTTCTGATAATCGTACAGAGTACCATACTTCCCAGGGTTTCAAGAAAATATTCGGATATAACCCTTATAATCTTCGGAAGTTTTGTGCTAGGTACTAATTTTCTACTTCTCATTCCTGGAGATCTTTTCCTTACCTACCTTGCAGCAGGTTTTTTTGCACTTGGAGACGGACTTATGTGGCCTTCCTTTCTCTCCCTTTTATCAAAAGTTGCAGGAAGAAAATACCAGGGTACGATACAGGGTGTTGCTAGCAGTTTCGGGGGCCTTGCAAGCATCAATGGACTTATCCTTGGTGGTCTTTTATACGAAATGCTTGCTGGAGCCTCTTTTTTGATTGCAGGCCTGGTAATCTACATCGTTTTTTTGCTCAACTTCCGGCTCAGGCATTTTGAGAAACAGATAAAATACTGAACTAGAAATCCGGTTCAAGAATTTCATCGCTTGGGTGAAAGGCTCTGGATATAGATTTAAATCAAAGATTCTAAAATAAATTGCATATTTTAAACTAAAAAAATCAATTAAATCAAAAAGATAAAACTTTGAACCCACAGTTTATCAGAATGTTATAAAAAGCTGGGAAATAAAAGCGACATGCTTCTAGCAGCTCATTTATTGAGTAAATTCCTTTATTAAATCACTCTATCTTTAAAGTTTTAGCATTTATTGCTACAATTATTGTACTCATACTCATGAAAACGGCACCCATAGCCGGGCTCAGTAAGATTCCGTACCCATAGAGTATCCCGGCTGCAAGAGGAATGGCAAAAACGTTGTATCCTGTTGCCCAGAGGAGATTCTGATACATCTTGGAGTAAGTTTTCCTGGAAAGCCTGATAATATCAACCACGTCCCTGGGATTGTTTTTTACCAGAACTATATCAGCTGTCTCGATTGCAACATCCGTACCTGCTCCTATGGCTATCCCAATATCAGCCTGAGCCAGAGCAGGCGCATCGTTCACTCCGTCTCCAACCATACCTGTAATATACTGCGTCTGAACTTCTTTTACCTTCTCAGCTTTCTCATGAGGAAGGACTTCTGCGAAATAGTCATCAAGCTCCAGTTCTTGGGATACCCAGGCTGCAACATAACGATTATCTCCTGTAAGCATTAGGCACTTAATTCTCATGCTTTTAAGTTTCGAGATCGCTTCCCTGGACTCTTTCCTGATAATGTCGGCAAGTGCAACGGCTCCAAGTACTTTGTCTTCCTCAAGCAGGAACACGACAGTTTTTCCCTGAGCTTCTATTTCTTCGACTTTTTGATTCTTGATAACTATTCCTTTTTCTTCAAGATAGCCAGGGCTTACAACAAGGAATTTTTTCCCTTCAACCAGGCCTTGTACTCCCTTTCCCGGAATAGAACTGAATTCTTCCACGGATTGATTCTGCAGTCCTTTTTCCCGTGCACTTTCCAGAATGCCCGTTGCAATGGGGTGTTCCGAACTTGCTTCCAGAGAAGCTGCAAGGCTTAAGATTCTTTCGTTTTTCTCTCCTATTCCTATTTCCTCGTCTGAAAGAGAAATTACATCCGTAACCCCAAACCTTCCTTCGGTGAGTGTACCAGTTTTGTCAAAAATGATAGCCTGAAGATTGCGTGCTCTCTCAAATGCCTGCCTGTCCCGAATGAGAAGTCCGGATTTTGCGGCAATGGATGTTGAAACTGCAACTACCAGAGGGATTGCAAGTCCAAGGGCGTGCGGACAGGTAATGACCATTACAGTCACTGCCCTTTCCAGTGCAAAGACAAGCTGTTGGCCGATAAGAATCCAGAGAGTAAAAGTGAGAGCTCCCACAGTCAGAGCTATGATTGTAAGATACATGGCAGCCCGGTTTGCTAGATCCTGAGTTTTTGATTTGCTTTCCTGGGCAGCCCTGACGAGTTCGACAACCTGGCTGAGATAAGTGTCTTTCCCGGTCTTTTCTACCCTGACGACAAAAGCTGCTTCCCCATTAATTGAGCCACCAATAACATCATTTCCCGGCTTTTTTGAGACAGGCTTTGACTCTCCGGTAAGCATGGATTCGTTGACGCTGCTCGTACCTTCTACAACAGTCCCGTCAACAGGCACCTTTTCTCCGGGCTTAATCAGGACCTTGTCTCCGACTTTTAGATACTCAACCTCAATATCCACAACTTCTCCATTTTTCGTCAGGTGGGCAATCGAAGGCATGATCTTTACCAGCTCCTCAAGGGCTTTCGAAGCTCCCATTACGGAACGCATCTCCAGCCAGTGCCCCAGTAGCATTACATCGATAAGGGTTACAAGTTCCCAGAAAAAAACCTCTCCATGCAACCCGAAAACTACAGCCGAGCTGTAAAAATAGGCCACGCTGATTGCAATGGCTATAAGGGTCATCATTCCAGGCGATTTTTCAGAAAGCTCTTCTTTAATCCCCTTAAGAAATGGGTATCCACCGTAGAAATAAACGACAGACGAAAGCAAAAAGGTTAGATAATCCGCACCTGGAACGTGAATCTCAAAGTTAAAAAAGTCCTGGATTGTAGGCGAAAGCAGCAAAACCGGGAAAGTTAACACGAAAGAAACAATAAATCTTTTTCTGAAATCTTCAAGCATGTGAGTATGATGGTTGCCGTGCTCTTTCCTACCGGTCGCTTCATGGCCTTCATGTTTCATTCCTTCATGCTTAATTTCGCCATGCTGTTCATGGTCTTGTTTCATTCTTGCATGTTTCATTTCATCGTGCTGTTCATTTTTCATCTCTTTATGCTGTTCAGAGTTTCCACTTTCCATTTCTTCATGTTGTTCGTGGTTCATCGATTTCTCTGCAGTATACATCGTTTGGTCTTCGAGATGACTCTGATGCACCATATTCCCAGCATGTTTATTCCCGCTTTCTTCGTGAGATCTATGGAAATTTCCTGTCATTTCTCTTCCAGACTTGTATTTTTCATCGTGAGGAGAGGTTTCATTTTCCTGAATATTAGAAATATCAGTGTCCACTACATTTTCTTCAGCCTTCATGTTCCCCAATTTCCCTGATCTTAATTTATCTAATGTTTATAATTACTAACATATTTTAAAATAAAAGAACCAAATGTCCTGAGTCAAGAAAAAATATATTCTGGTCAATAGGCTCGCTTATCACAGAAAAATTCAAGAACAAAAACCGAAACTAAGTTACTTTAAGCCTTTTAAAGGGAAAATAAAGAAAAAATACGCGTGTGAGAAGATACTTAACGGTTCTGTGCTATCCGAACACTATGACGCACAGAGAGGACTAGAATAAAGAACAAAACGAAGCTAAAGATCCCGATAAAAATAGCATCCCTAAAGGCTATGTCCAGAGGAATATAACTAACAGACCCATAATCCGGAGGCAAGAAAGTCATAATTTAATCTATGTATCCAAATATAATAAACTTGCCGAATTGTCTTACACCGGGGCAAAAATAAATTAAGTTGTTTTATGATTTAAAAACAAGTATAGGATTGCGAAACCAAAATCCATGAATAGGCATCTCTTCATGGAACTTTCTGATGAATGCATTGTAGAAATTTCGGTAACAAGAATAAATATTTACTGATAATGGATACTTTATTTATCTTTATCACTGTCATAAAATACGATTTTAACTTTTTCTTCTGTAATCAATCCCTTATTAATTATCTCGTCCAGCTTCGGTCTGATCCTGTCAATATTCTCTTCGAGATCAGCGACTTCAATAACTATTGGCAAATCAGTTGATAAGCGTAGTATAGAAGTTGTATGGATGAGGCTTTGTTTTCCAAAACCTGTTATACCTCTGAAAACGGTTGCTCCAGCTATACCTTCTGCCTTTAGCATTTCAACAATATGCATATATAATGGCTTGCCTTTGTATCGGTCAGATTCTCCTATAAATATTCTCAATAATATGGCTGTAGATTCCCTTTTCATTTGGCTCCCCTCAATAGCGTCAACTTTATCCGTTTTCATTTTATCCACCTCAATAGGTGTGTGCCAAAGCTCAGCGCCACAATCTTACCTAAGTATACGGCCAGTATGGAAAATAATACTGTCGATAATAAGTTTATCGCCAAGAGTGTTAATTTTGAGTCATCAAGTAATCGGAAGGATTCATAGCCAAATGTTGATAATGTTGTATAGCCACCTAATACGCCAATTGTCAAAAATATCCTAGTTTCGTCACTAAACAAACCTTGGAATTCAGATAGATACATTATTAAGCCTATAAAAAAACTGCCAGTGGTGTTTATAAATAACGTACCTACTGGAAAATTGACAAAACCGTTCTGTATCCATCCGCCTATTACATATCTTAAAATAGCACCTATAAAGCCGCCTATACCTACCAGTAAAATAGTATACAAATTAAAACCTCAATAATTGATGTAGAAGTCATCAGCGTAAGCGGTTTAGACTGAAGAGTCCAGGCGGACTTCATCACCTATAGGATACCTTTTTCCTGCCATTAAATAAATAAATTACGCAAATATAAGAGCGAATACAAAAAAAGTCAAAGTATCAACATATGCTATCAACTTATGAATATTTATGCGAAACTTTCACTTTTATCAAATTTATAACTTGCCCGTTTCCCGGATTAAAAATAAATGTGAAATCGAAGGCTATTATTTACGGATTACTATTAAAAAGAATAAGAAAAAATAGTGCGAATTTGCAGAAAGAACACTGTCAGTGTAAATGTAAGCAGTTTTAATATTCTAAATATTAAGAAACTATATTAAATATCACTTTAAAAGCTGCCATTAAAAATCATATATGTATCTCGTTTCTTTAATGACTTTACCATTACTATCTCTTTCTACATATCTCATAATTTCTTTGTCGTGAGTAACCACTGTGTTACAATAAGGGCATGTTTCTGTGTTTTTGTACATCACAGAGTGCAGAAACGATTCTTCATCTTCAAATTGAATAATTTGTGAGCGGAACCACTTTCTACACTCTGTGCACCTAATTTCACAGCCTTCTGTGTTGTTCATTTTTCTCATCTTCACATTTATTTTCAACATGAGTGAAATATTCTTAAACTTATATATCAATATGGCTTAAGTTTATTATGTCCTAACATTGTAAAATATGTTATCTTATACTCTTTTGTTTTAACCTTTTCTTAAATTTCCAAAATAATGAGCTCTTTCGGGTGATAGTTAATTATCAAAGAAAAACAATTCTGCAAAGAAATCAGTCCGAATTTAAAAATCTAATTTTGAGTGATTATTTGCTGAAAAAAGGTTGGAGATATAGTATATTTGAATGTCTTTTTTGAACATATCTTTTTAAAAAGAAAATTGGAGAATTAATATCTCCTTATGTATCGCTCATTAAAATAAGCTTCCTGCACAGAAGCTTTCTTTTTCTTTGCGGTATTAATTCCAAGAATGGAATAGGGAGTGCAGTGTCTCAGAATTGAGCTAACGAGTCCCATAAAAGCGATCAGCGCAACTATCCATTTTAAAGGAGATTTTTTTACAAGACCTGTTGCCAGCATGAGAGTTGCAAGTACTCCATATATAGTTCGGAACAGGAGATCAAAGCCTCCTACATTTTCTTCCAGAAACAATTTCTTAAGATTCGTCGGACAAAACCCCCTTATAAGCCCTCTTACATACTTATAGATCCTTCAATATATAGCATTATTCTGTTTGTACTCTGTTTTTATACGTTCGCAGATATTGACAGTACGTTGGATTATTTTGCAGTATTTTTTATCATAATTATGTTTCACAAAAGATCTGCAAAGGAATTACGTAAAAACTCTGAAAATATTCAATATCCCAAAAATCATAAAATATATAATATGAGATAGAAGGTTTTTACTTATGCCTGAAATAAAGCTTGACAGATCGATCTCATATCTCGAAGGTACACAGCGAGTATGTGACGAAGCCACAACCCTAGAAAACACTAAAGATGAGATAAAAAAGATAGGTGTTACCCGAATCGCAGATATTACAAACTTGGATAGGCTTGGGATCCCTATTTTTTCGGCAATTCGCCCCAGTGCAGCAAAAGGAGCGATCAGTATTTACTCAGGCAAGGGTTCAACTGATCAGAGAGCCCGGATCTCAGCGATAATGGAAAGTTTTGAACGCTGCCTGGCAGAAAGACCTGGCTTAAATGCAAACATTGAAGGTGGAATTTCTTCCCCGGCTCTTGTGGAATCCTATACGAGCGCCATAGAAAGCTGCACAGTGCTCGATCCAGCAACACTACTTCTACCTCAACCTTATCTTCCCAACTCTTTGCTTGAATGGGTTGGAGCATATGATTTGATGAACAAAGAAGAAGTGTTCGTAAGCTCCAATTCGGTTTACCATCCGTACGATTCTCCTGGACGGTGTCAGAAACTTTTCCTGAGCAATACCAATGGGCTGGCATCCGGAAACGTGATTGAGGAAGCTATTTTCCACGGGCTGCTTGAGGTTATAGAAAGGGATGCAATCAGCATAGCGCAATTCTCCCGTAATCTCGGAAAGGAAATAGTACTGACTGAAGAGGATGGGTACCTTTACGAACTTGCCAGCAAGTTCAAGGACGCAGGAATAGAACTTAAAGTCTGGCTGGTTCCAACCGATACCGGCATTCCGACAGTAATTGCGGCAACTGATGACGTAAAGCTAAAAGATCCGGCTCTTCTTGTTATGGGTGCAGGCTCTCACCTGAAACCCGAAATTGCAGTTTCACGGGCCATAACTGAAGCTGCTCAGTCACGAGTAGTCCAGATTCAAGGAGCAAGGGAAGATACGGACAGAGAAGGTTTTATCCGAAGTGTAGGCTACGACCGCATGAAACGTTTGAACTGGTTCTGGTTCGAAGAAGGAGAAAAAATTTCCCTTTCTGAAGTGCAGGACTTGTCTAGGAAAAGCCCTACAGAAAACATCGACGTGATCCTTGAAAAACTTAAAGGTATTGCCGAAAGAGTGCTGGTAGTAGACCTCTCAAGAGAAGAGGTTAAAGTACCTGTTGTCAGAGTAATCATTCCTGGTTTTGAACTGTTCACTATTGACCGTGACAGGAAAGGAAAAAGAATCGGTTCTCAAAGGAAGAAAGAATTTTCCAGAAGCAAAAATGAAAAACCGTGGAAGAGAAGATGAAAAAGAGAGTTGTGGTCTTTACAGGCAACAGTATCAGCCATGAGGAGGCAAGAAAAGTCCTCCAAGCAAATTATCAGCCTCCTGTAAGAAGGTTTCAGCTTGAAAAATTCGTCCAGGAAGGGTATAAGGTCATAGGAATAATAGACGGGATCTTTTTTGACAGGGCTGCTGTAGGGCATAGAGAGATTCTATCTGCGCTTGATTCAGGAGTAAAAGTAGTAGGAGGCGCAAGCATGGGAGCTCTTCGAGCTTCGGAACTGGATACTCATGGGATGATAGGCGTAGGAAAGGTTTACGAATGGTACAGGGACGGTGTAATTGAGTCCGATGATGAGGTTGCAGTAAGTACAAATCCTGACACTTTCGAGCCCATTTCCGTGCCTCTTGTCAATATAAGGGAAACACTAAAAGCTGCACTCGCTTCAGGTCTTGTGAGCGAAAAAGAGCATAACGATCTTCTGGAGCTTGCAATTAACACCTATTATCCTGACCGGAGTTATTTCGGGCTTGTAAAAGAAGGGGTGAAAAAAGGACTGATTCCGGAAGAAAAGAAAAAACTTATTCTGGATTTTTGCACAGGCAATGAAGTTGACATAAAAAGGGAAGATGCAATCCTTGTGCTTGAAACCATAAAAAAACTGATTGAAGAGGCCTGAAACTTCAGTCCCTTCCTATCAGTGGTTTCTTAACAAGCATATGGAAGTCCTTGCTATTTTCCTTATCTTTATTTATCAGCTATATCATTTTCAACAAGAACTTTTCTATTTTTCACTTCTTTCACTCTGAAGTCTATCTAGGGAATTTCAAGCCCTATTTCTTGTGCCTCGGCAGGACAGAGATCCAGATTGTAAACTTTGATTTCTCTATTGTTTTTCTGTGCTTTTCCCAAAAAGAACAACTTTGGAGATCATATCCCCAGGTTTTTGGAAGGGCAAGAATCTGATTCACGGATTTCGTATCTCCTTTATTTACTTCAAAATTCTTGATGAAACCTTTCTCAATAGTAAAAAAGATAATAACAATTTTTAGAACTAAACTTTTTAAAAATAAGATTTGAGCCGATTCTGTCCCCAACTTTTCCAATATATATATTCATATTAATTATCTTCTAAAGTATACACTTTTTGCTTTCGTCGATGCTTTCTTTCCTTGGAAATTTATTAAATGAACATTATTAATATGAACACATCGATACTCAGATAGGGAGTAAAATGAGGTGGTCAGAACATAGAACGCAATTTTGAAGGATTCGAATTGCGACCTGTGGATCTGAAATTTCTGGAAAAACCGCAAATATGTATAAAGGATAAAAATCTGGAACACGGGAATACAAATCCGGGAATTCAAAATGAGGCTTGAGGGTAATATGGAAGAAAATCTTGGTACTGAATCTAAACTGCAAAAACGCATACTGATTGCTACCGATGGCTCAGAGACAGCAAATGAAGCCGCAGATTTTGGAATAGAGATGGTGGGATGTGGTGGGGCTAAAATATATGCTCTTTATGTCATCGATACGACACCTTATAGATCAGTCCCTCTGGATCAAATTTGGTCAAAAGAGACGCTTGATGAATTCGAGAGAGTAGGGCACGAGGCAACATCTTATGTAGAAAAGATTGGAAAAGCTGCTGGGGTGGAAATTGAGTCCAGGGTGCTTAAAGGAAATCCGGCTGAAAAGATTGTGAATTTTGCAGAGGACAATAATATCGATATGATTATAGTGGGGTCGCTTGGAAAAGGCAGATATGAGCGTATTGTACTTGGAAGCGTATCTGAAAAAGTTGTAAGGCATGCAAAAGTTCCAGTGCTGGTTGTACGAGAAAAGCATAAAAAAGAGAAAAAGCTGATACAGGTATGACCTAGTTGCAGGCATAATTTAGTCCTGAACGGATAAATAAGGCAGTCTATTCTCTTTAGAGGCAATCTGTTTAGAATCAGGCTTTAAATTAAAGAATTAACTTAAAATGGCGTAGGCGGGGAGAAGAAAGGGTATAGAAAGAAATCTTTACAAAAAGATCCTTATCACTAGATCTTGAAAAGATAAAACTCAAAATATTCATCAATCCCTAAATCTAAAATTTTCTCTTTGGAGTTTATTTTTTGAGTAATTAGCTACGTTTCTTATCTAATAATAATTTTAAAAAATCTCGTGAAGTTAGCAAACTAAGACATATTTTGATCTCGGTTCAATAATAAATCCAGAATATTAGGGGGGTAAATATGGGGGAGAGTAATGAACTTAAATCTAAACTGCAAAGACAAATTCTGATAGCTACTGACGGCTCAAAAGCCGCTGAAAGCGTAGCGGATTTCGGGATAGAAATGGCGAGGTGTAGTGGCGCAAAGGTCTATGCCTTATATGTCATTGATCTAACGTCTCTTGACTCGGTTCTGATGGATGAATCATGGGTAAAAAATGCCTACGAGCACTTTGAAAGAATTGGTCGTGAAGCTATATGTTACATAGAAGAAAATGCAAAAGCTGCCAGAATCGAAGCTGTACCCATACTGCTTAAAGGAAATCCGGCTGAAAAAATCCTGGATTTTGCAGAAGAGCAGAAAGTTGATATGATTGTCGTGGGATCCACTGGAAAAAGCGAGGTTGAACGTTTCATGCTTGGAAGCGTATCCGAAAAAGTCGTAAGGCATTCAAAAATTCCAGTGCTTGTCGTACGTGAGAGAGTTAAACCTGAAAGGTTCATCAAATATAGTTAAATTAATGGAAAGGCATCGCCAATGATGTACATGCAAGCTTTTTAAAAAAAAAGCTTGACCAAAAGGAAAACTGTTGGCGGGCAGCATGTCTTAAGAATAATAGCAGATGTAATTGTCAAGTTGTGAATTAAATAACTGGGGAGGAGAATCAATGCTAAGTGAAAAGATGGAAGAAGTATTGAACGAGCAAATTAATAAAGAAATGTATTCGTCTTATCTGTACCTTGCTATGTCAGCGTACAGTTCGTCGGTAGGGCTTTCGGGTTTCGCTCACTGGTTTAGAGTTCAGGTTGAAGAAGAGAACATTCATGCAATGAAGCTTTTTGATTACATAAACAACCAGGATGGTAAAGTGAAGCTGAAAGAGATTAAAGAGCCGCCTATGGAATTTGGAACAGCTATGGAAATGTTTCAGCAGACTCTGAAACATGA